>JASHOL010000499.1 GCA_030041135.1 Streptosporangiaceae bacterium | reverse complement strand
GAGACCACCTGATCAACCCACCACCACCCGCCCACATTCGAAAGCCCTGGTTCTGGTCTGTCGACTCAGCTCGGCCTGCGCTTGCTATTCGACCAGGCCGGCCAAGCCAGCCGTCGTTGGTCCCGTGCTTGGGCGATGACCTCCAAGATCGCATCAGCTACGACGTCGGGCCGATCGCCCGGGATGTTCGGGCCGATCGCCCGGGATGTTATGGCCCGCGCCCTCGACTACGACATGACGTCCCTGCGGGGCCGCCGCGGCGAGCTCTGCCTGCAGGCCGGTCCAATGCGCGCGGAACCGTCGGGGGGCGCCACGCGCGGCGCTCAGGACCACAACGGGCACTTCTGGAAACTGCCGGGGAGCGGCGCGCAGTTCCCGCAGGACTGCCGCGCTCGCGGCGGCGTCCCCGCCGCGTAGCTCATCCCTGCGGCCTGCGCCGGCGATGCGCATCGCCCACCGGACGGGCCTGGGAAGAGCGTTGGCCATCTGCTCGTGCGCGGGGTCCACTAAGACCAGCCCAGCAACTAGGTCCGGTCGGCGGAAGGCCAGTAGCTGGACCAGGATGCCGCCCCAGCTATGCCCCGCCAGGACGCACGGGCCCGCCGCCACTCCGGTAACTATCGATTCCAGGTCCCCCACCTGGCGGCCGATGTCCACCGGATCCGGTGCCGGGGCACTGCCACCCAGCCCGGCCCGGTCGTAGCCGACAACCCGGCAGTGCGGGGCCAGCAGCGGCATGACCCGCTGCCAGGACGCGGCCACATTGTTACGCCCGGCCTCGAGCACGACGGCAGGAACGCCGGCGCCCACGTCCACCTGCCGCAAGGCCCTCCCAGGCATGAACGGATCGTATGCGGTCCGTGGACTCAATGACGCCAGGAGCCGTGCCCTGAAGCTCTCCGCACTCACCGGGGAGCTTCTTCCAGCGCGTGAGCCCGACTCTGGGGATAGCCCTTGGTCAGTGCTGGGACGCTGCGCACTGGCGTCCAACGCCGGGCCCACCGTGGAATACTGCCGAGCATGCCGACCTTCCCGCGCGGGGTCTCGCTTCTCGTACGCACTGACTTCACTGACGACAATGCATGGGAGCAGGTCCGAGATGAGGCCACGCGCGAATACGCGGACGAGTACGGAGCGGACGAACTATTCAGCGCAAACGTCTGGCCGGTCAGCGACCCCGAGTGGGCTGGTGCTGCCTGGGACTCCGTAAGAGCGGCAGCCCCTGCGGACGGCGAGGAGGGACCGAGCGTTCTGTTCATTGCCGACAGCGTCACGTTCGCGTCGCCTGAGCATCCGATCCTGGTCGTGGACCTCCAGTACAAGTGGGTTGCCTTGGCGGAGTTCCCCGAGGTCGCGGACAGGACACCGTTCCGGTGCATCCCGTCTCAGCTGTGGGGCGTGGAGAACAATCTCAACATCAGCAACATGGACTGGGAGGATTTCGCTGAAGCGGTCGACGACGATGGCGTCTTCCGTGACTTCCCCCACGTCGAGTAACCAACTCTCCCTGTGACATCTTCATCAAGCTCGCCGTTCGGGCCGCCCCGACTTTGCGACGTGGCACGGGGCTGTCGGAGGGCTGACGGTAGTCGCCGAGACCTGTCGCCGCTTGTGGCAGCCGGTGTCGGGTGCCGTTGATCTCATCCTCATCGGCTCGTCTTGGCCGGCCACGCGCCGCCGAGGCTTTGGCGTGACTGCAAGAACCTCAGGGACGCAGAGAGAGCTAGTCCGAGTTACCGTGGTAGCAGGTGACGTATAGCGATCATGGCGGGCCGAGAGCGTCTGCCGAGAAGTAGCGGGTCATATGGACGAATCTGGCGGAACCAACACAGGGCTTAATGGCCAGACAACAGGCGGAGCAGGCGATCATCCCTTTACCAAGCGCCGCAGCCCGTTCGCGCCGCCGTTGACCGATCACAGCGAGGGCCGCAGTCCGGTGGCGCCGCCGTTGACTGATCACAGCGAGGGCCGCAGTCCGGTGGCGCCGCCGTTGACTGATCACAGTGAGGGCCGCAGTCCGGTGGCGCCGCCATTGACTGATCACAGTAAGGGCCTCAGCCCAGTTTTGCCTCACCCTCCGGCGGGTGTATCGAAGGCGAGGTGAATCGAGTCGGCCTCACTGCTGAAGTCGGGATCCGCCAGCTGCGGATAGACGCGGTAGGACATGCCGCGCTCGTACCGGTGTGGCCTACCTCTGACTGCCGCCGCGGCGAGCCGAGTATTCCTGTCCTATCCGACGCTGCTGCGAAAGAGGATCGTCGGCGCGGTATCCGCCCTGGCCGGCGCCTGCGGCGGGACGTCCAGGCGGAGGCTGGCCGCTTCCTCGGGGCGGTGCCGGTGGAGTATATGACCGAGCCGGGAACGGTGGGATGTCGTCGAATTTTGCTGACGGCTGCGAACGGTAGGGCGGCCTCGCCGCAATAGAAAGACAGGAGTGAACAGCAGCGCCGACGGAGTACCAGCATATGAACGCACTGGGCGGCAACCAGCACGAGCGAAGACACGGGACCGATACCGGCGGCGGTCGCGCGGAACCTGATGGCGACTTTGACCCGGATTCCGCTGCCATCGGTGAGCCAGTAACGGCGGCGCGGACGAAGTTGGCGGATCAACTGCGGGCCGGTGGGCGAGCCGATGCCGCGGTGGAGGCTGCCTTCCGAGATGTTCCTCGGCACTTGTTCCTGCCCGAAATAGAACCCGCGCAGGCATACCACGACGTCGCCTTCGTGATCAGGTCGGACGGCGAAGGACTGCCGGTCAGCGCGTCTACTCAGCCAGCGATGATGGCGGTCATGCTGAGCCAGCTCGCGCTCGCGCCAGGGCATCGCGTGCTGGAGGTGGGTACCGGTACTGGTTATAACGCGGCGCTGATTGCGCACATCGTGGGGTGCCAGAAATCCGTGGTGACTATTGACATGGTCCCCGAGCTGATTGGCCAGGCCCGCGCGAACTTGGCCGCCGCCGGGTATGGCCGCGTGACGGTCGTCTGCGGAGACGGCGCGTCCGGCGTTCCCGATCGCGCTCCGTATGACCGGATCATCGTGACGGCAGGTGCGTGGGATCTTGCGCCTCCGTGGTGGGCGCAGCTTGGTCCCGGCGGCCGGATCGTGCTCCCGCTGTCGATCCGGGGAATCCAGCTGTCGGTTGGACTGGAGTCTGCCGGCGATCACCTGGTAAGCACGTCGGCTTGCCGTTGCAGTTTCATCAGGATGGCCGGTGCCATGTCCGGGCCCGAGTCAATCCTGGCGCTCGGGCCTCAGCCCGGGCTCCACGCTCAGGCCGTTGACGGGCCGGTACCCGACGCAGACCGGTTGTACGAGGCACTGACCGGGCCCGTGGCCGAAGAGCCTGCCGGACTCCGAGCCGCTGACCTCGGCGAGCTTGCTGATCTGGACCTGTGGCTGACACTGGCTGAGCCCGGCCTGACCCGTCTGAACATGATGGGCAGGCATGAAGCCCGCGCCAGCCCCAGCCAGCAGCGAATTGCCGCTCTGATGCCGCTCGGCGGGCTAGCCCAGGTCGGCCCCGCGGGAGAACTTGGCGTCGCAGCGTTCACCCCTGGAGCAGGGCCGGGGCCATTCGAGATCACCACACGGGGTTACGGTCCTGGCGGTGCAGGCCTCGCGAAACATCTAGCCCGGCAAGCTGCCGTGTGGGACCAGCTAGGCCGGCCGGGCGCCAAAGATCTGGAACTGAGTGCCTGGCTCACGGAAACGCCGCAGGCGATCGGAGGCGAAAGCATCGTCATCGATCGGCCGCATGTCCGCTTCGCAGTGCGATGGTCAGCGTCGTAGTGACACGCACTGAGGACTGACGTGACAGACAGCACGCTGATCGGACGGTCGCTGGGCGGAACGCCCGAGGCCTTCGTCGAGATTGTTCAGCGTCACGAGGTCGCTATTCACGGGTATCTCTCCCGGCGCGCCGGAAGCCAGGTCGCCGACGACCTGCTTGGCGAGGTTTGGGTACGAGCATTCGGAGCCCGGCATAGTTATGACACCAGCCACGACGACGCGCGACCCTGGCTCTATGGCATCGCCCGAAATGTCCTGCGAGCCACATTGGAGAACTGGCCGGAACATGAATCTGGACACGCCCGAGGAAACACTTGATCCGTGGGATGAGGTCACTGACCGCCTCGACTCAGCCGCCAGGGCACGGGCGCTGATTTCGGCGGTGAGGAAACTTCCATCGGCTGAGCGCGATGTGCTGTTGCTGGTGGCGTGGGAGCAGATGACTCCTGCGGAGGCCGCAGTCGCGCTCAGCATCCCGCCAGGGACGGCTCGCAGCCGTCTGCACCGGGCACGCGCGACTTTGCGCGAGATGGTGGCCGAAGCAGATGCGAATGAAGCTGAGGTGCGAAGTGAATCCGGACCGAGAAGACCTTGACCTCGCGAGATTGGTCAGCGCGGTCGGTCAAGTCGACCCGCCGTCCTCCAGCGCTCTGGATGAGGCTCGCGAGGTGCTCTGGTCGGCAGTGACTGAGGAGATGCTCGCCGCCAACGACGCCCGCACTAAGGCGGCAGAACGCATAGCCGACCAGGCGCAAGAAGCTGCCCGACAGCGCCGACCGGACAGCTCACGGCCGAGCGAACAGCACCGAAATGCGGGCGAGGGAGCGTGACCATGCTCACAGGCCGATCGTCGCGAACACCAGCTACGCGGATCAGCGAAGTTTCGAGCGCCGAGGGGTCAGCGAACTAAGCCGTAGGGGTCACGGGATTATTCGGTTGCCGGCGGGCGCGGCAGCGGGAACCATGACTGCGTGCTCAGCGAGAAGGATGTCGCCGCGTTCATAGCTGACGGCTACATAGCGGTCCGGGGCGCGATGCCAGCCGAGGTCGCACGGGCGTGCCACGACGTCATCTGGTCCGAAATCGAAAAACACGGCGTCCGCCGCGACGACCGGTCGACCTGGACGTCTCCGGTGGTGCGGGTGTCCTGTCCGGAAGGTGGGCCGTTCGTCGACGCGGGGACTGCGCGGCCGCTGCAGGAAGCGTGTGACCAGCTGCTTGGTCCCGGCCGGTGGTGGCGTCGCCAAGGCGTCGGCGGAACGATCCCGGTACGGTTCCCGAGCGAAGAGGACCCCGGAGACGCGGGGTGGCACCTCGACGGCGGATATGCGGGACCAGACGGGAGCCGCCGCACCAACGTTCGCGCACGCGGCGGCGGGCTGCTGGCCCTGTTCCTGTTCAGCGACGTGGACGACGACAGCGCGCCGACCCGGCTGCGCCGGGGATCGCACCGGGATGTCGCGCGGATCCTGGCGCCCGCAGGGGATGAAGGGCTTGAGCAGGACGAGGCGATGTGGCAGCGGATTGATCAGGCCAGCGCGCACCGGCCTACGGTCCTGGCCACTGGGCGGGCCGGAGACGTGTACCTGTGCCACCAGCTGCTCGTCCACGCTGCTTCGTGGCCGCACCGCGGCCAGGTCCCCCGAGTCATGGCGCAGCCATCCGTTGTGCTGCTTGGCGAGTACCGGCTGCCCGGCCTTCCGGTCGCGTCTTCCAGCCCCGCCGAGCAGGCCATCCAAGGCTGCCTGACGGAAGTTCCGCCCTGACCTGACCACACGCCCGACGCACGTGCGCCAACGTACTGACGGGCGCCCAGTGATACTCGCACCTGGGCTTACAAGCTAGGCGAGTGAGCGGTGGCATCAGTGCTGGATGAGCCCGCCGACCGGGACGGAAGCCACGTGACCGGTTGCCGGAACGGTCCGCGCCAGGGCGAGGCCGACGTCGACCAGCGATGACCGGCGGAGGCAAGCGACGTCGCGGATCGGAGTCCAGACCGACTCGGCAGTTTCGCCGTTCGGCTCCGGCCGCAGTTGGCCGCCGGTGATACGGACCTGGTAGAAGATACCGACATTGTGGTGGTCAGGGCCGCTGATCAGGCGCTCGGCTGCGGGAATCACCCTTGAGTCCACGCCAAGCAGACGCTCGACCACTGAGTCGTAGCCGGTCTCCTCAGCGACCTCCCTGGTCACGGCATCGAACGGGTCCTCCGCGTGCTCGACCCGGCCGCCAGGAAGAGTCCAGGTGTTCTCGCCGCTCGGTGGCACGTAATGGGCGAGCAGGACCCGGCCGTCCTCGATGCATATCGCATATGCCGCCAGCCGGAAACTCACCCTCTAATGCCCGTTCCGTGGTGGCCGCGCGACATTTCTCAGCCTGGACGCAGCCAGAACGTGGCCATCGTGGTCGAGCCCTTCGACCGTCAACGGGCAGACCGCCCACGGAAGCAGGGCAACGAAGAACGTAAGTTCCGTGGTTGAGTCGGTCGCGACGGGCCGCAACTCAAGCCGCTCGCCCGTATCCAGTTCCACGCGCAACCGTTGGACCTGGGAGTCGGACCGGACGATCAGACGCCGCAGACCTTCGTCACTCCCGCCCGTGTAGATGTTGAGGTACTGACCGCTATGAAGCAGGGGGCCACCCATTCCGCCCTCGTCGCGGTGTCCATCGACGTGCACGGTCTCTACGAGGGTGTAGTAGTCATCGGCGGTTCCCCCGACCTTAAGTAGCCAATGTTCGCCGGTCGGCAGGTCTCCCTCTGCCACCAGCGTCAAGTTCGGCATGGGCATGAGCGAGTAACCGTGGCGCTAACGCTGCGGCTCATATGCCGAGATTCCTGATCCGCTCAGGTCGACCATCGTCCCTTCCCGTCGGCACCCGTGGTTCCCAATTATCACGCGTCCGGTACGTCAGCCGGCCAGCTGTGCATCGCGTGGACTCAGTCGCCGAGGGCCCGGCCTCGCCTGAAGCGGGGCGTGATTTCCGGTAGGGACGGGCACGCCCGGTTCGAGATGTATGTCCGCTGGGCTGGAACGCAAGCGGCCGGTCATCCTTCTGCGGGGGTGATGTGCCGAAGCCTCGCCGGCAGGCAACCTGGTGGTACTAGCGATCAGGCACCTGGCATCCGGGAGGGAAACACGGCCATGGCAAAGCCGGAGTCGGTCTTCATCTATGTCGCTACCTATCCAGGCGAGGCGGAGGCCCGCGACGACTACGAGATCGTCAAGGACCTGCACTCACTCGGCGCGGTCGGGACATACGACGCCGCCGTCGTCACCAAGGACGACGGAAAGGTGCACGTGAACAAGGACGAGATGGCCACCCGGCACGGGGCCTGGGGCGGCGCGGCCGCAGGTGCGGCGATAGGTATCTTGTTCCCGCCTGCGGTCATCGGTACCGCCCTGGTCGGCGCGGCCGTCGGGGGAGTCGCCGGGCACATGTGGCGGGGCATGTCCCGTGCCGACGTCAAGGAGCTCGGCGAGGTTATCGACGACGGGCAGGCGGCGCTGGTCGTGGTCGGCGAAAGCCAGCTTGAGCGGGCTCTGGACAAGGCGGCGCTGAAGGCCGAAAAGCACGTCGCCAGGCAGCTGGACGTCAGCCCTCAGGACATAGACCAGGCCGTCCGGACGGCAGCCGCTCAGATGGGCTGAACCGGAGGCCCAGGCGCCGACGTCGAGGTGGCCGAGGCGATCTCAGTGTCCGGCTCGAGACTGCGCGCCCGACAGGTACTCGAGGGCGGCCTGCAGGTTAGTCTCGCGCGAGTTGACAGAGTCGACTGACAACCGCGCGTCGGTCCACGGCGGAAACTCAGCGCGGCGCCTGAGGACACCCTCCCAGGTAGGTTCTGGATACCCCTCGATATGCCGGACCCTGCGTTTAAGTCGGTCTCGGAAGATGCGATCGTCGCTGCAGTCGACGACGATGAACCTCAGGCCGGCTCCCATCTGCGCCGCGAGATCTCGCCACTGAGCACGCGCCGGCTCGGGTCCGTTAACGGCATCGACAATGACATCGTGTCCAAGCGCGAGTTGCTCCGCGGCAAGAGCGCCGACGACCAGGTAAGCGGCGTGGTGTGTCGGTCCGGACGGGCTCACCCCTGCCCGCCACATGGCCGCTTCAGCCTGATCCACTCCGAGCACCGCGCAGCTCAGCGCTCGCCCGAGATCGAGGGCTAGCGTGCTCTTGCCTGATCCCGGTAGGCCGGCAACAACGATGAGCATTCCCGGCAGTTTGCCATGAGGTGCAAAATCAACCGCGTTCGGGTCTTCACCCGCCAGACCCGACTCCCAGCAGGTCCATCGCGTTGCGCTCAAGGATGGCCTCCGCCTGGTCGGCGGGTATGCCTGACGCGGAGATGTAGTCGATGGCGCGGACGAAGACGTCTCCGGCCTCGTACGGGAAATCGGTGCCCAGGACCAGCCGGTCAGCGCCGAATGATTCCACAGCGCAGCGCAGCGCCGGGACGTGCCCGTGGCCGACAGTGTCGTACCACATGCGTCGCGCGGCCACGCTAGGCGCCTCGGGGGTGGGCGGGTACTCCCATGCGTACTGGTCGTCGGCTCGCTGTAGCAGCATGGGCAAGGCGCCGCCCAGATGCGAGTTGATGATCTTGATTTTCGGATACCGGGACGGGATCCCGCGGGTGATCAGCTGCATTGCGGAGATGGTGTCCTCCAGCGGTGCGCCGACCATCCAGGTCAGGCTGAAATCCTTGATCAGCGGCGTACATGCCGAGTTTCCCGCCGGATGCAGGTACAGCACCGCGCCGCGCCGGTCGAGTTCGGCAAAGACGGGCTCGAAGCTGGGATCGACCAGCGCCTGTCCGAGGACGGTCGTGTTCATGACCACCCCGACCATGCCCAGCTCGTCTAGCGCCCGGCTCATCTCGGCAATCGACTCATCGACGTACGGCATGGGCGTCGCGGCGAACGCGCGAAAGCGATCGTGATAGCTGCTGACCAACTCGGCGTACTGGTCGTTGACGAAGCGAGCGACGGCCTGGGCTTGCTGCGGGCCGGAGCCATAGGGCAGCTGCGGAGCGGCCGAAAGCACCTGCATGCCCACTCCCGCCCGGTCCATCAGCCTCAGCCGCTCGTCGAGTTCCGCTCCGCCGCCGGCACCGATTCCGCGCTGCGTGCCGGTATCGGTTTTGCCGAGCTTGGCCACCAGATCGAGGTAGTCGTCGGTCCAGTAGTGCGCATGCACGTCAATTCGCATGCCTGTCACCTTACGTGCGCGCCTGCGCGGACAGGCGCTACCTCGGTCCGGGCCCAGGCGGGGAGCTTCTTACCCGAGGCTCTTTACAGCGGAACGAGGCGTGACCGCGCCTGGCGGTGTCCGCATGCCTGGGGCCACCCCTCGTTCCCCAAATCGTGCACACGGAGCCGGGGCGCGTAGAAGCGGCAGCCGACGGGCATGATGGTCGGATGAGTCCGATATCGCGAGGCTTCCACGGCCGTCGCCGGGAGCCACCGGAGCAGGCCGGCCGGGTCCCGCCCGGGCAGTATGTCACCGAGGACTTCCCTGTGCTGTCGGCCGGTCCGACGCCGCGTACGCCGCTGGAGAAGTGGTCGTTCGCGATCCGCCAGGGTGGCGACACGACCATGTCCTGGAGCTGGGCGGAGCTGCAGGACCTGCCCACCGAGGACGTCACCGCCGACATCCACTGCGTGACTCGCTGGTCGAAACTCGACACCAGATGGCGGGCGGTTTCGGTGGACACGCTGCTGGCCCAGGTCGAGCACAATGCCCGGTATGTGCTGGCGTTCTGTGATGGCGGATACACCACAAACCTGCCCCTTGCGGATGTGACGTCCGGCCAGGCGTGGGTGGCTTTCGATTTCGACGGCGCCCCGCTTGCTCCCGAGCACGGCGGGCCGGCGCGGCTTCTGGTCCCGCACCTGTACTTCTGGAAGAGCGCGAAGTGGGTTCGCGGCCTGGAACTGATGGACAAGGACGTGCCGGGATTCTGGGAGACCTACGGCTACAACATGTACGGGGACCCATGGCGGGAACAGCGGTACGCGGGCGACTGACGTGGCAGATAGCCACCGTCACGTCGGTCATGGATGAGACTGCCTCGGTCCGCACGATCGCACTTCAGGCGCCGGACTGGGCCGGCCACCGGGCGGGCCAGCACCTGGACGTGCGGCTGACAGCCGAGGACGGTTATCGCGCGGAGCGGTCCTACTCGATCGCCTCGGCACCGGGCGAGCCCGTCGCGCTGACGGTCGAGCGGCTGGCGGACGGCGAGGTTTCGCCGTACCTGACCGAGGAACTGCGGCCCGGCGATGAGCTTGAGATACGCGGCCCGATCGGCGGTTATTTCGTCTGGGAGGGCGACGACTCGGTCACGCCGCTGATGCTCGTCGCCGGAGGATCGGGCGTCGTCCCGTTCCGGTCGATACTGCGGCACCGCAGCCACCTCGGCAGCACCGTGCCGGTCCGGCTGCTGTACTCGGCGCGGTCGCAGGCCGACGTGATCTACCGCGATGAACTCGGCCAGGAGGAGGCTGGCGTCGAGGTGGTCTATACGCTCACCCGGCAGCAGCCCCAGGGCTGGACCGGGCACCGGGGCCGGGTGGACAAGTCCATGCTCGCGGAGGTGGCCTGGCACCCGGACCAGCAGGCGCTCGCGTACGTCTGTGGTCCGACCCCGTTCGTCGAGACGGTGGCCAGCAGCCTCGTCAGTCTCGGCTACCCGGCCCAGCGGGTGAAAACCGAGCGGTTCGGCGGGATTGGAGGCACGTGATGGACGACCTGGACGGGAACGCGATGGGCGGGCTGCTGCAGGAGATCTTCGGCGTCGAGATGACAACCGCGGTCGAAACGTGCGGGCACTGCGGCACCGCGGCGCTGGTGGCCGAGACCGCTGCCTATCTGCGGGGACCTGGTGCCGTCATGCGCTGCCCCACGTGCACCCACGTCCTCATGGTCGTGGTCAGGCGGCAGGACATGCACTGCGTCGACCTGCAGGGAATGGCGTCTCTCGTCCCGGCGGGCCAGGCGGCGCCTGATAGGCGGGAATACCCAGTAGCTCGTCCACGGTGACGAAGCGGTAACCGTCCAGGGTCAGCTGGTTCACGACAATCCGGGCGGCGGCCACGGTGCTGGCGCGGTTACCTTCGTGGCCGTCGTGGCCGTCGTGGAAGATCACGATCGAGCCCGGCCTTGCTTTCGCGAGCACGCCATTCGCGATGAGCCGCGCGCGCGGCTGGAACACTTCGAGCGGGTGGCAGAACTCCCCGGACACCGGCCGCAGCCCGTGCTCGGCCAGCACGCCGCGTAGCCCGGGGATGCGCAGCAGCCAAGGCGGCCGGTACAGGGCCGGCCGCACGCCGATCGTGGCCAGGGCGGCCTGCCCCATCCGCACCTCGTCGGCGAGGGCGCGGGAACTCAGGCAGTTGGTGAACTCGTGCGTGAAGCTGTGGTTGCCGATCACGTGCCCGTCGGCGAGGAGCCGCCTCGATACTTCCCGGTAGCGCAGCACGGCCCGCCCGACCTGGAAGAACGTTGCGCGGATCTGCCGGTCCGCGAGGAAGTCGGCGATCTGGGAGGTGTAGGGCTCGTTCGGGCCGTCGTCGAAGGTGAGGGCGACAACCCTCTCCTTGCCCGTCCCCCGGTAAGGGAAGGCGCCGAGAGCCTGGGAGTATGGCGACATGCAGAACCAGTAGCCGGCTCCGGCCGCGGCGGCAGCGGCCGCGGCGGCACCCGCGGCAGCGGTCACCATGTCGCCTCGACCAGGTGCAGGGCCAGGTCACCGAAAAGCAGGAAGAAAGCCAGCCCGAAGCTGAGCCTCGCGACCTCCCGCGCCTTGCCGCGGATCTTCCCTTGGCTGGCGGCCTTGGCCCGGAACGCGGGAGCCATCCCGATCACCTGGCGACCGGTCAGCCGGTTCAGGGCGTAGCCGAGCACGTAGTAGTACAGGCAGGTCACCAGGATGTTGTAGGCAAGCCCGCGGTCCAGCCGCCGGGACGAGGTAAACGTCGGGTTGCCGCGGACGAACGCGACAGGGCCGCGCGACCGCAGCCTCCTGAGCAGGCCGAGTTCGTCGCCGCCCTGAGTCGCCTCGACGTCATAGCCCGTCCACTCGCTCTTGCGGAAGGCAATGTTGGTGGCGGTGACGTACAGGATCCGGCCCGTGATCCGCGCGACCAGGCTGACGACGCCGAACAGCACCCCGGTGTAGATGCGGCCCCACCACGGCGGGTCCACGAAGCGGCAAGGGCCGGCCACTGCCACTCGGCCGGGATCCTCTCGGAAGGCCTGGTCGATCCGGGACAGCCAGCCCGGGCTGAACACCGTGTCGGCGTCGGTCGAGACAACGATCTCGCCGCTGGCGGCAGACGTACCGGACTGCCGGGCCGAGCAGACGCCGGCTCTGGGCTCGTGCACGACGGTCACGCCGCGAGAGCGAGCCAGGTCGCCCGTGCCGTCCGTGCTGTTATTGTCCACCACGATTACCTCGTACGGCCCGGGGAAGTCCTGAGCCCGGAGAGAATCGAGGCAGCCGCCGAGGAATTTCGCCTCGTTGTAGGCAGGTACCACGACGCTGAACCGCGGTCGGCCCTCGCCGGGCTCGCCGCTCTGCGCGGGCAGGGATGCCCGCTCGCTCGTCGGCACGCTAGTAGCTCCTTCTGGGATAGCCCGCGGGAGTGCGACCGTCCCGGGAGCGCGGCTGGCGATCGGCGAGCCTAGCGGTCGTAAATATATATATTTCGTCACTTTCACTAAAGTTAATGAAATCTTGGTACGAGCGAGCCTGGAGGATCGGAGAGCCCGAGACGAGGGGAAGCATGGATTCTACCGTGCTGGACCCAGGTCAGGCCGGGTATCGGGAAGCGCACCCAAGTGACCCTGATGCCTGGGTCCGACGGATCGGGGTTCGCCCCGACCGGCAGACCGCTGCGAGCCGTCTGACCTCGCGCCTGGTAGGTATTAGCGCATGAGCGCCAGCACCAGGATCGTTGTTGTCGGCGGCGGCATCGTGGCCGCCAGCGTCGCCTACCACTTGGCCCGCCAGGGGGTCTCGGTGGTCGTGGTCGAGGCCGGCTGGCCAGGGCCGGCGACCAATGCCGGCGCCGGGATCATCTGCCCATGGAATGATCGCGGCGATGATCCCGCCTACCAGCTGGCCGCCGACGGCGCGCAATACTACCCGGAGCTACTCGGCATGCTGGCCGAGGACGGCCACGCCGAGACCAGCTATGCCCGTGTCGGCGCGCTGCGCGTCAGCGAGGACGCCGAGCGGCTCGGGTACCTCGCCGGGACGATGCGGTCGATCCGGGCGGACCGGCCTGAGATTGGTGAGATCGAGCTGGTCGGGCCGGGCGAGCCGAAGCGGCTGTTCCCGCCCCTGGCGGCGGGCCTGGCCGGGGTCTGGATCAGCGGCGCAGGCCGGGTCGACGGCCGCCAGATCCGGGACAGCCTGCTCGCGGCCGCGACCTCCTATGGCGCGAGCCGGATGAACGGCGCGGCCATGCTCGATCACGCCGGGAGCAAGGTCACGGGCGTGACCGTCGGCCAGCAGAGCGTGGCCGCCGATGCCGTCGTCGTGGCCGCGGGGGCATGGACTGGGCAGGTCTGCGCGCAGGTGGGCTGGCAGTTGCCGGTCAGCCCGCAGCGGGGCCAGATCATTCACGTCGAGATACCGGACGCGGACACCGGAAGCTGGCCCGTCATCCTGCCGCCCGCCGATCCGTACCTGCTCGCGTTCCCCGGCTCCCGTGTCGTGTTCGGCGCGACGCGCGAGCAGGCCGGCTTTGATTACCGCGCTACCGTTGGCGGCGTCGGCGAGATGCTGGCCAAGGCCATGGACGTGGCTCCCGGCCTGGCCGAGGCCACGCTGCTTGAGACCAGGATCGGCTTCCGGCCCGCCACGAGCGACGGACGCCCGGTGATCGGCAAGCTGACCGACGGCCTCGTCGTCGCCGCCGGCAACGGCCCGGAAGGGCTGACCGCGGGCCCGTGGACCGGGCTCGCGGCGGCGGCGCTGGCGCTCGGCCAGCAGCCCCCGATGGACCTGACTCCGTTCGACCCGGCCAGGTTCCAGCCGGGCAGCCCGTAAGAACCTGCCGTGGGCATCGGCGCAGGGAGCCGGAGGCTCAGGCCTGCGTCCGGTGCCGGCCGGCTGCGGGACTGGCGGCCGGTGACGCAGTTGCGCGGGATCGGCGAATCTGATGGCATATTGCCACGCGTCCCTTGCGCTGTCAGTCGGGCGGTAGGCGGTCCGGGGGTTAAGGGGTTTCGAGTGGCGTCGGCTTCGCGACGGCTGTCCGCGCAGCGCCTGCGTGCGCTGGGCCTGCCTGCGGTAGCGGCGGCGGTCCTGGCCGTTCTGGCCACCGGCTGCACGACGGCCACTTCCCCGGCATTACCCCAGCCGTCCGCCAGCGCGGGCGGGCTGCCAGGCGCGCCCGCGGCGTCGGCTGTCAGCCTCCCGGAGACCGGCAGCACGCTGCTGTTCCCGCTGCTGCGGTCGTGGGCATCGGCTTACCATCAGCTGTTTCCCCAGGTGACGATCTCCACAGCCGAGACCGGTTCGGGGGCAGGCATCACCGCCGCGTCGGATGGCACGGCGACCATCGGCGCCTCCGACGCGTACCTGTCAAGCGGCAACCTCGTCAGCGACCCCAGGCTCCTCAACATCCCGCTGGCCATCTCCGCCCAGCAGGTCGACTACAACCTTCCCGGCCTCGCGCCCGGCGTCCACCTCCAGCTGACCGGCTCGGTGCTCGCGGGGATGTATTCCGGGTCGATCACCTCGTGGAACGACCAGGCGATTGCCAGTCTCAATCCGGGCGTACGCCTGCCGGCGATCAGGGTGGTCCCGCTTCACCGGGCGGAAAGCTCTGGTGACACGTTCCTGTTCAGCAGCTACCTGGCCACGAGCGACCCGGCGTGGAACGGTGCCATCGGCTACGGCACCACGGTCGCCTGGCCGCACGTCAGCGGAGCGCTGGCCGAGGAAGGGAACAGCGGCATGGTCGCCGGCTGCCGGGCAACGCCCGGCTGCGTGGCCTACATCGGCATCAGCTACCTGACCCAGGCGCTGGCGGCCGGGCTCGGCGAAGCGCAGCTCCGCAACGCCAGCGGGAACTTCGAGCTGCCGACCGCCGGCTCGATCAGCGCTGCGGCCTCCAGCGTCGTGTCGCTGCTCCCGGCTAACGAGACGATCTCGATGGTCAACGGCCCGGCCGCGACCGGCTATCCGATCGTCAACTACGAGTACGCCATCGTGTCCAGCGTGCAGCCCTCGGCCGTCAGGGCGCGCGATCTGAAGGCATTCCTGCACTGGGCGATGACGACCGGCAACTCCGCCCGCTTCCTCGACCAGGTGCGGTTCGAGCCGCTCCCGGCTGACGTCGTGACGCTGGCTGACGCGCAGATCGCGAGCATCCGCTGATGGCCGCCACAACCACCTCGCCCGCCGCGCAGCCTCGCGCGTCCGGACCACGCAGGCCGCTGGCCGGACACGTCGTGCCGCCGCGCTGGCGAGCGAGCACGCCAAGGCTTATAACCCTGGCCATGGTCGCGCTGGTCGTGGCCGCGCTGGCCTGGGGCGCGGTGAGCGCCTGGACGGTCAGCCAGCACGCTGGCGCCGCAGCGGCCGTCGTAAGCGTCAACGAGCCGGTCAGCGTCGAGGCGCGCCAGCTGTACCAGTCGCTGTCCGACGCGGACGTCACCGCGACGACGGCATTCCTGTCCGGCCCGCGCCAACCCCTCCCGACGCGCCGGCGCTACCAGGCTGACATCGCGCAGGCAGGTGCCGACCTGTCCGCCCTGAGCGCGGCCGCGGCTCCGGACGGGCGACGGCTAGCCGCCAGCCTGCAGATCATCGCTACCGACCTGCCCGTCTACACCGGTTATGTAGCCGAGGCACAGGCCGATTACGCCCTCGGCTACCAGCTGATGGGCGGGTCGTTCATGCAGGTCGCCTCCGAGCAGATGCACCTGGACCTGCTGCCCGCGGCGCGGGCCGTCTTCGGCCAGGCCAACGCTGACTTGGCGGCCCGCAGCGCACAGGCAGCTGGCCTGCCATGGTTTGTGGTCGTGCTAGTGATCTTCGTTTGCCTGGCCTTCGGTCTGTACCAGGCACAGCGCTGGCTGTCCCGGCGCACCCGGCGGACCTTCAACATCGGCCTGCTGGGGGCGTCGCTGGCCCTGACAATCGGCGCTGTCTGGCTGCTCGTCTCGTTCCTTGTCGCGCGCTCGGACCTGCAAGGCGCCGAGGCGCACGGATCGGTGCCCGCCCAGGAGCTGGCTCAGGCCTCGGTCAATGTCCAGGAGGCGAGGGGTGACGAGATACTCAACCTGATCTCCCGGAGCGGCAGCACCTCGTTCTCCGGCGACTTCGAAGCCGCCAGCCGCCAGGTCGGCCCCGGTGCCGGCACGCTGCTGACCGCGGCCGCCGCGGCCAGTCAGGGCAGCAAGGCCGCGCAGCCGATCGCCGCCGCAGAGGCCGATGCGCACACCTGGTATGCCTCAGGCAGGCAGGTGTTCAGCCTCGACGTCGCTGCCGACTATGCGGCAGAAACGGGCCTGGTGATCGGGACCGGGCCGGGCAGTTCGGCGGTCGCATTCACCAGGCTGGAGTCTGACCTGGGCGGGGCCATAACTGACGACCAGGCGGTGTTCTCGGCCGGCGCGACGGCTGGCGCGAACGCGTTTACCGGCCTGGAGGTAGCAGTAGTGCTCGCGGCGTTGGTGATGGCCAGCGGATGCGCATGGGGACTCGTCCTGCGACTGCGAGAGTACGGGTAAACCCCGTGGGCGCGCTGATGACCAGGGAGCAGGCGGCCGCAGCCGCCGCCGCGGCCGCGGCCGAGCGCGACAACATCCAAACCAACCTGCTTGCCCTGGATGCCAGCTTCGGCAAGCGGCTGCTGGCCGGGGCCAAGCTCACGGGCAGAACGCAGCAGCAGTGGGGCGCCGCCAATGCCGAGTTCACTAACTTGTGGGAGACGTTCAACGCCTACTCGACCGTCGTGGCCAGGGCGGCCGAACTGGCGGCAGACATCGGCCGGGGATCGGCGGTCAAGATTGCCGAGATCAACCGGCTGCTCGGCGGCCCGTCCGTGCGGCTTGCCATTGCATCCGCGCCGCTCGGCCAGCGCGAGCTGACGGCCGGCCCGACCACCGACATCACGGTTACCGCGGCGCTGTCGGCGATGCAGCGCGTCTACGCCAGGGTCGCGGCTATCTGCGGCGAAGCCGAGGCCATCTGGAACCAGGTCGCCGACGGCCTGCAGGAAGCCGGCGCGGCTTTGGACCTGGCCGAGCGCAAGTCGAGCGGGCTGGCCGATCCGGACCTGGTCAGCGCTACCGCTGTGGCACGAGCGAATCTTGACCAGCTGCGGCAGACCCTGAACACCGACCCGCTCGTACTCGGCCCGGCCGCAGACCAGGGGAATCCCGGCCTAGCCGCGGTGGCGCGCTTGCGGCAGCAGGTCACCGCGGTGTCGGCGCGAGCGGACGAGCTAGACCGGCTGCGCACCGACAGTGGCCGGAGGATCGCCACGGTCGCGAGGGCCGTGGCGACCGCCACCACGGCGTGGCAGGATGCCGTGGCGGCGCAGCACCGGGCTGCGGTCAGGATCGCGGACCCTGAAGTCCAGTCGCTGGAGACTCCAAGCGAGCTCGCCGGCCGGGTCGCCGGGCTGCCGAAACTGCAGCAAGCAGCGCGCTGGGGCCAGCTCGGCGCGGAGCTGGACGCGCTGGAGCAGGACGTCGCGGCGGCGCAGCGCCGCTATCGCGACGCGCATGCGGCGGCCGCGGCCGGACTAGAGCGGCGGGACGAGATGCGCGGCCTTCTCGATGCGTATAAGGCGAAGGCGGCGGCACTCGGATCCGCAGAGGACGAGCACCTGACGGCCCTGTACGAGCACGCGCGCGACATGCTGTGGACGGCCCCGTGTGACATCGCCGCGGCGGCCAGCGCAGTGACCAGTTACCAGCGGGCGGTGCTCCAGCTCGCTGCGGCAGGAGGACGGTCATGACCACGACAGGAGCGCCGCCAGACATCGCCGAGCCGGAGTGCAGACGGCCGGGCTGCACGGGGACGATCCAGGACGGGTACTGCAACGTCTGCGGGCTGATGCCTGTCGAGCAGTCTGCCGGTCCGTCCAGCGGCAGTCAGACCGGTGCAGGACCGAGCGGGCCGGTATCGCCAGGACCGGGAGCGGCTAGCTCGGGGACGGCGAGCGCAAGCTCGGTCACCACGGGAACCGCCGGCGTCGCGCTGTCTGTGCGCATATCCCGAGGACATCTCGGCGCGGGACTGGTCGAGATAACGCCGATACCGGAGCGTGACCCGGTCAGCGCGCTCATGGCCGACCCGCAGGTACCGGAGAGCAAGAGGTTCTGCGGCGCCTGCAGTCACCCAGTGGGGCGCAGTCGCGACGGCAGACCAGGGCTGACGGACGGCTTCTGCCCGCATTGCCGGGCGCAGTTCTCCTTCTCGCCCAAGCTCGCACCCGGCGAGATGGTGTACGGGCAGTACGAGGTACTCGGCTGTCTCGCCCACGGCGGCATGGGCTGGATCTACCTGGGAGTTGACCACCATCTCGACCGCCGCCCGGTTGTCCTCAAGGGCCTGCTCAACAGCGGGGACAGCGCGGCGCAGGAAGCCGCCGTCGCCGAGCGCCGGTTCCTTGCCGAGGTGAAGCATCCGAACATCGTCGACGTCTACAACTTCGTCCAGCACCCGGACAGCCGGTCCGGCGCGCTGACCGGGTACATCGTCATGGAATACGTCGGCGGGCGCTCGCTTCGCGAGATCCTGCTTGACCGGCGCACAGCCATGGGACAGCCGCTGCCGCTGGCTGACGCCCTGGCGTATGCGATCGAGGTGCTGCCCGCGCTCGGCTACCTCCATAACCGTGGGCTGGTGTACTGCGACTTCAAGCCGGACAACGTGATGCAGACCGAGGAGCAACTCCAGCTCATCGACATGGGCGGCGTCAGGCGGATCGACGATGAGGAGAGCCCGATTCTCGGCACGGAGGGATTTCAGGCACCCGAGATCGCCACGCTTGGTCCGTCGCCCTCGTCCGATCTCTACACCGTTGGCCGCACCCTAGCCGTGCTGACCTTCGAGTTCGCGGGCTTCCAGAGTACGTACATGCACAGCCTGCCCGACCCGGCCACGGTGCCGGTTCTGGCGGCGAACGACTCGTACGCGCGAGCGCTCCGCCGTGCGACCAACCCGGAGCCAGGCCAGCGCTTCGCCTCCGCTGGCGAGATGGGCGAGCAGCTCACCGGCGTCCTCAGGGAGGTCGTATCGGTTGCGTCAGGGGAGCCGCACCCCGCGTACTCGACCCTGTTTAGCGCCGAAGCTCATGCGATAGGCGCGCCGGCCACCGGCGCGGAACAGGGCGCACCCTCGCCGGCCGAGGTCGTGTCAGGGCTACCCGTACCCGTGGTCGATAGCAGCGATCCGGCGGCCGGTTTCCTGGCCACGCTCAGCACACTTGAACCCGAGCAACTGATCAGCGTTCTCGTCGCGGCGGTCGACACAGGGCTGGGCGCGCCACCGGAGGTGGCTGAGTCGATCGAGGCCCGGCTGGCGCTGGCCAGGGCCGTCATCGTGAGCGGCGACCTCTCAGCCGCGCAGGCTCCGCTTGATTATGTCGCAGCACGCCGTCCTGCTGACTGGCGGATCACCTGGTACCAGGGCTTGCTCGCGCTGGCAAACGCTGACCCCGATCGGGCCGGCGCCAGATTCGAGGCGGTGCTCGACGTACTGCCCGGCGAACTTGCGCCCAAGCTTGCGCTCGGGCTTACGGCCGAGTCCGCCGGGGAGTACGCGAAGGCGGCGCGGTTCCTGTCGGTCGTCTGGACCGTCGACCGCTCGTTCGTGAGCGCAGCGTTCGGCCTGGCCCGGGTCCGAGCGAAGGCCGGCGACATCGGCGGCGCGGTCGGCGCGCTGAGCGCGGTTCCGTTGACGTCAAGCCAGTACCTCTCGGCTCAGGTTGCAGCATTGCGAATGCGCCTCCGTCCGCTCGCGGGCCAGGACTGGGTATCGGGGCCCGAACTGCAAGCGGCCACCCGTCAGTTCGCCCGGCTCAGGCCCGATCCGGAGCTGGGGGAGCGGCTGAAGACCGAACTGCTGCAGGCCGCGCTGTCCAGGGTGCTCGGCGGCCAGCCCGTGGACGCGAGCTCGCTGCCGGGCGTGGAGCCGACCGAGCGCGCGGTTCGCTTCGGCCTCGAGAAGAGTTACCGCGAGCAAGCGAGGCTGGTCCCTGATGCAGATCGCCGGATAGCCCTCGTCGACTTGGCGAACACGGTCCGTCCGCGGACGTGGTCATGACCGCGGACGCGGCAGCCGATCAGTCCGGACTGTGCCCGTCGTGCCGCGAGCCGGTGTGGTCGGACGACAACTTCTGTGAGGCATGCGGGGCGGCTCTCAGCGCCATGGCGTCATCAGCTGAGCCGGAGGCGACACAACCCGACGCGGGGAGCGCCGCACCGAGCGACAAGGCGCGGTCCGATCGCGATCACGTCGAGATTGACCTGGGCCGGGTGGCCGGGGTGTCGGATCGCGGCATCCGGCATCACCGGAACGAGGACGCACTGGCGGTGGCGGCAGGCGAGGCGGCAAGCGGCCCGGTCTCGGTTGCCATCGTGTGCGACGGAGTCTCTGGCTCTGACCGTGGCGACGAGGCCTCGCGGACCGCGGCCGATGCCGCAATGGCCGTACTGGAGCCAGCGGCGCTGCAAGGCCGAGACGCTGCAGCGGCGTCGATGGAGGCCGTGCAGGCAGCGCAGGCGGCGGTGGCGCGACTTGCGGGCCGATCCCCGGCGACAGGGGACGCACCGTCGGCGACGTTCCTGTCGGCGGTGGTCACGGCTGACGCGGTGACGGTCTGCTGGCTTGGCGATACCCGTGCGTATTGGCTCGACAGCGAGCAGGGTCGGTCGGCGCGCCAGCTGACCAGCGACGACTCGCTCGCGGCCGTGCTGGTCTCCGCGGGAATGCTGTCCGACGTCGAGGCTTCCAGCTCACCACAGGCGCACATCGTGACCGGCTGGCTCGGCGCGGACGTCAGTCATACGGCACCGCACCTGATGCGCTTCGTACCGCCTGGCCCCGGTGCCGTGCTGCTGTGCACGGACGGGCTCTGGAATTACCTCAACGATGCCACCGAACTCGCCGATCTCGCGCTGCCGCCCGCGCCTGCGTACCCGCTCGGCACGGCCAGGATGCTGGTGGATTTCGCGGTGCGGGCCGGCGGCATGGACAACGTGACGGTGGCGATCGCCTCGTTCCCCCCCGGTCACCAAGCGCTGCAGGAATCCGAGACAAGGAGAGCCAGTGAGTGAGCAGGGCTTCACCGTCGAAGTGTTCCAGAACGAATACCTGCCGGAGGGAGGCCGGCAAGTTGATGCGATTGTGACCGTGACATCTCCAGACACAGGGCCGCCAGCGGCCCAGGGCGGCACGGATGCCGCTGAAGTGATCATCATTGACTGTTCAGGGTCGATGGGCGCACCGCAAAGCAAGATCGATCATGCCAGAAAGGCAACGCGCGCGGCCATCGACGTTATCAGGGACGGTGTCGCGTTCGCCGTCGTCAAGGGCACCCACGAGGCGCTTCCGGTCTATCCCCCCAACGGCACTCTGGTCACAGCCAGTGCGCAGACGAAGGATCTGGCCAAGCGCGCGGTCGCGGGGCTGCAGCCGAGTGGCGGAACCGCGATCGGCCGGTGGCTGGGACTGGCGCGCCAGATCTTCCTTCAGTCGTCCGCTCCGATCCGGCACGCGATCCTGCTCACCGACGGCAAGGACGAGCACGAGTCAGAGAGCGACCTCGGGGCGGCCATCACGGAGTGCGAGGGCGTCTTCAGCTGCGACTGTCGTGGCGTGGGCACCGACTGGCAGGTGGCCGAACTGCGCCGGATCTCTACCGCCCTGCTCGGCACTGTCGACATCGTGCCTGACCCGGAAGGCCTGAGCGCCGACTTCGAAGCGATGATGGGAACGGCCATGGGCAAGCAGGTGGCTGACGTCATCCTCAGGATCTGGACGCCCCAACAGGCAGTGCTCAAGTTCGTCAAGCAGGTCTCGCCCACGCTCGATGACCTGACCCAGCGGCGCACGCAGTCCGGTCCTCTCGTTGGTGACTACCCGACCGGGGCATGGGGCGGCGCCGAGAGCCGCGATTACCACGTCTGCGTGCAGCTCAGCCCCGAGGCCGTGGATCGGGAAGTACTGGCTGCGCGCGTGAGCCTAGTTGTCGACTCCGACGTCGTGGGGCAGGGCCTGGTTCATGCGAAGTGGACCGCCGACCTGCAGCTGTCGACCAAGATCAACGAGCACCTCGCGAACTACGTGCAGCAGTCCGAACTCGCCAAGAACGCACAGGACGGTCTTGCGGCCCTTGAGAAGGGCGACGAGCGCAAGGCTGAACAGGAGTTTGGCCGCGCTGTCGCGATCGCCCATCA
>JASHOL010000498.1 GCA_030041135.1 Streptosporangiaceae bacterium | reverse complement strand
AGAGCCGCCCAGCCTGCGACGAAGTTGGGAATGGGCCCGTTGCCGAGCTGGCTCGGATACCTGCTCTTTGTGATGCCGCGCGTGAAGTGGGGGAAGCCGTTGGCGCCCAGCACGCCGCCGAGGAAGCCGAAGACGATCGCCTGCCACATGCGAGTAACTCCTCTGGTTCCCATCAGGGGGACGGCCGCCCGAGCGCCTGCTGCTTGGCGGGGCACTGACCACGTACGTGAGCTGGCGCTGGGTGCTGTTCATTAATGTCCCCATCGCTGCCGCAGTGCTGGCCGGAAGCCGCATGCTGGTCCCCGGAGAGCGCGAGGGAGGCCGGCTCGACATTGCGGGGGCCGTCACCGCGACCCTGGCCATCGGCTCGCTCATCTACGCCCTGACCCTGGGCAACACCAACGGCTGGACCGGCCCTGGCACCCTGGCCTGGTTCGCAGCCGGGGCCGCCCTGCTGGCCGTCTTCTTCGTCGCCGAGCGCGCGGCGCCGACACCGCTTGTCCCCGGCAAGGTTGTGCGCGACCGCAACCGCGCTGGTGCCTATGCCATGATGCTGCTACTCGGCGCCGGCATGCTGTCCATGTTCTACCTGCTCACGCTCTACATGCAGATCGTCAGGGGATACTCGGCTATCCACACCGGCGTGGCCTACCTGCCGTTCGTTGTCGGCGTGGGTATCGCCTCGGGTGGCATCGCGCCGCGGCTGCTGGCCAGGTGGCCGGCCAGGGCCGTCACCGCCACCGGGACGGTCACGTTCGCCGGTGCGCTGGCGTGGGATGTCGTCACGCTCAGCCCGACGTCAAATTACTTCGAGGCAATGCTCCCCGCGTTGTTCGTCGCGGGGCTCGGAACCGGGTGCGTGTTTGTCGCGTGCACGGCCACCGGAATGCGGGGAGTTTCTCCGGCCGACAGCGGGATCGCCGCAGGGCTCGTGAACACCGGGCTGCAACTCGGTGCCTCGCTCGGGGTCAGCGCGATGGCCGCGATCGCCTCGACCGTGACGAGGAGCCACCTGCCGGGCCATGCTGTGGCCGTGGCCATGACCGACGGCTACGTCGCGGGGCTGCTCGCGGGATCCATCATCCTCGCCGCCGGGGCCGTCGTTGGCCTGCTCTTCATCAACGCCAGGCTGAGCGCCGGGGAGGTGGCCGGCCACTGAGACCCGCCGAACGGCCTCGAGCCGCGCCGACAGGCGACGAGCCAGACCTGGTGATTCCGCCCTGAATCACCCGAGCGTGAGCTTGTCCGTAGCCAGGGATGATCTGACGATCACCCGCACGGCTGGCGCCGGGCCGCGTACGGTTGGCAGGTCCCGACGCCCAGAACACGGGGGGCGCACGCGCAACGGGGGTTCCGCGCTCGCGGCCTAGCCAGGTAACGGGGCTTCCGGATGTCCGTGTGCGGGCAGTTTCGCTAGTTAGACGCCGTGGGCTGGCAGCGCGCCGCGCTGCCAGCCCACGGCGAGTCGGCCGCCGTCAGGCCTGGCCGCGGGGAGCTGCGGTGGGTCGTTTCCCTGAGTCAGCACGCCGGTGGCGGAAGGCGAAGAACACCCGGTCCGACTCGTCGCTGACCGGGCTCTGGTCAAGGCTCTGCTGCTCCAGGAGGTCGAACCGGTCGGCCAGGGCGGCGCGGATCTGGCCGAGCGGTACGCCGAGTTCGTGAATGCGCTCATGGTGCAGCCGGTAGAGGTCGTCATGCCGCGGCTCGAAGATCCGGGTCTCCCACAGCGACAGCTGCCCGCCGGCCCCCGATACGGTCATCAGCACCAGGTTGCCGTCGAACTGGTCGAGGTAGGGGGGCGCGCCGTCCAGGCGGCGCAGCCGGCCGGTGGTGTTCACGTCGAAGATGAACAGGCCGCCGTCGGCCAAGTGCTCGTCCACACGGTCGAACAGGGCCAGCCATGCGTCGAACACCGGCAGGTGATTGAGCGTGTCGAATACGCAGATCACGACGTCGAACGTGACCGGCAGCCGGAAGCTGGTCATGTCCGCCCGCACCAGCCGGGCGGAGGGAACCCGGTCCGAGGCGATCGCCAGCATCTCGGGCGATCGGTCCAGCCCGGTCACGGCCAGCTTGCCAGCCAGGCCGCTCAGGATGGCGCCGGTCCCGCAGCCCAGTTCGAGCAGCGACGTCGCCAGCGGCCGGTGCGCTCCGATGTACGACAGGATCCGCTCGATTTCCGCTGAGCGGTCGCCCATGATCCGGTCGTAGAAGCGGGCGAAGCCGGCGTAGTCGGTCACCCTGGCCATCCTGTCCGCAGGCTGTGCTCGATGTCGGCGATCAGGTCAGCGGCCGGCTCCAGACCGACCGAGAGCCTGATCAGGCTGTCCGGCGCGGACTCGCCCGGCCATCGGGCGCGACGCTCCCAGGTGGACCCCACGCCGCCGAAGCTGGTAGCAGGAACGATTAGTTGCGCCGCCGCCACCACCTCGTCCGCGTCGGCTGCGCCACCGTCGAGCTCGAACGACAGCAACGGCCCGAAGCCGCGCGGCATCTGCGCGCGGGCCACGTCAAGCGTTCCGGTGCAGGTGCCCGGATAGTGCACCGAGGCTACCCGCGGATGCCCGGCGAGGTGCTCCGCGATCGCGAGGGCCGTGGCCGACTGGCGCTCGATCCGCAGCGGAAGCGTCTTCAGCCCGCGCAGCGCGAGCCAGGCCTCCAGCGGCCCGGCTATCCCGCCGCCGAGCGTCCGCCAGGTGCGGAGCTCGTCGGCTAGGGCCGGGTCGCGAGTCAGCACGGCGCCGACCATCACGTCGGAGTGCCCGGATGCCGACTTCGTGAGCGAGCACAGCGACGCGGCGGCGCCAAGGTCGAGCGGGCGCTGCAACACGCCGGTGGCGAGGGTGTTGTCGACGATCATCGGGGCTCGGGCCGCCGCCGCGAGCCGGCCGAGCGCCGCCAGGTCAGCGACGCGCAACAGTGGGTTGGTCGGCGACTCGGCCCACAGCACGCCGCGCGCGCCGTCGAGCGCGCGCTCGACGGCCCGCAGATCCTGCAGGTCGACATAGACAGGCTCGGCGCCGTGCGGACGAAGCCAGTCTGCGAGCTGGCGCGCGTTGTAGTAGCCGTCCCGACCCAGCACGATCCGGGCCCGACCGCGACCCAGCGCGAGCATCAGGGCCATCGACGCGGCCTGACCGGAGCCGAACACGACAGCCTCGGAGTCTTCGATCGCGCCGAGCGCCCGTTCGAGCGCAAGCCAGGTCGGGTTGCCATTACGCCCGTAGGCCAGGTTCTCGTCCGGCTCGCCGGATGACACGAACACGCTCGTCAGCATCGGCGGCGGAACGAGGGGCTCGCTCAATTCGCGCTGCTCGGCCGCGTGGATCAGGGCTGACTCCGCGGACATCGGCTGGTCTGACATTCGTCCTCCGCGGTAAGAGCCGCTAACACCTCTGGGCAGGACCGCGCGGCGAGTGCGCCGCGCCCGCCACACGACTAGCACGTACGCGGACCGAGGCTACTGTCTCGCTCAGGGAATCCACTCCTCGGCGCGCACCGCCCAGCGCTCGTGGTCGCGCCACTGGCCGTCCACCAGCAGGTAATGCGGGGAGTAGCCTTCGCGGCGAAACCCGAGCCGCCGAACCAGGGCGAGCGACCTGGCGTTGTCCGGCTGGATGTTCGCCTCCAGCCGGTGCAGGCCGAGGCCGGCGAACGCCGTGCTGACGACGGCCGACACGCCGGCGCACATGAGGCCGCGCCTGGCATGGGACGCGAATCCGCCGTAACCGAGGTAGCCGGACTGGAATCCGCCCCGCACGATGCTGTTGATGTTCACGAAGCCGACCAGGGCGGCGCAGTCGCAATGCCTGACCAGGTAGCAGGCGTGATCCTCGCGGGCCGCGCGGCGCAGGTAGGCAGCGAACCGCTCGGCCGTATCGGCCGGGTCAACCCACGGCAGGAGCAGCGACTTGCTGTCCACGGTGGCGGCGATGAACTCGTCGGCATCGGCGGCAGAAGGCGCCGACAGCGTCACCTCCGTGGTCACCAGCCCAGTCTGCTGCTCGGAGCCGCTGGCCGCCAGCCATCGGCGGGGTCAGACCATCGGCGGGGTCAGGCCATCGGCGGGGTCAGGCCATCGGCGGGTTCAGGCCATCGGCCGGGCGGCAAGCCGGCCGGCCGGCGTCGAATCCTTCGGCGAGCGCGCGTAGCGCCTGGTCCAGGTACGCGGTCAAGTCGGCATCAGCGCGCTCGACCCAGCGGTCATATGCAGACCGGCACACCGCGAGCGTGGCCCGGCCGATCGCGAGCGGATACAGCGACTCGGCGGGCTGGCCAAGCCGGCCGGCGGCGAACTCGCTGACGGCGCGCTCCCACGCGTCATAGTGGTGAGCGGCGCTGGCCTGAAGGGCAGGCACCGAGCCAATGAGGTTCATCCTGGTGCGCAGCTCCGGCACGTCCTCGGCCCGGTACCGGTTGGCTCCCACGACGACCTGCCGGATCGCGTCCATCATCGGCACCTGGGCAGGCACCTGCGCAAACGCATCCCGCAGCCGCCGCACCTCACCGTCGAAGGCATGCCAGAGCACGTCGGTCTTGGAGTCGAAGTAACGGAAAAAGGTTCTGCGGCTGACGCCCGCGGCCGCGGCTATCCGCTCGACCGTCGTGTCGTCGAAACCGTGCTCGGTGAAAAGGCGCAGCGAGATGAGCTCGAGTGCCCTAGCGCTCGTGCCGGGCGGCCGTCCGCGGCGGGCGGGTGGCGCCTGGTTGGATGTCGACATCGGCCTGCTCACTTGACCGGAGCCTTGATTATGTCACCTGGTGACGATTAACGTTAGCGCTATTCGTCACGCTGTGTCGAAACTAAGGGAGCACACCATGCCAGACGGCACGACCGAACTGCTTGACCCGCCAGGCGACGAGATCACCGGCGCCCAGCCCGTCCCGGCCGAGGACCCGACTGCCGACGTGATCGCCGCTGACCTGCTGGTCGAGGAGATCTCCATCGACGGCATGTGCGGCGTGTACTAGGCCGTGCCTACCAGGCCAGTGCCGACCAGGGCGGGCACGGCTGCCCCGGCGGCCTTCAACCTCGACGCGCCCTGGCGCCTGCATCCGCAGGTGTCGGTCAGACCGGAGCGGTTCGGCGCGCTGCTGTACCACTTCGGCACCAGGCGGCTGTCGTTCCTCAAGAGCCGGGCGCTGCTGACGATCGTGAGTTCCCTGGAGAGCGAGCCGAGCGCACGGGCGGCCTGCACGGCAGCGGGCGTGCCGGCGCACGAGCTGCCCGCCTATGTCCGGGCCCTGGAAACGCTCGCCGCCGGTTCCATGATTACGCCGGGACGCGCCTCGTTCCCCACCGGGGGTAACGCATGACGGCGGCCATCGACACCGCAGGCGCCGGCCCGCGCCAGGGGTCGCTGGTCCAGGAATTCCGGCACGGCCTCGACGCCCCGATCTGCCTGACCTGGGAGCTCACCTACGCATGCAACCTGGCGTGCGTCCACTGCCTGTCCAGTTCCGGCCGGCGGGACCCGCGCGAGCTGAGCACCGGCGAGTGCATGCGCGTGATCGACGAGCTTGAGCGGATGCAGGTTTTCTACGTCAACATCGGCGGCGGGGAGCCCACGGTTCGCGGGGACTTCTGGGAACTGGTCGACTACGCCACCGCGCACCACGTCGGGGTCAAGTTCTCCACCAACGGCCTCAAGATCACGCCCGAGGTTGCCGCGCGGCTCGCCGCGAGCGACTACGTCGACGTGCAGATCTCCCTTGACGGCGCGACCGCCGAGGTGAACGACGCCGTGCGCGGACCAGGATCGCACGCGATGGCGCTGCGCGCCATGCAGAACCTGGCCGATGCCGGATTTGCCGGATTCAAGATATCGGTCGTGATGACCCGTCACAACGTGGCCCAGCTCGATGCCTTCCAGGCGATTGCCGACCGGTTCGGCGCCCAGCTGCGGATCACCCGGCTGCGCCCGTCCGGCCGCGGCGCGGACGTCTGGGACGAACTGCACCCGACCGCGGACCAGCAGCGCCAGCTGTATGACTGGCTGCTCGCCCGCGGTGAGCGAGTGCTGACCGGCGACTCCTTTTTCCACCTGGCCGGCTACGGCGCGGGCCTGCCTGGCCTGAACATGTGCGGCGCGGGCCGGGTGGTGTGCCTGATCGACCCGGTCGGGGACGTGTACGCGTGCCCGTTTGCCATCCACGACGCGTTCCTGGCCGGGAACGTGCGCGGGAGCGGCGGGTTCGCGGAGGTCTGGCGCAGCTCGGAGCTGCTGCGCCGGCTGCGCGCCGAGGAGCCGGCCGGAGCCTGCACCTCGTGCTCGGCGTTCGATGCGTGCCAGGGCGGCTGCATGGCGGCGAAGTTCTTCACCGGGCTGCCGCTGGACGGACCCGACCCCGAATGCGTCCGCGGATTCGGCCAGAGCGCGCTGGCGGCCGCGGGCGGGCGGCACGTGCCGCGCTCGCCGGTCGACCACTCTCACCGCTCGCGGCTCTCCGAGCGCTCCCGGCGCGCCGACCGGCAGCCGGTGCCGGTCTCGATTGGCCCGCGTCCGGACGGGCCTTGGCTGGTGACGCGGGCCATCCCTGACCGGGCGTGTGACCAGAGCCCGCTGGCGGGCTTCCGGCCGCGATGACCGCCTGCGGCCGGGTCGCGGTCGTGACCGGCGCGGCGCGCGGCATCGGCGCCGCTACGGTGCGCGAGCTCGCCGCGGCCGGGTGGTCCGTGCTCGCGGTCGACCGCGTGCACGACGATCCCGACGTGCCTTACCCGCTGGCGA
>JASHOL010000497.1 GCA_030041135.1 Streptosporangiaceae bacterium | reverse complement strand
GCCGCGGCGGGAACGCGCCGCGAGCAAACCCGCCTGGCCTGGTTCAGCCAGGCGCGGGCGAGCGGCGGGGTCCATCGCGACGCGACGCCTGCGGCCGACCTGGCGCCAGCCAGGAGGCCGGAGTGACGGTATTCCGGCTTGGCATCAACACGTGCTTCGCGGTCAAGCGCTGGCCGGAGCCCGCCGCCTGGGCCCAGGTCGTTCGCGACGAGCTCGGCCTGAGCCTGGTGCAGCACTGCCTGGACCTCGTCGACCTCGACACCGCGGACGACGATCTCGACCGCGAGGCCCATGACGTCACGCAGGCGTGCCAGGACGCTGGCCTGCTACTGCATTCCACCTTCACCGGCCTGGCCGCGTACTCGGCCAACCTGCTGCTGCACCCCGACCGGACGCGCCGGGACCGAGCCGCCGGCTGGTACCGGCAGGCGATCGACTTCACGGCCGCGGCGGGCGGCCACTCGACCGGCGGGCATGTCGGCGCCTACAGCGTGGCCGACTACGCGAGCCCAGGCCGGCGGGCGGAGCTGTGGCGCTGGCTCCAGGACGAGCTGGCCGACCTGGCCGCGTACGCTCGCGCCGTGGGTCTCGACTCGCTGATGGTCGAGAATCTCGCCGCCGCCCGCGAACCGTCGTCCATGGCCGCAGTGCGGTCGCTGCTGACAGCGGGCGACGACACGCATGTGCCGATCGTGGCGTGCCTGGACGTCGGCCACCAGTGCGTCGCGGGCGCTACCGGGCCCGAACTCGACCCGTATGCCTGGCTGACCGCCCTCGGAGCGCGAGCTCCGGTCGTGCAACTGCAGCAGTCCGACGCGGTAGCCGACCATCACTGGCCCTTCACCCCGGCCGCGAATGCCGAGGGCCGGATTGAGGCGCCACGGGTGCTGCGGGCTCTCCGGGACTCAGGAGCTGGCGAGGTGGCGCTGATCCTGGAGATCATTCATCCGTTCGAAGCCAGTGACGACCAGGTCATTGCTGACTTGCGCGCGTCCGCTGAATACTGGCGGCGGCACCTGGCCGATGTCGATGGGAGTTGACAGGGATGAGTCAGGCACCCGACCAGGTGGTCCCGCTGGGCGACGTCCGCGAGGAAGGCCGCCGAATCGTGGCCGCGGCAGAGGAACGGGGCCTTCCGGTGCGATTGCTCGGTGGCGTCGCCGTCTGGGCGCGCTGCCCAAGCGCGGCAGTCCCGCCGCTGGAGCGCAGCTACGGGGACGTAGACATCATCAGCCTGTCCAGGGTCTCACGTGAGCTAGCCACCTTCGGCGAGTCGCTGGGTTACCAGCCCGACAAGCTGTTCAACGCACTGCACGGCAAGCAGCGCCTGAACTTCACCGACCCGGCGTCTGGCCGGCCTCTTGACGTGCTGCTTGACCAGTTCGAGATGTGCCACGCGCTGGACCTGCGGGACCGTATCACGCTGGAGCCGGCCACGATCCCCCTGGCCGACCTGCTGCTCACGAAGTTGCAGGTGGTGGAGATCAACGACAAGGACCTGATCGACATCACCGCCCTGCTAGCCGACCACCCGCTTGGCGGCCAGGACATCGATTCAATCGACCTCGGCCGACTGGCGAGCGTGCTGGGCAGGGACTGGGGATTCGAGCACACCGTGCGGATCAACCTGGAGAAGGTCCGCGCCTCGCTGCCCGGCCGCGGACTGCCCGACGCGGTCAGCGCCACCGCCGACGAGCGTATCGCCGGCATCACCGCAGCTCTCGATGCCGGACGCAAGAGCGTCGGATGGCAGCTACGGGCCAGGGTGGGTGAGCGAGTGCGCTGGTATGAGCTGCCGGAAGACGTGCGGCACTAGCTCGAGGCAGGTTAGAACGCCCAGAGCCGCCGCGGCCTTTTTCCGCTCCTCACGCAACCTGCAGCCGGGCCGGCTCCGTCCAACCAGCGAGAAGAATCCAGCCACGGGCGAGAGGCGACGTGCGATGAAGTGCCATCGGAGCGCGCGCTCCGTTTCCGCGCGGGCATCCGTGCTCGCGCTCGCGCTCGCCGTCCTGGTGGGAGCCTGCGCGCCTGCCTCGGCCCACGGCGCGGCACGGAGTTCTGGCGTCCGCACCAGCGGCCGCACGGGCGCTCGCAGCTGGGCGTTCGGGGCGCCCGACGGCATCACCGCGAACCGGGCCGGGATCTGGGTGTCCGACGGACTCGCCAACGCCATCTACGAATTGAGCCCGCGCACCGGCGCGCTGATCCGGATCATCGCCGGGCCGCGGTATCGCTTCGACGACCCTGATGCGATCGTCGCCGACCGGGCCGGGATATGGGTGGCCAGCGCGCAGGACAACGTCGTCACCGAGCTCAGCGCCGCCACCGGCGCGCTCATCCGGGTCATTTCCGGGAGCCGGTACCGGTTCAGCATCCCGCAAGGCATGGCCGTGGACGGCAGTCGGGTCTGGGTGGCTAGCAGCGACTGCGTGACCGAACTCAGCGCCGCCACCGGGGCGCTGATCCGGGTTGTTAGCGGCCCCCGGTACCAGTTCAGCACCCTCTACGGCATCGCCGCGGCCGGGAGCCGCGTCTGGGTGCCCAACGGCAACGGCGTCACCGAGATCAGCGCGAGCACAGGCGCGCTGATCCGGATCATCTCCGGTTCACGCGACGGATTCGACGGGCCCGACGTCGCCGCCGTGGCCGGCCGATATGTCTGGATCGGCAACTTCAACGATGACTCGGTCACCGAGCTCGCTGCCGCCACAGGCACGCTTGTCCGGGTCACGCGGCACCTGCCCAACGTGCCCCTGGGGATTGCGGCGAGCACGGGCGCCGCCTGGGTAGCGATGAACTCAGGGGCCAAGGGGTCGGACGCCGACGGACCCGACGGCTCGGTCGCCGAGATCAGCGCGACGACGGGCGCCATCATCCGGGTTATCGCCGCGCCCCGGTACCACGTCGGCGACCCCCAGGCGGCCACGGAAGCCGGCCGCCACCTGTGGATCGCGAGCATGGACTATCCAGGCCCTGGCGGCTCGGTCACCGAGATCAGCGCCGTGACCGGCGCGCTGATCCGGGTCATCAGCGGAACGCCGCGGCGGCTCGGCACCACGTCGATGCTGACCACGGCCGCCGGCAGCATCAGGCCGCCGAGGCTGACCCCGTAGGGCGTGTCCGTCGCCACCTCATGAAGAAGAAGGGCGCTCCGCGGCCGCGTCGGCCAGCACGGGATGGTTGTGATAGTCGCGTGAGGTCACGATGCGACCGTCGCTGACCCTGGAAACCTGAATGTTCGCGACCTGAAACGAGCGGCCCGTCGTGGTGATCAGCCCGTCGTAGTCATATTCGGCAATGACGACCTCTGGATCGTCAGTCTCATGCACCACGACGTTGTGCGCCTTAAGTTCCAGGGGCAGGCGCGCGACGGCAGCGAAGTACCTGCGGATCGCTGACCGGCCCGCAAGACGTGCAGGACCGCTCGGCAAGGCGAAGGGGTATTCCACCACCGCATCCTCGGCGTACAACTCGTCAAGCTCCTGCCACCTCGCCTGGGAGATCCCCTGGATCAGGCGTTCAATGACATCGCGCGGGCTGGCCGATCCGGGCACTTAAGACTCCTCAAGGACACCGTGCAGAGCGAGAACACGCAAAGACCATAGACCGGCCGCGGGCGCCCTGACCCGATGACACCCGGCTGGTCTGCACCAAGGCAGGCGCCCTAGCCTGGCTCGCGGCCAGCGGACCGGACTGTCGGCCGGACCGGGCAGTATGGAGTCATGCCTGTGACCAGGGGCTCGGGACTGCCCGGATTCGGTGACGCCACCAGGGCCTGGTTCACTGCCGCTTTCGCCCAGCCGACCGCTGCTCAGGCCGGCGCCTGGGCTTCGATTGAGCGCGGAGAGCACACGCTGGTCATCGCCCCGACTGGCTCGGGCAAGACGCTGGCGGCGTTCCTGTGGGCGATCGACCGGCTGGCCCGTGATCCGATACCGGCCGACCCGATGCGCCGTTGCCGGGTGCTGTACATCTCGCCCCTCAAGGCACTGGCCGTCGACATCGAGCGCAACCTGCGCTCGCCCCTGACCGGCGTTCGGCACGCGGCCCGCCGGCTTGGCCTGCCTGAGCCGGACATCACCGTCGCCGTCAGGACCGGCGACACGGCGGCGGACGAGCGGCGGAAGATGGCGAGCAGGCCGCCCGACATCCTCATCACGACGCCGGAGTCACTGTTCCTGCTGCTGACCTCGCAGGCGCGGGAAGGCCTGCGGGGGGTCGAGACGGTCATCGTGGACGAGGTGCACGCCCTGGCAGGCGGCAAGCGGGGCGCGCATCTGGCCCTGTCGCTTGAGCGGCTCGATGAGCTGCGGATGTCGCCTGCGCCGCCTCCGGCGCCGGGCCGCCGGCGCGGGCCGGAGGCGACCACACCCGTGCCCGCGGCCCCGGCTGCCTCGAGTCCGGCCCAGCGGATCGGCCTGTCGGCCACGGTCAGGCCGCCGGAGGAGGTCGCGTCTTTCCTCTGCGGAGCGGGCCAGGTCAGCATCGTGGCGCCGCCGAGCCAGAAGCGGCTGGACCTGCAGATCGTCGTCCCGGTCGAGGACATGGCCGATTTGCAGGGCCCAGCTGTCGCGGGCACCGGAGCTGACACTGCTCAGGTCGCCGCTGCCCGTGTTCCGATGGCCGACGGGCGGGTCATCCGGGCGGGCGGCCCAGGAGTGCGGGACGGCAGCCAGCTGCCACCTGGTGACGACGATCCGACCCGGCAGCATTCGATCTGGCCGCACGTCGAGGAGCGGGTGCTAGACCTGATCCAGAGTCACAGGTCGACAATCGTGTTCGCCAACTCCAGGCGGCTGGCCGAGCGACTCTGCGCGCGGCTGAACGACCTGGCGGCCGAGCGAGCCGCTGAGGGTTCGGACCAGCTCTCCCCCTGTCTCGATGACAGCTACGCCCAGCCGCCCGCGCA
>JASHOL010000047.1 GCA_030041135.1 Streptosporangiaceae bacterium | reverse complement strand
TGAGCAGTTTCTCGGTGCTCACGCCGGCGGCGGCCGCGGTTGCGGCACCGGCGTCGACGCAGGCGCTGCAGCCGTTGATCTGGCTTGCGCGCAGGTGCACCAGCTCAAGCGTCGGCCGCGGCACGCCGCCGGCGTAGACGGCCTTGAACAGGTGCTGGACGCCCGTCATGACGTCAGGCTGAGGCGTGGTGTTCATGATGCGTGCTGTCATGTCGCTCCCGCGGGACATGTCGTGACCGGAGAAGAACGGCTTGCCGCCGCGTTTGAGGACCATCGCCCTTATCTCCGTGCGATTGCGTTGCGCACACTTGGCTCGCACGCCGATGCGGACGACGCCGTGCAGGAGGCGTGGCTGCGCCTGGCCCGCGCCGGCGGCGAGGGTATCGAGGACCTACGCGGCTGGCTCACCACCGTGACTGGGCGTATCTGCCTCGACGCGTTGCGCAGGCGCCGGGTGCGGGGCGAGCAGCCGCTCGAGCTCAGCGGCAGGATGCTCCTCGGGGAGGCGGCCACGGGCTGCCGTGCCGAGCCGGAGCAGGAGGCCTTGCTCGCGGAGTCCGTCGGCCTTGCGCTGTACGTTGTAATGGACGCCCTCACCCCGGCGGAGCGCGTGTCGTTTGTGCTCCATGACGTGTTCGAGATCCCGTTCGACGCGATCGGCGCGATCCTCGGCCGGAGCACTGCGGCCACCAAGATGCTCGCCAGCCGGGCCCGCGGGCGGATACGCCTGGGCGTGCCGCCGAAGGCCGAGGATGCGGCGGCTCGAGAGGTCGTCGGCGCGTTCTTCGCCGCGGTCGGCGGGGGCGACTTGGCGGGGTTGCTCGCCGTGCTCGCCCCCGAGGTCGAGCTGCGGGCACAAGGTCCCCTAGGGACCGTCGTGGTCCGCGGTGCGGGCAACGTCGCGGCGAGGGCAACGCTGGCCGCTGGCTCGCGCCAGGGTGCGCGTGCCCACCCGGCGGTCGTCGACGGGCTCCCGGGCGTCCTGGTCACGGTGGGCGGGCGGCCGGTCACTGTGATGGGCTTCACTGTCGCGGACGGCACCGTCACGGCCATCCGCGTGCTGACCGACCCGGGCCGCCTGGCTCAGGTCGTCCCCTCGTGGGTCGAATGAGGGCGGACGCATCCGACTAATGTGACAATGAGCCATGCCGGCGAGGGTCACGACTGCCCCGGTGGCCGTGAAGCTGGCGGCTACCGCCTTCGTCCTGCTCACGTGCGCGGCCTGCGCGGCGGGCGGGGTGAAGCCGAGCCTCGCGCGCTGCTCGGCATTTGGCCTACAGGCAATCCGGCGCCAGGTAGTCGTCCCAATCGTGCCAGCTGCATGCGCCGGCCTCAGCCACGAGCAGGTGAATGACGCCGTGTCCGCCGCCGTCAGGGCCGCGGTTGGCCCATTGCCGAAGGCCGCCGCCAGGAGCCTCGCCGCACGAGACGGCAAGTACCTAGCTCCGCTGGTCACCGCCATCGCGCCGCCTCCGCCGACGTCGCCGAGCACTGCAAGCGCGCCTCCGTCGAGCAGCGCCCAGCTCAGCTCGTTCGCGCTGGCCCTTTGGCTGGTCACCGCCAGCGCCGGGTCCTTCCTGCTCTTCCGGACTGGCGCGGTTCGGCGCAGTCACGGCAGGTGGCGCAGCCGTGGGCCGCTCGGCGCGATGATCGCGGGGCATGTCGGGGCGGCCGTGGCCTGCGTCGCCACGCTCGCGGCGTTCGCTGTGACCGGCGCGCACGCCGTGGGCTGGGCCGCGGCGGGCCTGGTGAGCATCGCGGCCGGCTTCGGCATGGCGACGCTCGTGACCGCTCTGCCCGACCCTGGCGGCAGCACCTCACGTGCTGCCAGCGCCCCGACCGCTGCTGCGGGGCGCAGGCAGCAGTCGCTCGTCGCAGTGATCGCGTTGCACGGGGTCCTGGCGACGGTCACGATCTTGCTGGTCTGGCTGGCCGTAGTGGGCAGTTCCTGAGCTACTGCGACGCCGATCTCGCAGCACGTAACGGGCGCGAGCCGTGTCCAGGCCCAGCGCGGTGCCGAGGGCGACGCCGGCGCCGACCGCGGCCCCGGCCACCGTGTCGGTGAAGTAGTGGTAATCCAGTCCGATCATGGAGACTGCGACCGCTACGCCAACGGCGACGGCGATGGCGACCACTAGGACCCGCAGCCAGCCGGGCGGCGTGGCCCGTATCGGGTTGAGCAGCACGATTGCTAGCACTGTGGCCACGCAGATCACTGCCTGCGTGTGGCCGCTCGGGTAGGTGAGGTAGTTATCGATGCGCTCGTGCACCAGCGGCTTGAGCACGAACTCGGTCAAGATCCACGCGAGAGGTACCGAGATAAGCCCGAGCGCCGCAACGTTCCGGCGGCGGGCGGCGAGCGCGGCCACGACCAGAAGGAGCGCGACCAGCTCTGACCCGAGGACACCCAAGTTGCTGATGATCTCCAGGGCGGTGTGGTGCGCGCCGATGTGAGCTTGGATCCAGGAGTCGACCGGCCGGCTCAGTGCGTTCGGCTGCGACCGGCCGGCACCGAGCAGGGCGCCGGCGGTGACGAGCGCGGCACTGCAGAAGATCAGGACGACCGCGACCCACCGGGCTCGTCCCGGCAGCAACGCCGGAGCCGACCCGCGCTCCCGGATGTCCGAGATTGGTGCCACCTCGTTCCGTGCCTATAGGTCAGTCATCTTAGGCGGCAAGCGGCAATGCCTGCGTCAAGCGGCGGCTCAGCGTCGCTCAATCAGGCCGCGGATGAATGCGGCCTGGCCGGCGTGCTGCAGGTCGTCGGACAGCGTGCTGACCAGCCGGACGCTGAGCGTGACCGGAGGATCCCAGGCACGGTCCACGATCCGGCTCAGGTCGGCCTCACGCAGGCCGCTGAGGAAGGAGATCGTCTGGGCGTATGTCGCGTCGTGGTAACCGGCGAGGAACTCCGCCGGGAGCCTGACCTCGGCGACAAGCCTGGGGTCCTGGCCATAGCCGTTCTCAGCCGGCGGGAACGGGAGCCCGGCGCGTTGCAGCCACCCCTCAGGCCAGACTTGGTCGAGGCCGGCGGCTGCGGCGACCTGCTCGTCCTGCACCCTGGTCAGGTGCCAGACGAGCCAGTCGATCGAGTTCGCCTGCTGATCGGCCCGGAAGGTGAGGTTCTCGACGCTGAGGCCGTCCAGTACGTCGTGCACCACCCCGCGGACCCGACCGAATCCGTCGACGAGCAGTTCTGCGACCGACATCTGCTACATACCTCCGTCGTGCTGGGCGCACCAGGCCTGGGACAGGGCCAGTCTGTCCCCATGGCTCCTCCATAGTGCCCGGAACTCAGGGGTTATACCTCGCGGCCGAGCCCCGGAAAAGCCAGGCGGACCGCGAGCTTGCCTGCCGGGCTCGCCCCGGTATAGTGATCGCAGCGCGCACCAGGGCGCCTCCCGTCCGCGGCAAGCACCGAGTGCACCTGGACTTCCCCTCAGCAAAGCGTAGCCATGCGCGGATTCCTGTCGCACCCGGCCGCAGCGGACTCGGGTGGCGATGGAGAACCGCATGCAAGACAAGACCCTGCCCGACAGTGCCGACCTCAGCCAGTTGCGGGCTCAAGCCAAGGAGCTCAGGCGCGCCTATGCAGGCGGCAGTCCCGCGGCTCGGGCGCGCGTTCAGGCCGTGCTGCCGGCCGCCAAGCCGGAGGTCCAGCTCAGGGACGCCCAGCTGGTGATCGCCAGGGAGCACGGGTTCGATGGCTGGCGCGATCTCGCCGCGGCGGTTGTGGCGCAGCAGAGCGGTGGCCGTGACCTGAACCGCTGGTTCGGCGTCGAGCTCAACAACGGAACCTGGGACCTCATCGACAACGGCCTCTCGGAACAGAGCCCGCGCGCGGAGCAAGAGCAGGCCTTGTATGCGGCCTATGCCGCCACCTATCACTGGATGCAGGCAGGCACCGTGGCCAACCAGGGGCGCGGGGAGCATCTCATCGCGACCGTGGCGGTCGCGACCGGCCTGCTCGATGTGGCCGGGCGCCACGCCGGGCGATGCGCCGAGCTGATCGCCGAGCACCCGGCGGCCTTCGCCGACTGGGATCGGGCGTTTGCCGCGGAGGCTTTGGCCCGGGTGGCGTCCAGGAAGGGCAGTCCCGACGCCGGCCAGCTCAAGGCCGAGGCACACCGTCTCGCCGAGGCGGTGGAAAACCCCGAGGAACGCCGGATCTGCCTGGAGCGGCTGGCCGCGCCTCCCTGGTAAGGCCTCCTGGTAGGGGCTCCCTGGTAGGGCTTCCCTGGTAGGGCTTCCCTGGTAAGGCCCTGGCGCCGGAAGTCACGTCGTCATCGACAGGAGCGCGCGGACCGTCGTGCTGAAGCCGGATGTCTCGTCCAGCCGGCCCATCACCGCCTCGATCAGCTCGTCGTCGTTGAGTTCTACGGTGGTCGATTCACTGGTGACGGCCGTGCGCGCGCCGGAGTAGCCGATCTCCAGCTGCGGTTTGGCTTCCGCCAGCGCGAACCGGGAGTAACGGGCCCGCCATGCTGTCCGGTCCCGTTGCTCGGCGGAAGTGACGGGCACACGGATGTCGTCGGCGTGAGTGGCGAGTTCGCCGGCGACGTGGAACGCCTGCCAGCGGCACGGATAGTCGCCGACGGAGGTGTCTACGACGCCTTCTCCCCGCTCGCGGAACCGGCGGCGACTGTCTGCGCCAGCCGCGCGCCAGCGGGCGAGGACCTCGCCGGGGGCCAGGGCGGCATAGTCGGCGACGCCCAGTGCGTTCACCGAGTCCAGGTCAGTGCCGCCCCGCCCGGCGAAGCCGGCGAGAAACGCCGCGACCGTCCCGTCCAGGCAAGCCCGGTGGTAGTCCTCGCTCGCGGCCAGGTGCCCGAGCATGTCCCGCACCGTCCACTCAGCGCATCGCGATGACCGTGTCCAGCCGGATTCGTCGAGACCGGAGAGGAACACGTCTAAGCGCCCGGCCTCGTCGTCAAGCAGACCAAAGGGATCGAGCCCGGCCAGCTCCCGGTCGTCAGCCATTCCGCCTCCCGCTCGCCGGACGATGCTAGCGGCTTGATGGGTGCAGGACCGGTAGCGAGAGTACGCTCCCGCGGTGGCTGATCTCAATTCCCACCGGTACGAGGCGAGTGCCGGTCGCGATCTGCTCGGCCGTGCCGGTGTTGCGCGCCCAGCGGGCGTGGGCGCCCCCGGAGACCTGGACGCGGAGGCGGTGGCCGGCCGCGAACCGGTGCGCAGTCGCGCTCATCGGGATCTCGATCTCGGTCCAGCCATCCGCGTCGGCTGGCCGCGTCCCGTCCAGCCGCAGCAGGCCGTCGCAGATGTTCCACGACGCGCCCTTGACGTCGACATCGCACAGCCGGGCGAAGACGTCGAAGTTCGGGCTGCTGCCGCGGACCCGCAGCCGGAGGCTGACCGGGCCGATGACTTCTTGCGGTGCACCGATGATCGGGCCGCTGAAGACGAGTACGTCGTCGCGAGCCTCCAGCTTGGTGTTGTTCTTCTGGCCGAAGCCGTTGCTGTCCATGCGCGGGCCGCCAACCGAGGGCGTCGGATCGTTCGGGTCGTAGCGGAACGATGACGTGCCCTCGCCAGGTGAGTCCGTGAGGGTTCCGTCGGCGCGAAGGTGCCACGACTGCGCTATCGCGCCTGGTGGCGGCCAGTCGGCCAGGTCACGCCACTCGCCCTTGCCGGGGATCTGGCTGACGTAGACGCGCACCGGGGTGGCGTCCGGACCATGGCCGTTCCCGGTCAGGCAGGCCCGCAGCCACGCAATTGCCTCCCCGGCGATGATGGGCATGTCCTTGTTGAACCCCGATGTGTGGTTCCACGGCCCGACGACGAGCCGCACCGTTCGCCCGGCGTCGCGAAGCCGCCGGTAGCTGTCCAGCGTGCCGTCGATGGCGACGTCATACCAGCCGCTAAGCAGGTGGACCGGTGGCGCGGCGCTGAAGTCCGGACTGGCACGGCGCGGCGACCAGTACGGATCGCCTGCGGCCGGGTGTTCCAGCCAGTCCTCGAGGCAGCCAACCCGCTTGCCCAGGGCGAGCTTGTATCCGGGCACGAACGGCACGGTCCGCGCCACCCTCTTGTGGGTGAGCGTCAGCCGCAGGACCGCGCGCGTGAACGCGCGGAACCCCTTGTCCTGGGAGAGCATCGCGGCCAGCCCGGTGAGCGTGGCCTCCATCGCGAAGGCGCCGCCAGGGTAGAGGAACTTGTAGAAGTCATCCATGCTCACCTGGACGACCATCGCTTTGAGCTCCGGCGGCGGGTCGTTCGCGAGCGCCCACTGGGTGAAGCCGAGATAGCTGGCGCCTATCGTGGCCAGCGAACCGTCAAACCAGGGCTGCTCGCGCAGCCAGCCGATCGTCGCCTGGGCGTCGGCCGCCTCATCCGCGAACGGCTCGAAGCGGCCGCCCGACCCGCCCGTACCCCTGGCGCTCTGGAGCAGGACGTGGTAGCCCTGCTCGGCGAACAAGCCACCGTACATGAAGTCGTAGGGGAACCCGCGCCCGTACGGTGTACGGACGAGCAGCGTGGGACACCGCTCGCCGGTCTGCGGGATGTACCGGTCGGCGATCTGGTGCGTCCCATCCGGCATCGGGATCCGGATGCCGCGCTCCAGGGCCACCGTGTAGGCGGGCGGGGGCAGGCCCTTACGGGACTGGCGCATGAAGAATCTCACGTTCCCTGGCAGTTTCGCGGCCCGTCCGCTTGCCGGCTTTGCGCTCACGTCCAGTGACATCTCATTGGCTCCTCTCGCCAACTAATTCGCGTACATCGTTCGCGAAATCCAGGATACTAGATTGAGAACGACGATCGCGAATGGGAGTGTTGGACATGACGGCGGCAGAAGGGTCGGCGGCGGAGGGTTCGCCTCAGGAAGGATCGGCGGCGGAGGGTTCGCCTCAGGAAGGGCCGGCGGCGAGCATCTGGATGCGCCAGGAGCGGTCCGCCGTCGGGCGCCCCGCGCACTGGAGCCGGACCGAGATTACCGAGGTCGCGCTGCGAGTAGCCGACGTCGAGGGCCTCGACGCGGTCACGATGCGGCGGGTGGCTGGCGAGCTGGGCACCGGCGCAGCTTCGCTGTACCGCTACGTCGAGACCCGCGAGGACCTCCTCGACCTGATGACCGACGCCACCGGAGCCGAGTACGAGCATGCCCCGCCGACTGGTGACTGGCTTGCCGACCTCATCGCCCTCGGGGAACAGGCCCGCGCCATCTTCCGGCGGCACCGCTGGCTGGCGGGCCTCACCATGACCCGCCCGGTCATTGGCCCGAACGGGACGGTCGTGATCGAGCACTTCCTTACCGTGCTCCAGGCGCACCCGGCGGGCATCGAAGCGAAGATGGAGGCCTTCGGGATGCTGACCGGGATCACGGCGGCCTTCGAGCTGCAAGAGCAGGCCGACCCCGGCCTGCAGGCGCGCAACCTTGCCTACCTCAGTCACGCCCTCAGTTCCGGCAGGCACCCGCGCCTCGCGGCGCTCCTGTCCCCGCGGGCAGAGCTTCAGCCTCCTGAGGAACTCGCAGGCCGCTACCCGGACATCATCGCCCGCGTGATGACCGGGCTGCTCGGCCCGGCCTAACCCGGCGGCAGGGGCAGCTTCGATCGTCCGGTCTCGGCCGGGGCTGCGGCTGTGCGGCCGTCGGCTACTGTGGGCCAGTGCGGGTTGCTACCTGGAACGTGAACTCGATCAAACAACGAGTGCCCCGGCTACTGCCGTGGCTTGATCAGCGTCAGCCCGACGTAGTCTGCTTGCAGGAGCTTAAGATCTCCGACGAGGCGTTCACGGACCTGCTCGGCGCCGATCTCGAAAGCCGCGGCTACGCGGCTGCGGTCCACGGCGAGGCTCGCTGGAACGGCGTCGCGATACTCTCCAAGGTCGGGCTGGACGAGGTAGTCAAGGGCTTGCCTGGCGGTCCCGGCTTTCCCGACCCCGAGGCCAGGGCGATCTCCGCGACCTGCAGCGGGGTCCGGATCTACGCGGTCTACGTGCCGAACGGCCGCGCCCCCGACTCCGATCACTACCACTACAAGCTCGAATGGCTGGCCGCGCTGCAGCAGTATGTCCGCTCAGGTCCCGGCGCCTCGATGGTGTGCGGCGACATGAACATCGCGCCTGCAGACGCGGACGTGTTCGACCCGGCCGCCTACGTGGGGCAGACACACGTGACGGTGCCCGAGCGCGCGGCGCTCGCGAGCCTGGAGTCGGCCGCGGACCTGCATGACGTGGTGCGCGATCGATGGCCGGACCAGCGCGTGTTCTCCTACTGGGATTACCGGGCGGGCATGTTTCATCAGGATCTCGGCATGCGCATCGACCTGGTGCTGGCGTCCGCGCCAGTAGCCAAGCGGGTCCGGGCGGCCTGGATCGACCGGCAGGCACGGAAGGGCACGGCGCCAAGTGACCACGCCCCCGTGATCGTCGACCTGGACGAGGCTCCCGATGGCGACATCGGCCCGGTGGTACCGCCGCCGTCGGCGACCGCGAAGAAGCCGGGCACGGTCAAACTTCCGCAGTCCCGCTGACCGCTGGCCTAGCCGCCTGGCCAGAGATAGGCATCGGCATATTCATTCCGGAACTGGCCGGGACCGTCGAACTCGGCTACCAGGCGGCGGAAGTCGTCCATCCGCGGGTACCGGCCGGCCACGTCCGCGGCCGGGATCGTGCTGAGCTTGCCCCAGTGCGGACGGGGCCCGAATGGGGCCAGCGCAGCCTGCGCGGCGGACAGCGCCGGTGCGACCGCTCCGGGGTCCGGCACCCACGTGAAGTGAAACGCCACCGAGTCGTTCCCGTGGGCGGGGCTGAGCCACAGGGTGTCGGCGGCGACCGTGCGGATCTCGCTGACCTGCACGGCCGGGGCGAGGGTGGCGGCAATCCGGCTCAGAGCGGCCAGCGCATCGACCGCATGCGCGCGGTCCAGCAGGAACTCCGACTGCAACTCCTCCCCCGCGCTGGGGGTGAACTCGGGCCTGAAGTGCGGCAGCCGCTCGTGCCATGGGCCCGGCCGGCCGAGCTGGGGCGTGCAGTTGGCGGCCGGCAGGCCGGCAATCGGATGCAGGTCGGCGTCGGCCAGCCGGCCGCCGTGCCAGCGCTCCGGCGGGACGTCGGCCGGATCGGCGCGCTTGAGCCAGACCTGGGTCATCCGCTCACCGCGCCAGTCCGTCCACATGCTGACGCTGTACGCGGCCGACGCAATGTCGTCGAATGCTGCCATCACCTCGGAGAACGGGACATCCTCATACACCCACTGCCGCACCGCGAACGCCGGAATCGCGTCGAGCGTCAGGCTCGTGACGACGCCGCAGGCGCCGAGGGCCACGACCAGGCCGGGAAACCGGGCGGGATCGGCGTCCCGGCTGACCTGAACGAGATCGCCGCCGGCGACCACCAGTTCCAGCGCGCTCACCGCCGCAGCCAGGCTCTGGTTTGCGTCCCCTGAGCCGTGCGTGCCGGTCGCGACCGCGCCGGCGACGGAGATGTGCGGCAGCGAGGCGAGGTTGGCGAGCGCGAGCCCGGCCGCGTGCATGCGCGGCGCGATGTCGCTATAGCGCTGTCCGGCGCTGACGCGCACCGCGGCTGCAGTGGTGTCGACGTCCACGACCGGCGGCAGGCCGGCCAGCGAAACGAGGTCGCCATCGGTGTCGGCAACCGGGCTGAACGAGTGACCCGTGCCGATCGCCCGGATCCTGGCCGAACTGGCGACCAGCCGCTGCAGTTCGGGCACGCTCGCCGGGCGGTGCACGGTCGCGGCCCGGAACTGCACGTTCCCTGCCCAGTTGGCCAGCGATCCCATGCGCGAACGCTACCGGGCGCCCGCTGCGGCTTGCGGGCGCCCGGGAAGCAAATTTTCGCCGGATCACTACTCTCAATTCACATCGTCTTCATTTTGTCCCGTCACCATCCGCCCATGGCAGCAGACTTTTCTCGCGCGCGCGCTCCTCGCAGTCTTCATCGGCCGGTCCCGATGGCCGATCAGCATGAACTCTTCCAGCAGGTGCTGCGACGCAGCGTGGTGTCCCGCCGAACGGTCTTCCGCGGGAGCATAGGTGCTGCCGGAGCCGCCTTCCTGCTCGGCGGTTTGGGCAAGACGGCGTTCGCCGACGCGCTGACCAGTACCGGAACGGTCGCCGGCGGCTTCGTCGTGAATGGCCGTCACTTGTCGTTCGGACCCGACCCGCAAAGGCAGATGTGGGTCGCCGGGCAGTTGTTCGACCTCAATCAGTACAACGCGGTCCCGTCGGGGATCAGGGTCTACGTCGAGTACGGGTGCGACGCGTCATATGGCCGGGCGGTGCCAGCCGAGCTTCGCGAGCTCATCACGCACGTGCCGGTGTGGAACGGCGTCGCGACCGGCCCGGTCACCGCGTCCACCACCGATCTGCTCAACGCGGATCAGTTCTACGTCCACGCGCTGCTCGATGGCCTGGAGCCCGGCCAGACCTACCACTACCGCTTCGTCTACGCCAAGGACGGAGAGCGGGGATTCACGCCCAACGCGACGTTCACTACCGCCCCGAGCGGCCGGCGCCATCTGGAACCTTTCACGTTCACCGCCTACGGTGACCAGGGCATCACCGGGGCTCCCGGCACCGGGCTGACTCTCGACAATGCCATTTCGCTGCAGCCCGAGTCCTCGTCACACATCACGGACGACTACTACGACTCCACCGACCCGGACTATTACAACCCGACGTCCAAGACAGCACCGACCGACATCTCCCCAGTCACGGCGCTGGTCAGGCAGATTACGCGGGTCCGGAACCCGGTCAACCACAGTCCTTCGCGATTCCACCTCCTGGCCGGCGACATCTGCTACGCCAACCCGAGTGGCGACGCGCAGCCGATCATCAACCCCGACGGATATGACGGCACCCAGCCAGGCGACACGAACACGCCAGCGCCGCCTGCCAACAGCGGAGGGTGGGACGACTTCGATCCCTACGTCTGGACTAGCTATCTCAGCACCATCCAGGCCAGCTCGGCGTCCATGCCATGGATGTTTGCCACCGGCAACCACGACGTCGAGTTGTTCACCGCGTCGCTCGACGCCGATGCGGTGACCGTCGCTAACTATGGCCACCTTGGCTACGGCGGGCATGCTGACCGGCTCGACCTGCCCAAGAACGGCCCGAGCCAGTGCCCGTCCGTCTACAGCTTCACCTACGGCAATGTGGCCGTCATCAGCGTCGACGCGAATGACCTGAGCTATGAAATCCAGGGCCTGCTCGGATACAGCGGCGGCGCTCAGGCTCGGTGGCTGAGGCGTAAGCTCGCCGAGTTCCGCGCCGATCCGGAAATCGACTTCATCATCGCCTTCTACCACCATTGCGCGTTCTCGACGTGCGAGAGCCACTCCTCCGACGGAGGCGTGCGCAAGGTCCTGGCCGCGCTGTTCGCCGAGTACAAGGTGGACCTGGCGATTCAGGGGCACAACCACCTCTACGAGAGGTCGAACCCGATCCGCTACGACGCGGCGACCAATTC
>JASHOL010000496.1 GCA_030041135.1 Streptosporangiaceae bacterium | reverse complement strand
ACCGGCACCATGGGCCCGGCCTTAACCAGGGTCTGTCGCGCCTCGCCGAGCAGGCCTCGGCGACCGGGCGCGGGCCCGCGTGGGTGTGGATTCTTGACTCCGACTGCGTCGTGGCCCGGCCCGAGGCTCTGGACCGGGCGCTGCGGGCCGCTAGCGGCGCGCGGGCGGCAGTGGTGGGGGAGAGTCAGCCGGATCCGTGGCACGGGACCGATCGATTCGGGGCGCACTGCCTGCTGATTGAGCCGGCCGCCACATGGCGTGACCCAATCGCGGCGTTCGAGGCAGGTGGCGATCCGTCCTATGCCTTTCTGTCATCGTGCCAGGCCGCCGGCCTGCGGCTCGCCGACTTCGGGTTCCTCCGTGACGGCTACGTCATTCACAGGGGCCGGGGCACGCTGGCCCGCCTGGTTGAGTCGGAAGAGAGATCCAATCCGCTCTACTCCTGGGCGCGCGAGCATCACCAGGCCCACTTCGGCGGCATCGACGGGGCGGCTGGCAGCTACGACGTGCTCACCGCCAGATTCCGCACGGCCGTGCCCAGGATCGACGTGGCGACGCTGGTCACGGCGTGCACCGCCGGGCGGCCGGGCTGACTGCGCGCCTTCAGGACGCCGGCTAGCCCGGTCGATAAGAGCGCGGCTGCCAATCGGGCCGCGCCTTCAGCGGGAGGCACCTCGTTCCGAAAGTATGGCCGCGTGGCCTCATCGCCATCCGCGGCGTGATAGGCCAATGTTGCATGAAGGTCGTTGTCGCCGCGCCAGGCGGAAATGTCGGATCACGAGTCGTGCGGCTGCTCATCCAGGCCGGGGTACGGCCCACGCTGCTTGCCCGCCGCCCCGGCCGGCTTGACCCGGCCACGAGCGAGCACGCTGACGTGCTCGAGGCCGACTTGGCGGACGGCGAGGCCGTCGTGCGGGCGACCCGCGATGCCGACGCGTTGTTCTGGGTGGAGCCGCAAACGGCTGACCCTGACGCCGACCCTGTCGCCTGGTACGGCATGCTGGGCGCCAATGCAGCCAGGGCGGTGAAAGAGAACGGCATCGGACGCACGGTCTTCCTCAGCAGCATCGGGGCGGAGAAACGCTCAGGAGCGGGCGAGATCGACGGTCTGGCCCGGACCGAGGAGCAACTCGACGCCACTGGCGCGACGGTGCTGCACCTGCGCTGCGGGTACTTTTTCACTAACTTGCTCTCGCAAGTCGAGTCGATGCGCCAGGGCGTGCTCCGAGCGCCCATGCCGCTCGACTACGCACAGCCATGGCTCGACCCGCGAGACATCGGCGAGGTCGCTGCCGCCCGGCTGCTCTCTGAGGGCTGGTCGGGTCGCCAGGTCCAGGCCGTTCACGGACCCGAAGATCTCACGCTCGCCCAGGCCGCGGCGATCATCAGCGAGGCCACTGGCCGCCGTGTCCTGGCCGAGACGATCTCGCAGGAGGCCCATCGCGACTCGCTGCGAGCGGCGGGACTCGGCGACAAGCAGGTCGAGGGTTTTGCCGGGATGTCGGCGGTCATGCGCGAGGACTTCGTGGCCGAAGATCAGCGCACCATCTTCACCACGACACCGACCACTCTCGCGGCCTGGGCTCATGCCTACCTGCGCCCCGCGCTGCTGGCCGGACAAGGCTGACCCGGCCGCCCCGCCAGGTCCCCGACCACGAGGAGCAGCGATGAATAACGACTTCACCTCGCAGCTGTGGCATGACATCGCTGACATCTACGACGCGATCCTGGCTCACCCGTTCCTGGCCGGTCTCACCGACGGCGGGCTTTCGGCCGAGTCATTCGCCTACTACGTGGTGCAGGACGCCTTGTTCCTGCGCCGGTATGCGCGGGCGCTGTCAATCGTGGCCAGCCGTGCACCCGACACTGCCAGCACTGAGATGTTCGCTCGTCACGCCGCGGGCATCGTCACGGCCGAGATGAGCCTGCACCAGTCGCTCATGGCCGACCTCGATCTTGACCCGTCTTCGGTCGATGCCGCGCAGGAGGCACCGACCACTCTGGCCTACACCAGTTACCTGCTCGCGACGGCAGGCAGCGGCTCTTACGGTGAGGGCGTCGGCGCCTTGCTGCCCTGCTACTGGATCTACTGGGAGGTGGGCAAGCATCTACTCGAGCGTGGCTCGCCCAACCCGCGTTACCAGCGCTGGATCGACACCTACAGTGGCGACGAGTACGGCAGCGACGCGCGCGAGGTCATCGCCGCCACCGACAAGCTCAGCACTGACCTGGGCCCGCGCGACAGACAGCTAGTGCGCCGCCACTTCCGGGTGACCAGCCGGTACGAGTGGATGTTCTGGGACATGGCCTATCACCGCCAGACCTGGCCGGTCTGACTCATCAGGCGTCCTGCCTGGGGCCGCGCCCATGTGCGGATCCGTCGAGGTCCTTAGCTGAATGAGGTACATGGCCGCGACCACCAGTATTCCCCCCGCGATTGCGGTCTGGCCCAGCGTCTCTCCGCCGAGCGCGACCGCGAAGACGGCCGCGAACATCGGCTCGGTCGTGAGGATCACGGCCGCCTGCGTGGCCGAGAGCCGGGTCTGGGCCCAGGTCTGGATGGTGTAGGCAAGGGCGGACGCCAGCACGGCGGTGATCGTGATCGCGAGCCAGTCGGCGCCGCTGTCCGGGACGCTGAGCTTGCCGGTTGCCAGGGAAGCGATCATCGAGAGAGCTGCTACGGTCCCGAGCTGCACGGTGACTAGGGCGAAGGAGTCATGGTCGGCCGACCACTCGCCGGTGCCAACGATCTGCAATCCGAACAGCACCGCGCAGCCCAGGGTGAGGAACTCGCCAGAGCCGACGGCGAACCCGCTCAGGGTGATCAGCGCCAGGCCGGCGCCGGCGAGCAGCACGGCGAGCCACGCCGACGGAGCGAGCCGTCGGCGCAGCAGCAGCCAGGACAGCACCGGGGTGAATACCACGAACAGGCCGGTGAGAAAGCCTGATACGGCCGCAGGGGTGTGCTCCAGGCCGATTGCCTGCGTGGCGTAGGCAAGGCCAAGCGCGAGGCCAAGCAGCACGCCATGACGCAGGCCCTGGATACCGAGCCCGCTCATCGCTCGGGGGCGGACGGCCACAAGCAGCCCGGCCGCCAGAGCGAAGCGCCAGGCCAGGAAGTCGAACACCGGCATCCGGGCCACCGCGTCCTTGACCACCAGGAACGTTGCCCCCCAGACGGCAGCGGCCGCCACCAGCGCGATTGCCGCGGTCAGCTGGCCGCTCAGCCGCCGCGGGCGGGCCGGCCGATACCCGAGCAGGGTCATTGTGAGACACCTTCAAACCGAGAACGATGGTTACTGCAACCAGTGACAACGGTATGCTAGTGTCGTTGTTTAGCGCAACTTCCTAGTGTCGATTGCCGGTTACGGAGGAGTGATGACAGGGCGTGATGACAGCTAATCTCCGAGTCCGCCCCGGTGAGCTTGTGCGGGACTTCGTGAACACGCTGGACGTCGACACCGGACAGGACGAGCTGACGTCGCCTGCGGCGCTGGCAGCATGGCTGCGCGAGCACGGCCTTGAGACCGTGCCCTCTGCCATGCTGGCAGCATGGCTGCGCGAGCACGGCCTTGCGACCGTGCCCTCTGCCACCGAGGCTGACCTGCGGGCCGCGGTGGCGCTGCGGGAAGGGCTTCGGGCCGCGCTGCGTGCCCACCACGCCGGTGCCGACGGCATCGCGCCCGCCGGGCTCGACGAGCTGATGGCGGACTATCCGCTGCAGGTTTCGCTGCGAACTGGCACGCCCGAGCTGCAGCCGGCCGGCAGCGGCGTTGAGGCCGACCTGGGCCGTATTGTTGCTGCCGTTGCCGAGAGCTACGCCGACGGCAGCTGGCCGCGCCTGAAGGTCTGCGCAGAGGGCACGTGCCAGTGGGCGTTCCTCGACACCTCACGCAACCAGTCCCGTTCCTGGTGCTCCATGAGCGTTTGCGGCAACCGGGCCAAGACCAAGGCGTACCGCACCCGGCATAAGCAGCCACAAGCCGACCTCGTTGACGGCCGAGCCTCGCCGCGTTAGCGTTTCCGCATCTTGATCACTACTGGCGCCGCCCCCACCGGCGCGACTATCGGCGGCTGACCTTGCCGGCTGTGGTCACGTTTGGCGAGTCAATGGCGCTGTTCCGCGCTGAGCCTGGCGAGCCGTTGCGCACGGCCAGGCGCTTCACGCGGTCGATTGCCGGCGCCGAGTCGAACGTGGCAATCGGCCTGTCGCGACTGGGCGGCGATGCCGGGTGGTTCGGGCGCGTCGGGGACGACCCGCTGGGCCTCGGCATCCTGGATGCGTTGCGTGGCGAGGGCGTCGATATCAGCCGGGCCGTCGTGGACGGTGGCGCGCCGACGGGTGTCCTGATCCGGGACACGCACGCGGAGCGGCGGATCGATGTGGCCTACGCGCGGAGCGGGTCGGCCGGCAGCCGGCTGGGCCCGGCTGACCTCGATGCCGCCTACCTGAGCTCGGCCGCGATCCTGCACGTGACTGGCATAACGCCGGCGCTGAGCGCCAGTGCCCTAGAGGCGACCAGCGAGGCGGTCAGGATGGCCTGCGAGGCCGGCGTGACCGTGTCCTTCGACCCCAATATCCGGCGCAGGCTGTGGCCTGATCCCGCGGAGGCGCGGCGCGTGCTGCTACCGCTTGCTGAGCGCTCCCGGATCGTGCTGCTCGGGCACGCCGAGGCAGACCTGCTGACCGGGCAAGAAACGCCTGCCGAGGCGGCGAAGTGGCTCGTCGGCCGCGGCGTCGAGACTGTGGCAGTGAAACTGGGCGCGGGCGGTGCCCTGGGCTTCAGCGACGGCGAGAGCTATCACGGTCCGGCCTTGCCGGTGCATGCCGTGGACCCCATTGGCGCGGGCGATGCGTTTGATGCCGGGTTCCTCTGGGCCCGGCTCCAGGGTTCGGACATGCGAGGCTGCCTGGCCGAGGGCAACCTGGCAGCCGGCCTGAGCATTCAGGCCTGCGGTGACATCGAGGGCCTGCCGTACCGGCGGGAGATGGAGGAACGGCGCGCGAACAACCTTGAGGCAAATCGGTGACTACAAGCCGAACGCGATAGGCCGCCGACAATTGGTGCAAGGAGCGCAGGCATGAAATCAGCTCTTCCCGGCAAGCTCCAAGCAGCGGTGGGCGCGCTGTCCGAGCGGCCGGTAACCCTGACGGACAAGGGCTTCGGCCGGCTGGCCTGGCCGGAGCCGGTCAGCGCAGCGAGCCTGGCCCGCACCCGGCCGTCGCTGTTCGGCGGCAGCTTCGTCCTGCCGATCATGGTTCTGCGAGAATCGGCCGTTCGCGGCAACGTCCAGTCGATGGCTGACTATTGCGCGGCCGCCAGAGTTCAGCTGGCGCCGCACGGCAAGACCACGATGGCGCCCCAATTGCTGGCTCTCCAGCTGGAGGCGGGCGCGTGGGGCGTGACCGCCGCGACCGCCGCCCAGGTGCAGGTCTTCAGGTCCTTCGGCATTCCGCGAATCCTGGTTGCGAACGAGGTGACCGACCGGGCCGCGATCGAGTGGCTGGCGGACGAACTGGCCGCTGATCCGGAATTTGACTGCTATTGCTTCGTCGACAGCCTGGCCGGAGTTGCGCTGTTCGACGACGCGATGCGGGCGCGTCGGCGCGGCGACCGCAGTAACGACCGCGCCAGCCGGCCCGTGCGGGCCCTGGTCGAACTCGGCAGGCCGGGCGGGAGGGCCGGGTGCCGGAGCGTCGACGAGGCTGTCACGGTCGCCAAGGCTGTGACCGCAGCTTCCGGCCTTCGGCTGGCGGGGGCGGCCGGCTACGAGGGCAGCATCGGGCACGATGACTCGGAGGCGACGCTCACGGCAATCGCCGAATTCTGCCGGGACCTGCGTCGGCTCGGCACGCTCGTGTCGGCCCTGCCTGGCTGCCAGGACGACTGCATTCTCAGCGCGGGTGGGAGCGCGTACTTCGACATCGTCGTGCGCGAGCTGACGGCGCAGTCCCGCGAGCTGATGGCGCAGTCCCGCGAGCTGACGGCGCCGACGGTGCTCTTGCGTAGCGGCGCGTACATCAGCCATGACCATGGTTTCTACGACCGCCTTTCGCCAGGTGGCGCAGCTGGACGTGACGGCCCTGCCCTTGTGCCAGCGTTCGAGCTCTGGGCGCCGGTGCTGTCCAGGCCCGAGCCTGGCCTTGCCATCGTCGGCGCGGGCCGTCACGACGTCGCATTCGACCAGGACATGCCAGTGCCGCTGCTGGTATGTCCGCCCGCCGGGCCGTCCGCCGGTGCTACTGATGCTCACGGGATGCATATCAGCGCGCTCGATGATCAGCACGGGTACCTGCGTTGTCCGGCCGACGTGGCACTCGCCCCTGGTGACCTGATCTGCCTCGGCATCTCGCATCCCTGCACCAACTTCGACAAGTGGCGGGTGATCCCGGTTGTCGACGACGGCTATCGAGTCGTCGATGCCATCCATACGTTCTTCTGAAGCACGCCAGCGTTGGAGAATTGACCGGGTGAACCGATGGACGACATGCGCCCGCATTGCCGAGCGGCGCTGCATCGGCATCATCCGGGCCGCGAGTGCGGATGAGGCGGTATCGGCGGGCCGGGCGCTGGTCGACGGTGGAATCACCATCGTAGAAGTCGCCTACACGACCCCGGACGCCACGGCCGCGATCACGGCGCTGCGCTCGGCCTGCCCGTCCGCGACGGTGGGCGCGGGTACCGTGCTCGACGCGGCCGCAGCATTCGCCGCCGTGCAGGCAGGCGCCGAGTTCCTGGTGTCTCCGCAGGTCGCCGGCGACGTCCTGCGGGCGGGCCATCGGTACGGCGTCGCCGTGTTCCCGGGAGCGTGCACGCCGACGGAGATCAGCTCAGCGATGGAACTAGGTGCGGACGCGGTCAAGTTGTTCCCGGCGGCGTCGCTGGGGATCGGCTTCCTGCGTGCGGTCTCAGCTGCCCTGCCCCAGGTGCCGTTCATCCCGACCGGCGGCATCACCGCCGAGGATGCGCCGCAGTGGCTGGAGGCCGGCGCCGTGGCGGTGGGAGTGGGCGGGCACCTCACCAGCGGCGACCCGGCAGGCATCGAAGAGCGGGCCCGCGAACTCGTCGGCCGCCTGAATCCTTGAACGCGATGACTGAACTCCGGCTGGTTAGCGATGACGGAGCGGTTGCCGAGCACCGGCTCGAGGTGGTTGTTGGCGTCGAGCAGGTGCCGGGCCTGCTGTGGACGCCATCGGGGCAGCTGAGCGAGCCGCGGCCGACCGTGCTCATCGGGCACGGTCGCGGCGGGCACAAACGCTGGCGCGGTACTGTCAGCCTGGCCAGGCAGTTCGTCGTCAACCACCGCTGGGCCGCGGTCGCCCTGGACGCGCCCGAGCACGGCGAGCGCCGCATGCCAGGCTCCGACCGGTCTGAGCTTCCCCCGCGCCCCGATCCGGACCAGGTCGTCGCCGAGATGACAGCAAGCGTGAATTTCCTGGCCGGCGAGGGCGTGCTGGACGCCGCCGCCCTGGGGTACCTCGGCCTATCGATGGGCACGGCCATGGGCATACCGTTCATCGCCGCTGACCCGCGCGTGCGGTGCGCCGTTCTCGGGCTGATGCACTCCCGCTCGGAACGCGTCCGCGCCGACGCGGCGAGGGTCAGCTGCCCGGTCCTGTTCGTCCTGAACCTGGAAGACGAAAGGGTGCCGAGGGCTGAGGGCCTGGAGCTGTTCGACGCCATCGCCAGCACGGACAAGCGGCTGCACGCTCATCCGGGCCGGCACGGACAGATACCCGAGGAGGAGATGACGGCCGCCGAGCAGTTCCTGGCGAGCTATCTGACTAACGGGAGTTAGCGTTCCCCCAGCGTCCTGTCCAGCCGCGGGTAAACCCGCCGGGCGTTGCCGGAGTAGACCTTCGCCTGGTCAGCGTCGGTCAGCCCGAGGGCGTCGACGTAGCGCTTGGTGTCATCGAAGTAGTGGCCGGTCTCCGGGTCGATGCCGCGGACCGCCCCGACCATCTCGGACCCGAACAGGATGTTGCCGGTGTCAATGACCTCGAACAGCAGGTCGATGCCGGGCTGGTGGTACACGCACGTATCGAAGAACACGTTCTGCATCACGTGCTCGGCCAGCGGCGGCTTGCCCATCATGTCGGCGAGCCCGCGGTAGCGGCCCCAGTGATACGGCACCGCGCCTCCGCCGTGCGGGATCACCAGGCGCAGCTCAGGGAAGTCGCCGAACAGGTCGCCCTGGATGAGCTGCATGAAGGCGGTGGTGTCGGCGTTGATGTAGTGCGCGCCGGTGAAGTGGAAGTTCGGGTTGCAGCTGCTTGACACGTGCACCATGGCCGGCACGTCGAGCTCGACCATCTTCTCGAACAGCGGATACCAGTACCGGTCGGTCAGGGTCGGCCCGGTCCACATCCCGCCGCTCGGGTCCGGGTTCAGGTTGCAGCCGATGAAGCCCAGCTCGAGCACGCAGCGTTCGAGCTCGGCTACCGACGACTTCACCGGCGCGCCCGGCGACTGCGGGAGCTGGCACACGCCCGCGAACGAGTCAGGGAACAGGCCGACGACGCGCGCGATGAGGTCATTGCACGTCCGGGACCATTCGATGCTGACGTGCTCGTCGCCCTCGTGGTGGCCCATCGCGGACGCCCGCGGCGAGAAGATCGTCATGTCGGCCCCGCGCTCGCGCAGCAGCCGGAGCTGGTTCCGCTCGATCGACTCGCGGATCTCGTCGTCGGAGATGTGCGGGTAGTCCGGCGCCCGGCCGTCCGCCGCGAAGGCCGCGAGCTGGTCTTTGCGCCAGTCGTTGTGCTCGGCGGGAGCGGTCGTGTAGTGCCCGTGGCAGTCGATGATCACAGCGCCGCTCCCTGAGTCCAGACCGAAGACGGCACCATGACCTCGCCGCGCATGAGCAGCCGGGCGGTGCGCAGCAGCGCCGACTTGCGCACGCTGATCCCGCCGTCGCGGGCCTCCACCTGCAGCGTGACTGTGAAGAAACCGGTGGGATGCTCGACTTCGACGTCGACCGAGGCGCTGGCAGGGCCGCCAGCCGACCCCTCGCCCGAGCCAGCGGCTGGCCCCGCCGCCGGCCCCTCGGCCGAGCCAGACGGCGCTCCGCTCAGGTCCGCAACGGCATGGGCGACGGATCCGGGGAGCACGCACGCGGTAGCGACCGACACCGCGCCGAACACGCCGATCGCCTCGTGCACGCGGTGCGGGATGAACGTCCGCGTGGACACCGCACCGCCGTGCGCCGGGGGGGAGAGCAGGCTCATCTTCGGCACCGTGCTGTTCGTGACGTCGCCGAGGTTCATCATCGGCCCGGCGGCCAGCCTGAGCGCCTCCACCTGCTTGGTCAGCGACAGATTGCCCTCGAGCGACGCCGGTGACTCCTGGCCGGAAAGCCCGAAGTCCGACGCGGTCAGGCACACGACCGGCATGCCGTTGTCGATGCACGTCACCCGCGAGCCCTCGATCACGTCCACCACCCGGCCGGTCGGCAGCAGCGCGCCGCAGGAAGATCCGGCGGTGTCGGCGAACTCGATGGGGATAGGCGCGTGCGTGCCGGGCACGCCGTCGATCCGGGCCCCGCCGTCATAACGAACTAGCCCGTCCGGAGTCTGCACCGACGCGATGGCGAGGGTTTCGGTGTTCTGCATCCAGATCCGGACCGGGGTCACACCATCGCGAGCTCCCACGAGCCCTCGCTCGATCGCGAACGGGCCGACGGCGGCCAGCATGTTGCCGCAGTTCTGGCTGTCAGACACCTCCGCCCGGTCGGGCCAGACCTGCAGGAACAGGTACTCGACGTCCGCGTTATCGCGCGGAGACTGGCTCACGACCGCGACCTTCGACGTCAGCGGATGACTGCCGCCCATGCCGTCGATCTCTCGGGGATCGGGAGATCCCATGGCGGCCAGCAACACCGCATCACGTGACGCCCGGTCGCCCGGCAGGTCATCGGCGAGGAAGACCAGGCCCTTCGACGTCCCGCCGCGCATGGCCGAACAGGAGATGGCGGTCTGGGTCATGGCGAGTCCGTGTAGTCGACGTACCGCAGTACCTTGCCGGCGAGCCTGCCGCGCATGTCGTAGAGGTCGAGGCCGAGTTCGCCTTCGGCCAGCCGCTTGCGCTTGGCCGCCTCGTTAGCCTCCCTGGCCACGGCGGCTTCCAGCACGGTCGCGG
>JASHOL010000495.1 GCA_030041135.1 Streptosporangiaceae bacterium | reverse complement strand
CGGGCCGTCGAGCCCGAACGCGGCGAGCACCGCGGCCGGATTCAGCCCTTCGAGGTCGTTCGTCGCGGTCACTCATCTCACCGAGTCAGGACGGGCGAGCAGATCCGCCGTGATTCCGGCTCAATCCTGCCTGGTATAGACGGTTATGTCGAAGCGAATCGGTCAGGCGTCGGCTCGTACAAGCGGGCGCGGAGGCGTGCACGGGTCGTCTGTGTGCGGTGCACCCGATCCGCCTGAGCCCGGCTCATCAGCGACAGCACCGGCTCGTCAGCGACAGTAGGGTGGTTTGCTGTCGTCCGGCAGCCGGCGGAACGACAGCAGAGCAGCCAAAGCTGCCGGAAGAGCAGCAGTAAGTTGCCCTCAGGTGTCGTTTCTTTGGCCGCGTGGCGACACCAAACTGCCCAACGCTGTCCTTAGGCGGGCGTCGCGCGGGCGGAATGGCTGGACGAGCCGACCGGGCGCCTGGGCGCGCCAAGTTAGCTCAGCGAGGGTCGGCCAGCCGAGGAGGGCTCCGGCGTGCGGCGTGACCGCGGGCGAGACCGACCAGGCGTGACCGCGGGCGAGACCGACCAGCCTGACCGCGGGCGAGACCGACCGGACGTACGGGCTGGCCCGGCCGCGCCGTCGCGAGGCCGGGCCAGGCCGCCTCCGCCGGATCTAGTCGACCAGCTCCTCCACTGGCTTGACCCCGGCGGTCCCCCGCCTCAGCCGCCAGACCAGCGCGCACACGTACCAGAGCAACGCCAGGCCGGCGCCGTACAGGACGACGCGGTCGGAAGAATGGAAGATCCCCGGTGCCGCCAGCACGAACATGATCAGCGCGCTGTAGATGAGGACGAATATGATCACCGGCCACGCCCACCGGCCGAGCGTGAACACGCCGGGGATGGAGTCGAGCGTGCGCCGCTTGTAGGCGTAGCCCGCGGTGATCAAGAAGTAGATGATGTACGGGATGATCGCCGTCGCCCCGACCAGCGTGGCAAACGCGCTCGACTGCAGGTAGCCGTACCACGTCACGCCGACGTCGATGACGGCGAACACCAGCAGCGACACGATCGGCGTCTGGGTGCTCGCGTTGACCTTCCTGAGCTGCCGAGAGAACGGCAGCATGTTGTCCCGCGCCATCGAGTAACCCAGCCTGGCCTGGGCTCCCGCCCCCACGACCAGGATCGCGAACATCGAGAAGATGACGAACGCGATGAACACCTTCACCAGCCAGGACGGCAGCCAGTAGCCGGCGATGGTCAGCAACGGCAGGCCGGAGGCCTCGACCAGCTTGATGCTCGGGATCGCCACGGTGAAACCGATCAGCGCGACCATGCCCAGGATCGCCGAGCCCGCGACGGCCCAGATGACACCGCGCGGCACGCTCCTGCGCGGGTCGACCGCGTCCTCGGACATGTCCGCGGCCAGTTCGAAGCCGACCAGCGTGAACGCGCCGAGCAGGCCGGCCAGGGCAAACGAGTAGAGGGCCGGATTATGGTAGAGGTTCGTCGTGTTGCCGAGGATGCCGAACCCGTAGGGGGTCGGCTTGGACTTAACGGCCCACAGCACGAACAGCAGCACGCCGAATACCACCGTGCCGATGATCTCGGTGAACACCGCGACGTTGTTGACCCGTGCCGCGACCTGGATGCTGATGATGTTGATGATCACCGGCAGCAGCATCAGCATGAACGTGACGCCAAGGACAAGCCGCGCGCTCGGGTGGTCGTCGTTGAACTCGCTGAGCAGCAGCGGCGAGGCGACCGTCAGCATGATGGCCCCGCCGCCGACGCTCATGTACAGCAGCCCGGCGCAGCCTACGAAGTAGCCGTAGGTCGAGTTCACCAGCCGGGCGCTCCACTGGTACGCGTACCCGGCCAGCGGTATCCGGGTGCCGAGCTCGGCGACCACCAGCGCGATCAGCAGGTTGCCGACGCCGACGATCGGCCAGGTCCAGATCGAGGCCGGGCCCCAGTGGGTCAGCCCGAACGAGTAGTTCAGGAAGATGCCGGTGGTGATGGAGATGATCGAGAACGCGATGGCGAACATCGAGAAAAAGCGCAGCGACCTGCGCAGCTCGGGCTTGTAACCCGCCCTGGCCAGGATCGTCTCCTCCGCGTCGGGGGCGACGACGTCCTCCGGGCTGGCAACCCTGGCCTGATCCTCAGCGCTCATGTGCGGACCTCCCCTGCTTGCTTCGCAATGCAGACGAACGACTTACGGTGCGTGCGCCACACGGCGCACGGTGCGTGCGCGCGCCACACGGCGCACGGTGCGTGCGCGCGCCACCCGGCGCACGGCGAGTGCGCCGGCCAGACGGCTCACGGCGCGCTGACGGCGGCGAACCCGGCTGCGGTTGCGCCGAGCGCGCGATCCAGGTCCGCCTCGGTCATCGCCGCCGAGATGAACCAGTTGTGCCGCGGGTGCAGGTACGCGCCGCGGCGCATCGTCGCGGCGGCGAACGCGCTGGCCTGCACGTGATTGCGGTCCCCGGCGAATGTCATGTACGGCATCGCCGGCGGACCGGTGTAGTTGACCTCGATCCCAGCCGCCGCGGCCTGCTCGAGCATCCCGGCCCGCAGCGCTGTCCCCATCCGCTCCATGGCCTCGATCGCGCCCTCGGCCCGCAGCGCCCTGATCGTGGCCGCCCCGGCCGCCATGGCAGCGGCCGAGAACCAGAACGAACCGGTTACGAACACCTTCTTGGCTCCCTCCCTGAACTGGTCGCAGCCAACAACCGCGGCGAGCGGATGCCCGTTGGCGATCGCCTTGCTCCACGCCGACAGGTCAGGCAGCACGCCGATCGGCTCCCAGCTCGACCCGAGGTGCAACCGGAACCCGCAGCGCACGTCGTCGAGGACCAGCGCCGCGCCGATCCGGTCGCAGAGCGAGCGCAGGCCGCGGGCGAACGCCGGGTCGACCAGTTCCTGATCAAACCCGGCGTCGTGCTTGAACGGGCTGACGACGATCGCGGCCGGGTCGGGGCCCGCTTCAACCGCGGCGGCCACTGATGCCAGGTCGTTGAAGGTGTAGTGGCCGATGTTCACGCGGTCGGCCGCGGTCACGCCGCCCAGGCGCGGCGTGCACCACGGGGCGGAGCCGTGATAGGCCCCGGCCGCGACGAGAATGCGCTCGCGACCGGTCTGCGCCCTGGCGATCGTGACGCACATGGTGGTGGCGTCGGTGCCGTTCTTGGCGAACATGGCCCAGTCCGCGTGGCGCACGGTCGCCACCAGCAGCTCGGCCAGCTCGACCATGACGGCGGCCGGGCCGTTCTGGCAGTCGGCCAGCTCGGCCTGCGCCTGCGCCGCCTCATCGACGGCCGGATGGTGGTGACCGAGGACGACTGGACCGTAGCTGCACATCAGGTCGACGTACTCGTTCCCGTCCACGTCCCAGATCCGAGCCCCGCGCCCGGCCCGCATGAACTGCGGGTACTCCGGCGGCAGCGGCCCGGCGTTCTGGTGCCCGTACATTCCGCCGGGAATGACGGCGCGCGCCCGGTGGCGTAGCTCGGCGTCCACGCTGCGCGGCCGCTCGTCCCTGGCCGCTGGCCGGATCAGCTGATGCGTCATGCGCTGCACTCCTTCAACCCGTCACTACTGCGTTGCAGGCGACCGCGGATCCGCGCGGCCGCCTCCGGCTGCTCGCCGCCCAGGAACTCAAGCACCTGCCCGAGGCTCTCGATCCCGGCATCGGACCCCAGGCCGGTCGCGACCAGCGCGCCGCAGGCCACGCCCAGGCTGGCCGCGTCCGCGGGCTCGCAGCCGGCCAGCAGCCCGGTGAGGAAGCCCGCGTTGAAACCGTCCCCGCAGCCGGTGGTGTCCATGACCGGCACTCTCAGGGCGGGAACGAGGTGTGACCGGCCACTCTGGTCCGTCACCAGGCAGCCGTCCGGCCCGAGCGTGACGGCCAGGCCCCCGGTACCCAGCGCAAGCACGTCGGCGATCGCTCCGGCCAGCCCGGCTTGGCCGGCCCGCCCGGTCAGCGCCAGCAGCTGGTCACCGTTCGGGCTGAACCAGTCCGCCAGCGCCAGCACTCCGGCCAGCCGCTCGAGGCTCCGCGCGCTGCCCGGATGGAGCACGTCGATCACGACTAGCGCACCCGCGCGCTTGGCCGCCAGGCCGACGGCGGTCAGGTCAGCGGCCGACAGGCCGGCCAGCGCGTCCGGGCCGCCGAGCAGTAGCGCGTCGCAGCCGGCCACCGCGTCCAGGTCGATGTCGGCCAGCTCAAACAGCCTGGTCGCGCCGGGGACGTGCAGTGCCGGGCGCGAGCCGTCCGGGCGGATCGGCAGGATCGTCGCCGAGGTCTGCGCCCCGCGCTTGCGGACTACGCCGCGGGTGTCCACGCCACTGCAGGCCATGGCCTGCATGACGATATCCCCGAGCAGGTCGGTGCCGACCGCGCCGAACGAGCGCACCCGCGCCCCGAGCCTGGCCAGGTCGACGGCGGTCCCGGCTGCGGTACCCGCGGCGGTCGCCCTGATCTCGTCCAGCCTGGCGCTGCCCTGACCCGGCGGGATCTCGTCTACCGGACGGCCGAGCACGTCGAGGATGTGCGCGCCGACGACCGCGACCGACGGAGCGGCCCCGTGCGGCTTGACCGCCGGAGGCGGCGGCACCGGAGTCGGCGGGAGGCCGCTCGTTCCCCTCATGGTGCCGGTCGCCGCCGTTGCCCGTAGCGCCGTCGGCGTGCCTCGGCCGCGACCTCGTCCAGCTCGGCCTGCGAGAGAATCTTCGGCTCCCCGTAGGCACGAGCGAGCCGGTAGACCCTGGCCAGCCACTCAAGCAGCAGCGCTCGGTCGTAGGCCTGGGCCAGGGTGGCGCCGTAGCAGATCGCACCGTGGCTGCGCAGGATCGCGGCCGTGCGGCCGTCCAGGGCCTTGACCGCCGCGTCGGCCAGGCCGGCCGAGCCGAACCTCGCGTATGCGGCCACGCGGACCGTGCCGCCGAGCCCGGTGATCGCGTAGTGCACGGCGGGCAGCTCGGGGCAGGCCGCGGACAGCGCGATGACCTCGGCCGAGTGCGTGTGCACGACAGCGCGGGCATTCGTGGCTGCGTACACGGCCAGGTGCATCGGCAGCTCGGTCGACGGCGACTCGGGTGCGTCCAGTTCCGCGCCGCTCAGGGACACGAGGCAGACGTCGGCCGCGTCGAGCTCGTGGTAGGCGATCCCGGACGGCGTGATCGCGACGATGTCGCCGAGCCGCACGCTCATGTTCCCGGCGGCGCCGACGGCCAGCCCGTCATCCACCAGGCGCGTGCTGTAGGTCACGAGCTGCTCGCGGGCGGCTTGCAGCTCGGCCGTGTCGTGCATTACACAGGGATGTTAGACGGACGTCCGACAAAAAAACAGGTCATCCGCAACCGCAGTACGATCCGATCCGACCCTTCACCTAGCAGTCAGGCGGAGATGCCCAAAATCGTTGACTGGGACGCCAGGCGGGACGAGATCCTGGCCGCGACCTGGCGGGTCATCGCGCGCGACGGGATCCGCGGCGCGACGATCCGGGCCATCGCCAGGGAGGCCGGCTGCTCCCGCGGCATTCTCGGCCATTACTTCCAGGACAAGGAGGACATCCTCGGCTCGGCCCTCGTGCTCTCGCACCGGCGGGTCGGCGCCCGGATGACCGGGGCTGCCGCCGGGCTGTCCGGTATCGCGGCGCTGCGCGAGGTGATGCTGGAGGCGCTGCCGCTCGACGATGTCCGCGACCTGGAGGCGCAGATCGAGATCAGCTTCTGGGGCCGGGCGCTCGGCCACGCCGACCTCCGCGAGCTGCAGCACTCCGAGTTCGAGCGGCTGTGCGGGCGGCTGCGCGGACACCTGCAGGAGGCCGCGGACCTGGGCGAGCTGACCGAGGACTGCGACCTGGACCTCGCCACCCACCAGCTGGTCGTGCTCATCGACGGGCTGTCGGCCGAGCGGGTGATGTATCCCGACCGGGTGAGCCCGCAGCGGCAGACCCAGATGCTGGACCGGCTCCTGCGCAGCTTCCAGCCGACGCGGTCATCGCAGACCCCGGCGCTCGGATAGGCCGAGCGCGAGGCCAGCGCCGCCCTGGCGCCCTCCCCTCGCGGGGTCCCGCTTCGGCAGCCCGCTAGCGTGTGTGATGTGCCCACCGACGCGGACCGATCAAGATCCTTCGGCGCCATCGCCGCCGACTACGATCGCGTCCGCCCCTCACCCGCTCCCGAAGCGCTGGACTGGCTGCTGCCCGAGCGCCGCGACCTGGTCGTCGACATCGGCGCCGGGACCGGGCTGTTCAGCCGCGCGCTCGCGAGCCGGGGGGCACACGTGGTCGCCGTCGAGCCCGACGACCGGATGCGCGCGGTCTTGCACGGGAACTCTCCCGGCGTCGACGCAGTCGCGGGCAGCGGTGAGGCGATCCCGCTCCCGGACGCCAGCGCCGACGGAGTGTTCTTCTCCTCCGCCTGGCACTGGATGGACCCGGACAAGGCGATTCCCGAGGTGGCGCGCGTGCTGCGCGACGGCGGCCGGTTCGGGGTCATCTGGACCAGCCGCGATCGTGAGTCGGCCTGGCTGCGTGCGGAGGAGTGGTTCCGCGACGCCGCCCCCGACGGTGACGTGCTCCGCGGCGAGACTCCGCCGGCCGGCCTCAGGCGGCGCAGGGACGCGTCACTGCCGACTGGCGGCGAGTTCACCAATATCGAGACGCATACGTTCCGGTATACGCGGCCAATGACCCCCGCCGACTTCGTGGACTGGCTCACCACCTACAGCCGGGTCATCACCGCGCCAGCCGAGGTGCGGGAACGCGGCCGCGCCCGTGCCACCGCGGCCCTGGCCGAGCAGTTCCCCGGCGCTGACGTCATCGACGTGCCGATGCGCACCCGCTGCTGGCGCGCCGACCGGGTGCGACGGGCTGCGTAAGCCGGCCGCTGCCGGGCTCCCCTGAGTTGGCATGGTCGCGGCCAACTTGCGGTTCACGTGCGCGCGATACACGCTAGGGCTGATTTCGCCAGCCAGCGAGGTGCCCGTGATCAGGGTTCGCGTGCTCGGACCAGTCGAAGTGACCGTCGGCGGCCAGGTCGCTGACGTCGGCGGGCCCAGGCAACGGTGCGTGCTGGCCCGGCTGATCGCAGCCAGGGGCCAGGTGGTGTCAGCGGACCGTCTCATCGAGGACCTGTATTCCGACGAGGCGCCGCCGAGAGCGCTGGCGGCGGTGCAGTCGTACGTCTCGCACCTGAGGCGAGCGCTGGAGCCAGGCCGGCCAGCCAGGGGGGCAGCGGGTGTCCTGGTCACCTCGCCGCCGGGATACGCGGTCCGGCTGGACCGAGAGGCGGTCGACGGCTGGCGATTCGAGGACGAGGTATACCGGGTGGCGGGGCTTGACGACCCGGCCGCTGCCCGCGACCGGCTGTCCGCCGCGCTGGCCTGGTGGCGCGGCAGCGCGTTCCAGGAGTTCGGCGGACTCCCGTGGGCAGATCTCGAGGCATCGCGGCTGGACGAACTTCGCCTGCTCGCGACCGAGCGGCTCGCGGAGTGCTCGCTGCGGCTCGGCCAGGCCGCGCAGGCCGTCGCCGATCTGGACCGGCTGACGGGCGAGCACCCGCTGCGGGAAGAGGCCTGGCGGTTGCTCGCGCTCGCGCTGTACCAGTGCGGCCGCCAGGGGGATGCGCTCGCGGCATTGCGGCGGGCGCGGGCCCGCCTGGCCGACGAGCTCGGCGTCGATCCCGGCCCGCAGCTCCGCGAGCTGGAGAGCGATATTCTCGCGCAGGCTCCGCGCCTTGCGTCCCCGCCGCGTCCGGCAGGTTCGCAGCCGAGCCGGTCACGTACGTCGCCAGATGGCGCCGCGCCCACGGTGGTCGGCGCGGTGCCGCCGGCTGACGCAGCGCGCTACGTCGGGCGCGATGCCGAGCTGGAGGAGGTGATGCGGGCCGCGGAGCAAGCAGAGGCCGGCCGGCCGCGAGTAGTCCTCGTGACTGGCGAGCCGGGCGCCGGAAAGACCGCGCTTGCCGAGCGGATCCGCGAGCGCCTCGCGCGGGCCGGCTGGACAGTGACGGCAGGCCGATGCCCCGAGCATGAGGGAGCGCCCGCGGCCTGGCCGTGGTCCGAGGCCCTCCGCCTGCTAGCCGGCGCGGTGCCGCCAGACGAGCCGGAAGCGCTGGCGGCCCTGCTAACCGACAGCCGATCCCAGGATGGAGACATAGCCGCCGCGCGCTTCAGGCTGCACCGCGCCGTGGCCGCCTACCTGGACGCCGTCAGCCGGGCAGCTCCGTTGCTCGTGATCCTCGATGACCTGCACCGGGCGGACGGCGAGTCGCTGACGATCCTCGCCGACACCGCCGCGGGACTTTCCGCGAGCCGGATTCTCGTCCTCGCTACCCACCGGTCCGACGAGGTCAGCGAACAGCTGTCCGCGTGTCTTGCCTCGCTGGCTGCCCGTGAGCCGGTCCGTGTGGTCCTGCGCGGACTCGACGCGGGCGCCACCGCTGAACTGGTCCGCGCGACGTGTACTCGCCCGGTGGACGAGCCGACGGCCAAGGCCATCGCCGCACGCACGGGCGGCAACCCGTTCTTCATCAAGGAGACGGCCAGGCTGCTGGACTCAGAGGGCGCGGCGGCGGCAGCCACGGAGGTACCGGCGGGGGTCAGGGAGGTGCTGGAACGCCGGATCGGCCGGCTTCCGGCCTCCGCCCAGACCATCCTCAGGCAGGCATCGGTGCTCGGCACTGAGGCCGATGTCGGCGTGCTCGGCGACATCGCCGATGTCGAGGAGAACGTCCTGCTCGGTGCCGTCGACGCGGGGCTGATGACCGGGCTGATCACCGAGCCGGCCACGGGCCGGATCAGGTTCGCGCACGCCCTCGTCCGTGACGCCCTCTACCAGAGCCTGTCCCGGCTGCGCCGCTCAAGGCTGCACGCACGGGCCGCCCAGGCAATCGAGCGGCACAATGCCGGCGAGGTTGCCGCCCTGGCCTACCACTTCACCGAAGCGGCCACCGACCCGCTCAAGTCCGCGCGCTACTGCCGCCTGGCGGCCACCCAGGCCGAGCAGCGATTCGCCTATCGCGAGGCCGCGCAGCTGTGGGAGCGGGCCGTGGCCAGCCTGGACCGAGTCGACGCCGCTGATGCCGGCGACCGGATCGAGCTGGTGCTCAGCCTGGTCCGCGCCCTCGCGCATGCCTGCGAGCTGGCCCCCGCGCGCGCCTGGCGACGTGAAGCCGTGCGCATCGCGCTCCCGCTCGGCGACCCGCAGCTGCTGGCCCAGGTCATCACGGCCTTCGACGAGCCGAGGATCTGGTACCCGCATAACTACACGCGAATCGACCAGGAGCTGGTCGCAACCGTCGAGGAGACGCTGGCCAGGCTGCCAGGCGGCGACCATCCGCTGCGCTGCCGCCTGCTCACGACGCTGGCCTTCGAGCTGGAGAGCGACTGGTCTGAGCGCGGCTACCAGGCCTCCGCCCAGGCGGTCGAGATGGGCAGGCGCTTGAGCGATCCCGACGCGCTGACGATCGCCCTCATCGGCCGCTACTTCCAGACCTTCCGCTACGACGGGCTCGGCGAGCGACAGAGCCTGGCCGCCGAACTGCTCGCGCTGCCCGGCAAGCCCGTCACCGCCGAGGCAGTCGGGCATGGACTGCTACTCGGGGCTTGCGGCGGCGCCGTGGACTTCGCCACGGCGGACCGGCACGCAGCCGAGGCCGCACGCATCGCCGACCGCTACGACCTGCCGACCATCGCGGGCCTGGTCGGCTTCTACAACGCAATGCGGTGCGCGCTGGACGGCGACCTGGCCGGCGCGCCAGAGCGCTACGCCCAAGCCGCCGACCTCGTGGACAGTTTCCTGCCCTGGCGGCAGGGAGGCGCACTGAGCACCCTGGCCCGGTCCGCGCTGCTCATCATGCAAGACCGTCTCGCCGAGATAACCAGCGAGCTTGACCGCAGCCCTCGCAACGCCCCCGCGTTCCCCGAGGTATACGCGCTCGGGCTCGCCGCCTCCGGTCGGGCCGGCGAAGCCCGCGATGCTGCCGCCCGCCTCGAGCCCGCCCGCCCGGACCGGTTCTGGCTGCTGACGACCTCCGTCCGTGGCCTGCTGGCCGTCGCTGTGGACGACTGCGAGCTGGCTCAATCCGCCTACCAGGCGCTTTTGCCCTTCGCCGGCCGGCCGGCCGGAGCGGAGCTGATGGTTGCGCTGTGGCCCGTCGCCCAGATCCTCGGCGACGTTGCCCGGTATCTCGGAGTTGCCGGCGCACGCGCGCACTACCAGCACGCGCTCGCCATTGCCGAGCGGGCCCAGGTGGCGCCGTGGCGCGACGCCGCCAGGCAGCGCCTAGCGCAGCTCTCTGGCTCGGCCGCCCGCTAGGTGGATGCCAGCTACCGCATCCCGTGGCGGATGGCGACGGTGGCGGTGGCGACGCAGCAGACGTCGAACGCGAGCAGAGCGCCGACCGTGCCGGCCAGCGCCTCTACCTGCCAGCCGGTCATGACCAGCTCGCGCAGTGCGTCGACGGCGTACGTCATCGGATTGAGCCGGGCAACCGCCCGCATCCAGCCGGGCATCTGGGCCAGCGGCACCAGCGCGGTGCTGGCGAACGTCAGCGGCAGGCTGGCGAAACCGGTGATCGGGAAGAACTGGGAGTGGCTGCGCAGCGAGAACGCGAGCGCCATCGACAGCGCGGTGATGCCCGCGCCGAATAGCGCGCCGATCGCCAGGCACGCGGCGATCCCGGCGATCCCGGATGCGTAACGCACGCCCATCAGCCACGCCGCCGCCAGGATTATCAGGCCCTGGGCGCCGGTGAGCACGGTCAGGTACGCGAACCTGCTGGTGACCAGCGACACGCGGCTGGCAGGCGCGGCGAGCATCCGGACCAGGAAGCCGGACTCGCGGTCGAACAGCAACTCCACGCCACCGGTCAGGCAGGCGTTGAAGGTGGTCATCACGACCGCGCCCGCAGTCATGAACCGCAGGTAGTTGCCGCCCGGCACTGCCATCTTCGCGAACAGGTGACCGAACAGCACCAGCCATACCATCGGTTGCGCCAGCAGTGCCAGCATCGCTAGCGGCTCGCGTCGCAGCCGCGCTAGCCACCGGCCGAGCAGCACCCGGTGCTCGCGCCACAGTGTCGTCGGGGTCACGCGACCAGCTCCTGACCGGTCGCGGCGAGGAAGACGTCGTCAAGCGTGCTGGCCTGGTAGGTGATCTTGAGCTCGCCTGGCGCACCGGTGGCCTGGATCCGGCCGCGGTCGATGATCGCCACCCGGTCGCACAGCGCGTCGGCCTCCTCCAGGTAGTGCGTGGTCAGCATGATCGTCGTGCCGTCCCCGCTGATCTGGCGGACGTAGGCCCACAGGTCTCGCCGCGCGGCGATGTCCAGGCCGGTTGTCGGCTCGTCCAGGAACAGCACGGCTGGCACGCTCATCAGGCTCATCGCCAGCTCGAGCTTGCGCCGCGTGCCGCCGGACAGGTCCTTGGCCACATCGTTCGCGCACCCGGCCAGTCCTGCCAGTTGCGCGAGCTGGTCGGCCCGGCGGCGCGCAGCGGCCGGCGCGAGGTGGTATAGCCCGGCCATGAACGTCATGTTCTCCATCACGGTGAGCAGCGGGTCGACCGCGTGCCCCTGCGGCACCCAGCCCACCCGCTCCCGTACCGCGACGGGGTCGGTGGTGACGTCGTATCCGGCTACTCTCGCCGTCCCCGCGGTCGGCATGAGGAGGGTGAGCAAGATACGCATTGTGGTGGTCTTGCCCGCGCCGTTCGGCCCAAGCAGGCCGAAGATCTCGCCCCGCGCGACATCGAACGTGGCCTGGTCCAGCGCCCGCGTCGCGCCGAAGTCTTTCGTCAGGCCGATCACTTCCACGGCGGCGTCAGCGCTGGAGGTCATAGTCGTTCTCGTTTACCTGGATCAGCAGGCCCTCCGAGTCCCTGATCGTGAACGAGCGGCCGAACGCCTCGTCCACGATCTCGGTTGCAGGCTCGTAGCCGTTCTCACGCAGCCTGGCCACCACCTGCTCAAGGGGTTCGTCGGCTTGGAAGCACAGCTCCACTCCGCTGCCGGGATCCTCGTCCCATTGATGCAGGGCCAGGTTTGCCCCTGGACCGGAACCGGCGAGCTCCGTCCAGACCGACGGCCCGCCGCTGCGAGGTCTCCGGCTGGCGAACTCGAGCGTCAGCCCGAGCGCCTGATAGAAGCGCCGCGCGCTTTCCACGTCACGCACGTACCTGATCGCCATCACCCTCATGACTCCTCCTGCGGCGCAAGTGTCGCCAGGTACTGCCGCAGGGCCTGCTCGACCAGCTTCGACAGCGAGATGCTCTCGTCGATCGCAGCGTGCTTGACCTCCCTGACGAGGTCCGCTGGCAGATACACGTTGAACTGCTGACTGGCTACCATGCAAGGATGCTAGCATTCTAGGCAAGCGGCCGTACATCGGCCGCGGGCCGAACTCCATGGCGAACGGGGAACCTGGGGCGCTATCCCCCTCGGCGATCTAGGTCTGCAGCGGTGTCATCTGGGCCACGAACTCGCCGATGAACTCCGTAAGCGGGCTCTCGCCCGGTCCGAGCGCGGCCGGGCGGATCACGAACTTGGTCAGGCCGGCCTCGACGTAGTCCTCGATCATGTGACGCAACGCGGCCCAGCTCAGCGGTATCAAGGCGGCCGGGTCGGTCCCCGGCCGCCGACGGCTGACCGCAGATGCCAGCTCGGCCGGTATCTCGCCGTCGACGACAGCGATGCTGATGCCGAAGTGGTCGGGTTCGATCTCGCGCCCGGCCTCGGCGGCCGCCGCCTGGATGTGCTCCCGCGCCCTGCCCGCCTCGGCCGGGGTGAGGAAGCTGCCAAGCCAGCCGTCGGCCAGCCGGCCGGCCCGACGTAGTCCCTCGGGCGCGCTGCCGCCTAGCCAGATGTCAAGCGGCTTGGCCGGCCGCGGCCCGGCCGTGGCCGACTCGACGGTGAAGTACTTGCCGGAGAACGACACGTCGTCCTCGGTGAGCAGCAGCCTGAGCAGCTGCATCGACTCGTCGAAGACCGCCGCCCTCGGGCCGGGCACGCCGAACGCCGCGGCCTCGGGCGGGCGAGCCGGGCGCAGCCCGAACACCGGCAGCACCCGCCCTGGCGCCAGCGCCGCGAGCGAAGTCAGCTGCTTGGCCACCAGCACCGGATGCCGTCCAGGCAGCACCGCGACTCCGGTGCCGACCTTCAGCTTGCTGGTCCTGGCGAGCGCGTAGGCCATCCCGATGAACGGCTCGACCAGCGAACCGTAGACCACCTCGCTGAGCCACAGCGAGTCGACGCCCGCGCTCTCCAGCAGGCCGACGGACTGCTCGAGACGTTCGGCTGTTGCCGCCGGACCAAGGCTGATGCCGATTCTGACCTTCATAACGTCATCCGACCACATCGCGGCGCGCCACTGACCGCCGGCAGCGCCTCAACCTACGCGGAGTGTCATCGGATCGTCACAGCCGACCGGTACTATCGCCGCGCGCCTGGCCGCGGTCCCGCGGCGCTGGCGCACTCGACTACGGCATCAGGAGAAGACCCATGAGCTCTCGGCTGAATCCGTACCTCAACTTCAACGGCGACGCGCGCCAGGCGTTCGAGTATTACGCGAGCGTCTTCGGCGGGACTCCTGCGTTCACGACGTTCGCGGACCTCGGGGCGGCTGACTCGCCCGACGCTGACAAGATCATGCACGTCATGCTCGAGACCGATGCGGGCTACACGCTGATGGGCGCCGACACGCCTGCCGGCATGGAGTTCAAGCCGATGGCGGGATCTTCGGTCAGCATCTTCGGCGACGACACGGCCCTGCACGACTACTTCGACCAGCTCGCCGACGGCGGCAGCATCACGATGCCCCTGGCCAAGCAGGCGTGGGGCGATGAGTTCGGGATGTGCGTCGACAAGTTCGGCATCCCCTGGATGGTGAACATCACCCAGCCAAGCTGACCGCCGTCACCGGCCGTGCGGGCCCGCCGGGCCCGTCTCGTACGGCCCGAAGAGTGTCAGAGCCGGCCGGTACCGTCCGGCCATGGCGACTTTCGCGGTAACCCTCGTACACGGTCCTGGATGGGATTCATCTCGCCCGATCCGCCAGCAAGACGGGTGGGACGAGCACGCGGCGTTCTTCGATGGCATGGTCGACGATGGCTTCCTGATCGTGGGCGGGCCGCTCGGCGACGGCAGCCGAACGCTGCACCTGGTCGAGGCGGATGACGAGGCCGCGATCGCGAGCCGGCTCGCGGGTGACCCGTGGGCCGCGGCTGACATGCTGCGCATCGGCTCCATCGAGCCCTGGGCCCTGTGGCTCGACGGACGGCGGCAGGACTCCGTCGGCTAGCGGACTGCCGCCAGCAGGTAGTGTGCTAGCGGCTCCGGCCGCGCGAGCGCGATCAGGTGCCCGCCGGGCAGGACGTCGGCCGCGAGCCCGAGCCGGTCCGCCGCCACTGCCTGCTGGAACTCGACCGGGAAGAACCGGTCGTGTTCTCCGGCCACGACCCGGATCGGGATACCCGGCCAGCCGGGGAAGTCACACGCCGATTCGAACACCGCGTCGGCCTCGGCGAACTGCAGGTCCTCGCCGCTCGCGATCACCTCGGCCGGGACGTCGTGGAAGAAATAGGTCGCAAGATCGAATTCCGGGCTGTAGCCGTGCGAGTACGCCGCGGCCTGGCGCGCCTCGATGGCGCGCGTGTTAGTCCACCACTCGCCCGCCGTCTCGCCCGGCACCGGGATCATTGCGTTGACGAAGACCAGGCTGCGCGGCGCGACGACGCTCGCGGTCAGCGGCGCGGTGAAACCGCCGAGCGATCCTGCCACCAGCACGACGTCCTGGCGGTCCCCGATCGCCTCGATCACCAGCCGCGCGTACTCCGGCAGGCCGGCGCTCTCATCGTCGCCTGGCAGGTCCACCGCGATCGCCTCGCTGCCGCCGGCGCGCAGCAGCGGGACGACCCGGTGCCAGTACCACGACCGGCCGCCAGCGCCGGGGATCAGGATGAAAGCGCTC
>JASHOL010000494.1 GCA_030041135.1 Streptosporangiaceae bacterium | reverse complement strand
GGCGACCTTGCCGTCATGACGCACGGTAACCTCGCCGACGGCTTCCAGCAGCGACATGACTGCCCGCCACTCGATGTTGTGGCTGGTCGGATGCTCCATGATCTGGCGCAGCGTGTCGCGGTGACGGCTGTCAAGATGTTCTGATCCGGGCGTGGTCACATGCAGACTCTATCGCCACGGTCGTACCTTGATCACGGCCGCACGTGTGGGAGAGGCGAAGCGACCGGATTCTGTCTGATCAGGACGTATTACTTACTCGGGATCGGGCCGTAGTTCGTAGTGCATCGTCTGGTAGCGCAGGAGACGGTGGGCGACGGGGACGAGTATCGCCTGCAGCAAAGGGTGGCGTCGCGCCAGAGCCTTGGCGGCGACGCGGGCGTGCTCACGCTCTAGGAGGGTTGCGCGAGCATGGACGGGCTGGCCTCTTGCCTTGCCTCGAAACGTGGAGGCCCGCACTTCGACGTGGGGGTTATTACGCAGGCGCTTAGTCTTCCATGCCTTGTGATAGGTGCGGAAGAACGCCCGGTCGCCGTCGAATGCGATGCTCACCGGCGTCTCGACCGGCGTTCCATCGCGCTTGTAGGTGGTCAGGAGAATTGTCCTGGCCTTCCTGACCGCGTTGAGGTCGCTGCTCACCGTGTCTCCCTTCGTTGCGATGCAATTCTTTGAGACGAGATGGCTTCCCCTGCTGTGACAGCGGCGCGTTGGCCAGCGTTACCGGAGTGGCCGTGCCTGGTCGGCGCGGTAGCGCCACGCGGCCAAGATAGCGAACACAGCTGCGTATCCGCCTAGCACGAGGACATCGGCCGGATCGAAGGGGCGGTGGGCGGCTGCGTTCCAGCCCAGGTCGCCGAGGTGGTAAGTGGGGAGCACATGGGCGAGATCGCGCATCCACTGGGGAAATGCCTTCAACGGCACCAGGAGTCCGCCGAGAACGTTGAGGACGAGCATGGTCGCGATCACCATGGGCTGCGCCGACGACGAGCTGGTGACCAGGCCGAACAGGAGGCCCAGTGCGGCGAACGGCAGGCTTCCCAGCCAGCAGGCGGCGATGATCTCCGCCCACGTGCCAACCGGCAGATGAGGATGCGCCGCACCTGCGGCGACGAGGGCGATAACGACCGATGCGGCAAGAGCCAGGCCCGCCGCGACCAGCATCTTGCCGAGGGCGTAAGCCCAGGACGGAAGGGGCGTCAACCGTAGCTGCCGGATCCATCCGCTAGTTCGCTCGGCGGCCAGGCGCCCCCCGCCCGCATTGAAGGCCGCCGCGATCGCTGCCCACCCGCACATCGAGACCATGAAGTAAACCGGCCAAGGCGTCCCGAAGCTCCTGGTGTTGCCGGCATTGTTGGTCGGGTTGTCGTAACTGCTGAGGTAGAAGACGACCGGGAATGCCAGCGTCCAGATCAGGAAGCCGGCGGTGCGAAGCGTCCGGCGTGACTCGAAGAGAACGAAGCTCACCATGGCCGGGCGACGCCGTGCGTTGACGGCTGCTGCCTGGGCCGTCATCGCCGGGCGTCCTCTCCTGTGAGTGCCAGGAAGGCTTCCTCAAGCCCGGCGCTGGTGACCTCCAGGTCTGAGAAGTCAACAGCCGACTGGCAGAGGGCTTTGACGGTCATGTCCGCATCAGCTGTCTCCAGGGTCACCACGCCGTCGATGCTTCCCACCCGCTGGACGGCTGGGAGGGTCTTGAGCATCTCCTCATCAGCCCGCTGGGCGCGGAAGCGGACGTGCCTGGTCGCTACGACCCGGCGGATGTCGCGGACGGGGCCGTCGGCGGCGATCTGGCCGTGGTGCATGACGGCAACCCTGGTGGCGACCTCCTCGGCCTCCGCCAGATAGTGCGTGGCGAACACTACGGTGCGGCCCTCAGCCGTGAAGTCCCTGACCGTCTGCCAGAACGCCCGCCTGGCCGGGACGTCAAGGCCGACCGTCGGCTCATCGAGAACCAGCAGCCTCGGGTTCGCGCAGATTGCCAGCGCGAACCTGACCCGCTGAAGTTCTCCACCCGACAAACGCTCGACCTTGCGAGAGGTCAGTGCGGTCAGCCCGGCCCGCTCGATTACGACCTGGGGGCTCAGGGGCCTCCAGAAAAGGGACGCGACGAACCGGACGAGCTCGCCGACCCTGGTGCCGGGCGGCAGCCCGCTTCCGGCGCCACCAGACTGAAGGAGCGCGCCCACCAGGCCGTCCGCGATGGCGCGACGCGGTGGACGGCCGAGAACGCTGACCTGGCCCGAGGACGGGGTGAGCAGGCCGAGCACAGCGGCGAGCGTGGTGGACTTGCCCGCCCCGTTCGGTCCCAGCAGCGCAAGCGTCTCGCCGGCGCCGACCCGCAGGTTGATCCCGGCGACCGCCTCAACGCTCCCGTACCTGTGGTGGAGCCGGCGCAGCACGAGAACCTGCGCCCGGTCCAAGGTGCCGGCCTGTGTCATCGCCTGGTCCCTCCTGATCGATCAGCTCGCTTGCCAGCACGCCTGGGTGCCGGCCGCTCTTCCAGGTCAGCCAGTGCTACCAGGGCACGGGCCTGAACTCCCGCTGGGTCCGGATCGGCGAAGCGCGCGAGTAGCTCTTCGAACGCCCGCCGGAAGTCAGCCAGGCCCTCGGCTGTGAGCCAGAGCAGTCCCTGGGCGACAACTACCTGCCGGTGCTCGCCGGCCGCCTCGGCCATGAATGCCGCAGTGATGTCGGCCTTGGTGACATCGAGAACCGAAGCCAGGAACGCGGCGGTTTCTTCGGGCGACGCATCGCCGGGTGGCTCGGCCTCGACCCGGCGGTAGACGCGCTCGACCTTGCCGCTGGGCAACGGCCGGTACTCAGCGACCTCGACAATCCCCGCGTGCTCCAGCTGGCGCAGGTGGTAATACAGCCGATCCGGCGGCAGGCCGACCTCGGCGGACAGTTCCTTCGCCGAGCGCGGGCCGTGCCACAGCGCTTCGAAGAGCCTTATGCGCAACGGGTCACCCAGCGCCTTGTGCACACCGCGCCAGGATTTGGGATCTGGCAGCGCTGATGACGGCTTGAGGTCCACTTCTGCCGCCTCTCAGAGGGCCTTGTTGGAGAACTCTTCTCTCATTGTAGCACTCTTCAACGACACTGGATGCGGTCACAAGTGCGTCCGGTTACGCCTTCCGAGCCCGCTAGCCGGATGGCAATCGGCAGCCCCGGTCGAAGCAGCCGGCTGCCGTCAACGCCCCTGGGCCCGTTGTCTCAGCTCAGCGCCTTCACCTGCGTCCACCTGGCACCCCCGTCGGTCGTGCGCCATAGCTCGGCTGTCGGGTAGCCGTGGGCGGAACTCTGCCACAGGGCATAACCGACCTCGGGCGTGGTGAACCCGATCAGCGACCACTGCCCACTTTTGCTTGGCTGGGCCTGAACGACCGCCCAGCGCGCGCCTTCGTCGGTAGTGCGGATTATCGGCGTGCCCAGCTTGGGGACAGCTATGCTGCTCGCCGCCACCGCGATGCGCGCGGACGCCGCGATCAGCCCTGAGCCGTTCGCATAGCCGACTGGAGTGATCCGTGCGGTCTGGCTCCCGACGGCCGTGAAGTGGGCTCCGCCATCGGTCGACACGAACGGGAACATAAAGTGGCCGCCGCTACAGTAGGCCCACAGGAAGGTCGCGCTGACCGGCGAATAATCGCAAATGATGCCGGTCAACGGCTGCGGCTCGACCGCGAACGTGCGTCCCGCGCTGGCGGAGTGCAGCAACCGAGTGCCGATCGTGTAGCCGTCACGGGTCAGCATCGCCTGGATCACCCATACCGATGCGCCATGGACCGCGAGCGAGAGACTGACGGCACCGGCGGCTTGGTCGGCGAGCCAGCGGTTGCTTGAGGGCAGCGTTCGCCACAACTGGGGCTGAGGCGTGCGGGCCGTGCAGGTGCCGGTGTTACTGCACGGGGTATTCGGGAACACGCCCGCGTAGACCTGGCCGAGTCCGGGCTCGAGTTCTTCAACCACGCCAGGCATCTTGATCGCAGTCCAGCGCAGACCGCCGTCATGGGTGGCGTAGAGCTTGGGTCCGAACACCCAGCCGTCCTTGGCGTCCGCGAAGCGAATGGA
>JASHOL010000493.1 GCA_030041135.1 Streptosporangiaceae bacterium | reverse complement strand
GACTCCGGCCAGGGGTGCCTGCACGGCCCGGTCCAAGAGCAGCTTCGACGGCCACCAGTTCCACCGGCCGAGTAGCACCACGGTCGATGGCACGAGCAGCGTGCGGACGAGGAAGGTGTCCATCAGGATGCCCAGCGCGAGCCCGAGCCCGATGTCGCGGACCTGGCTATTGCCGCCGCCCGCCGCGACCGTCAGTACGATGAACGAGCCCGCCAGGACGAGCCCGGCCGAGGTCACGGTCGTGCCGGTGATCCCGACGGCCTTGGCGACGGCCTCTCGCAACGGGAGCTTGCGAGCTTCTTCGCGTATTCGGGTCATGACGAGGATGTTGTAATCCTCGCCCAGCGCCAGCAGGAAGATAAACATCAGGAACGGCATGAAGAACTCGAGCCCTCCGCTGTTGCCGATCTTGATGAACACGATCACCGAGAGGCCGAGCGCGGCGAGGTAGGACAGGCCGACCGAGGCAATGAGGTACAGCGGCGCGATGAGGCTGCGCAGCACCAGCGCCAGCAGGAACCCGATCGCCAGGATCGCGATCGGGAAGATGTGCTTCAGGTCGCTGGTCGAGATCTGGCTGATGTCGTACAGGGCCGGCGCCTCGCCGCCGACACCCGAGGCCGTCGCGCCCGCCGCCTTCTGCGCGGCGGTCGTCGCGGCCCGGATCGCCGGCACGGCATCCAGTGCAGCGGTGCTGGCCGGATCCCCGGCCTTCAGGCCAGTCGAGATCTGCACGGTCCTGCCGTCCGGGGCGACATAGTTCGCGGTCGCCTTGTAGAGCAGGAAGGCCTCGGCCGGGATCTTGCCGCCGTCGATGGACTTCGGCGGGGTGGCGGGCAGCGACTTGGCCGGGCCGAGGGCACTGCACAACCCGGCGAACTGGGCGGGTGTCAGCGTGATGCCGCCGACCGGGTTGAGCGGGCCCGTGATCCCCGTGAACTGGCCGCTCGCGCGCAGGCTGGAGTCGAGCGTGGCCAGCGGCGCGGGGTCGGTGCAGACCGGCGTCTTGAACTGGAAGATCAGGCTCGTCGGGTTCGCGGCCGCCTGCGGGAAGTGCTTGGTCAGCAGCGCCTGGCCGATGGCCGAGTCACTGCCGGCCGGGGCCGAGGTGTCGCCGCCGAAGCCGGCCGCCGTGTACCCGAGGACCGCGAACGCCAGACCGCCAAAGGCGATCACCCCGGCCATCAGCGTGGGCACCGGGTGGCGCACGATCCGGCCGGCGACCCGGCCCCAGGTACCGGTCGTGTTGGCGCTGCCCTGGATGCTCCACGGCAGCAGCTTGGGCTTCCCGAACATGGCCTTGAACAGCGAGCGCTTGACCGCCAGCAGGGACAGCCGGATGGACAGCAGCGCGGGCAGCAGGGTCAGGCCCGCCACCAGGATCACTCCGACGGCGATCGCGAACGGCCAGGCCAGGTCGGAGTAGAACGAGAAGCTGGCCACCAGCAGGGTCAGCACGGCGGCGATGACGGTCGCGGCCGACGCGCTGATCGACTCGCCGACCCTGGTCACCGACTTCACGATCGCCTGCCTGGCGGCCGGCCGGGGATGCGCGAAGTCGGCCAGCACGCTCCGGCGTACGCCGAGCACCGCCAGCACGAAGCTTGGCACGAGTGGCCGGCCGCGCCAGGCCAGCCGGCTGAGGAAGCGAGGAGGTGCGTTCTGCTTGCCGGGGAAGTTGTCGCCCGCGGTCTCGTGGTCGCCGGCGCGCAGTTCCTCCCGCACGCGGAAGACGAGGAACAGGCCATAGTCGGTACCGGCCCCGATCACCAGCACGATCAATAGCAACTGCGCGATCGGCGACACCTGCAGGCCATGCTTGGCCGCCTCGGCGACAAGCGGGCCGGCAATGGTGACCGACAGCGCCGCAGGGAGCACGGTGGTGATCGCCAGCGTCATTGACCGGAATATCAGCACGAGCAGCAAGATCACGAAGAGCACGGAAAGGTACTGAACCTTGTTACCGGTATTGCCCGAGGCCTTCTGCTGGTCGACCTGCACGGCCAGGTCGCCGGTGACATGCGCGGACAGGCCAGCCGGCAGGTGCTCCTGCGAGATCTTCGCGCGCAGGCCGTCGACGAGGTTGGTTGCGTAGCTCGGGTTGCCGCTGCCCGCGATGCTGGCCAGGACGACAAGCTGATCCGCCTGGCCGTCGGTCGACACGCCGGCGTTGATCACCCTGGTCACGTTCGGCACAGTGGCCATGCTCTTCTGCAGCGAGGTCAGCGCCGCGGTGTCGGTGCTCGTGAGCGGTCCGCTCGTGGTCGCCGCGACCACCGGTATTGGCTCCTGCCCGGCGGTGCCAAATGGCGCGGCCAGATCGGCGGCCTTGGAGCTCGGCGCGTTCGCCGGCAGGAATTTCTGGTTATTGCCCTGGGTAACGCTGCCTAGCGAAGGTAGCTGGGTACTGGCGGCAATGGCGCCGACAATCCAGACGAGCAGAACTAGCCACCGAAAGCGAACACCGAATCGCCCGATCGCCCCGTAGATCGCGTCGACGTGCATGGCCACGAATCCTACGGGATCAAAGTGACTGGCCCGTGCACCGCCCTGGGCCCTGAGACGAACCTGGCAAGGCGCCCCGCGATCGGCTGACCTCGCGTCGGCTCGCCTCGCAATTATCGCGGTTGCCTGGGCTTGGCATCGCCGCGGTGAATACTGTGCCGAACGGCACTGTCCACCGGCAGCGACCTGGCCAGTCAGGTTCATGCCTGGATAGTGCGGGACATGCCGGGCGAGATGCTGGCCTGGCTCAGCCGATGCCGGCAGACTCATCTAAGGCTGGGCTCGCCCGGAGTTCCGCCCCGCGCGGCCGGGCAGCCGCAGGAGGGATCAGTAATGCAGGAGCTGCGCCTGGTCGCAGTCAGCGAGGACGGTAGTTACGCGATCCTCGCCGTGCCAGGGCGAAGCGGCCGGTTCCTGCTCCCGATCGATGACCGGCTGAGGACGGTGGCCAAGGGTCAGTTCTCCCGGCTCGCCCAGTACGAGATTGAAGTGGAGAATCCGTTGCGACCCAAGGAGATCCAGGACCGCATCCGGGCGGGCGAGACGGCCGACGAGATCGCGGACGCAGCGGGCATCCCGCCGGACAAGATCCGCCGCTTCGAAGGGCCGATCCTCGCGGAGCGGCAGTACCAGGCCGAGCAGGCACGTCGGGCGACGATCCCCGGCCATAGCGACTCCGGGCCGGGCCCCCGGCTGGGCGACATCGTCGCCGAGCGGCTGACCAGGGCGGGCGCGAATGCCGAGACGACCGAGTGGGACTCGCGCAGGCGCCCCGACGGCAACTGGCAGGTCCAGCTGGCGTTCAGCATCGGCGGCCGGCAGGGGCGGGCCGAGTGGGTCTACGACCCTCGTCGGCGGCACGTGATGCCGGACGACGAGCAGGCGGTCCGCCTGTGCATGCCCCAGTCGGAGTGGGCCGCGGCCGCACTTGCCGAGCGCGGTCAGCCGACCGCGACGGTCACGCCGATCGGCACCCGTCACTCGGCCCAGCAGGCCGAGGCCGACCGGCTGGCATCAGCCGTCGTGCTCGGGATGGACAGCGCGGTGGCCGGGCCGGGCCGGGCCAGGATCGGCAGCGGCGGCGCGAGGCCAGCGCCGGACGAAACGCCCGGTGGCGCCGACGCCCGGCCGGCGGCCGCGGCCGAAAGGCCCGCAGAGCCGACGCCTGGCGAGTCGCGGCCCGAAGCCCCCCCGAGGACGGCGAAGAAGGCAGCCGGCGGGCGCGCTCGCCGTTCGTCAGTACCGTCGTGGGACGAGATAATGTTCGGAACGTCCAGGCAGCCTGACTAGATTGACTGGGCGAAGCCGTCCGGTACGGGGGCAGCACTTCGGGCGCCCGACGACGTGCCGTCTGCTGGCATGACTCGGCCGGAAGCGGAAGAACCAGCACAGTGAGGACCAGGAACGAGCATGGCAGGCCGCGGTGACCGACGCCCGCGCGGCCGGGTGGTCGCAGCGGTGACGCTGGCCGCAAGCCTGCTCTTGAGCGGCTGCGGCCTGCTGTCCGGCCCGCAACCGCTGACCGAGGACGCTCCGCTGATCATCCAGGTGAGCAGCTCGGTCGTATCCGCCAAGCACATTCTGCCGCCGGCCTACACCTGTTACGGGGCCGGCGAGAGCCCGCCAGTGTCGTGGTCCGGCGCTCCCCAGGGGACAAGATCCTTCGCGCTGGTCATCGATGACTCAAACGCGCCCATCTCTCCGTACGTTTACTGGCTGGTGGTCAACATCAGCCAGTACACGACTGAGATCCAGGCCGACAGTGCACCGCGAGGGGCTGAGGTAGCCGATAACAGCACCGGTCATGCCCGTTACGACGCGCCGTGCCCGGTCGGCGCCACCCACGAGTACCGGATCAGCGTCTACGCCCTCAACGTACGGTCCCTGCCGCAGCCGCAGGCCGGCCCGCAACTGCTGCCCACGTGGACATCGATCGCTCCCCACGTCCTGGCCCGCGGGGAGATGAACGTGACGGCGTGCCCGGCAAAGGGCTCAGCCGGCTGGATACAGGTATGCGAGACCGCAAAGCCTGGCTCTGCAACGTAACCGTCGGCGTGCGAACCGCTGACACACCCGGTTAAACTTCCCGAATTGCGTGACAAGGCCCATAGCGTCCGACAGAATCACTGTTCAGGCAGTGAAACGCCTTCGCTACACACAATTTAGTGCTTGCATGTTCGGGGGAGGCTACGCGTCGATGGCCGCGCGGGCCTGGCCAGCACTGCCCTTCGGCCTCGTCACGGGATGGTGCGATGACCGTCTGGATCAGTCTTGCGGCTGTGGTCGTGATCATCATCGTCATTGGCGTGGCGTTCCGGTTGTTCCTGCGCGCAGACGACGTCGACCCATTCGAAGAAGTGCCGGAAGAGCCGCGCAGGCAAAGGCACATCCCGCAAGACACCAGGAAACGCGAGCCCGCTCCGCGAGAGATGGCTGCGGCGGCGAGCGCGCGGCGGCAGCCCGTTCGCCCTGGCCCGCTCGACCATCAGTCTCGGCCGGCTGACCGCGCGCCGCGCGGACCCGACGCCCGGCCCGGCCCCGACCGGCGCAACAGCGGCGGTCAGCCTCGTCCGGCGCCAGCGGCGGCCCAGGCCACCAAGTGGGACAAGATGTCAGACGTCGACTACTGGACCGAACTCAGGGCCGAGGGGAAGCAGCAGGCGGCGGCCGAGTCCGCGCCGCCCGCGCGGAGTCGCCGCCGCGCCCCTGAGCCGGTTCCTGATGTCCGCGCCGCCAGCCGCGGCGACCGGACTGAGGTCCTGCCGATGCGGCCGCGGGCCGACCAGGCCGCCCGGCCCGACCGCGCT
>JASHOL010000492.1 GCA_030041135.1 Streptosporangiaceae bacterium | reverse complement strand
AACGTGCCTGATCGCGCTGACCGCCGCCGCCCGAGCCATGACTCACGATCCAGGCAAACACCGTGCCCGGATCCCCGGGCAGCCTCGTCACCGCCAGCGAGCAGGCCGTCACCAGAGCCGCAACTTACCGCCGCCGGATGCGCGTCGACGCCAGCGTCCGGTCGTTACTCGCCGGGCGTAAACCACTCCAGCACCAGCCTGGCCACCTCGTCCGGTCGCTCAACGTGCATGAAGTGTCCTGCGCCAGGCAGGACCTCGACTCGTGAGCCTGCGGCGAGGCCGCTCCGGGCGTCGGCGAAGAGGGCCGGCGGGATGCACCCGTCGTCGGCACCAGCCAGCACCAGCATGGGGAGCGACGCGACGGCCTCAGTGGTCGCGGCCAATGAAGCCAGCTCCGGGTCGTGCAGCGAGGTGTCGAAGTTCCCGCGATAGATCCGCAGCGCGTTCGCCGCCAAACGGGCGTCACCGTACAACTCGTGCACCACGGCGCGGTGCGCGCCGATGCCGGTCAAACCCGGCGACCAGGTCGCCCACAGGTAGTCGACCAGGCTGCGGTCCTTCGCGAGCACCGCCTCCGCGACTCCCGGCACCTGAAACAGCCACATATAGAAGAATCGCTGGAGCTGTGCGGGCTCAGCGAAAAGGGAACCGCCGAGGTTAGCCGGCGGCGGCACCGCCATCGTCACGGCCCGGCGCACTCGCTGCGGCCACGCGGCGAGAACCCGGCCCACCATCCCGGCCCCGATGTCATGACCGATCATGTCCACGCCATCAGCAGACAACGCCGCGGCGACCGCGGCGGCGTCGGCGGCGAGCGTCAGAGCATCGGCATAGCGCATCGCGTCGGCGGTCGCCGGATGGTGCCCTCGCAGGAAAGGCGCCACCACCCGCCGGCCGGCCGCGACCAGGCGCTCGGCCAGCGGGCCGAAACTGGCCGGGTGGTCGGGAAACCCATGCCAGCACACGACCACCGGCCCATCGCCGGCGGTCAGCGCTGGGAACGCCAGCCGATCGGTCTCAATCGTAATCTCCGAGAAGTCCACGGCCGGGATCCTAGCGACTTGTGCCTTAGAGGCGGCCAGGTGGCCGCCGTGGCTCAAGCTGGTTGGAGTCGGAGTCTCTTCGCGTGGCCAGCATTTGCTCATCGAAGTGCCAGGTGACTCCTCGATCGGGTGAGGTCTCGGCGCGCCAGGTGAACGAGTCTGCCGTGATGTCTGTAAAGCGCCACCGCAGCTGAGGGTCGTCATCATCGCTGATAAGCACGATGTCGCCGTCGCAGGGCCGGCCGGTGAACCGCCGTACCCGGCCGTTGACTGGCTCGATCCAGGCGGAACGCCACGCCGCCAGTACGGTCACGCCGCTGGGCCTGGAGCTCATAGTGCTCGTGACTACACGAGGGGACTCAGCCCGTCAGGCGGTACACCAATGCTGCCGGTCCTGTCAGCGCGTAAAAGTGCCCGGCTGCACATCGAAGGCCAGCCGGGCACATTTGCCTACGCTAACTCGACCACTCCTCACCTGCCGATGGATCGCCAGCCTTATCCGGGCAGTTCATTGACAGTCGGGAGTTGGCGCCGTCAGATGCGCCTAGGTATGCCCAATCGTAGTCGTCGTAGCAGCCAGGACTATAGTTATCCGCTACATACTCGTTCTCGAATGACTCCGTGCCGTTGGAGTTTTCTTGCCCCCACCAGTACATGGACGGGGGCACGGTGCTGCCGGTCGGACAGGTGGCCTCATCTACGTATCCGTCCTGGAGGTTCTTGAGGTCCCCGCCGTCGAGGCCGTCATTGTTGAATGTCATGCACTTACCATTGGGCAGTTTCCAGATGCTCCACTCACCACCGAGGTCGCCAAGGTTGCCGGTGAGCGGCGTCTCATTGGTCGTTGAGGCATAGAAAAGGTCAGCACTGGGACTCCACCACATGGCACCGTACTCGTCGGAGAATACGTATGTCGCGGAGGCCTGAGCAACTCCGGTAGCGGCCAGCATGACGCCACCGAGCGCGCACGCGCTCAGCATCGCCAGCGTAGCCATCGTTCTGGCACGCATCATCCGCGTCCTTTCTCATCTGAGTATCCTTTGGCCTTCCTGTCTTCTCGTAGCAGCGGCAGCATAGTGGCGCGAGCTTGCCGGGCCATTATGCTACGTTGACCACGTCTCACCAGCTGATGGATTACCAGCTTTATCCGGGCAGTTCATTGACAGTTCTGAGTTAGAGCCATCATTGGCACCCAGATAGGATATGTCATAATTGTTGGGGCAAGAAGGACTATAGTTGAGAGTTGCATATTCGTTCGTAAAGCTATACACCCCAGGGCTGATATAGGTTACATACCACTGCATGGATTCGGCGGTTGGACTACAGGTGGCCTCGTCTATATAGCCAACCTGAAGGGCCTCGGGAGTCCCGCTGTCGTTGCCGTCATTGTTGAATGCCATGCACTTGCCATTGGGCAGCACCCAAGTGCCCAATGTATAGCCTTCCGTGCTATTAACGGGCAGCTCACCGGTAAGTGGAGTGTTATTGGTGGTCGAGGCCATGAAATGATCAAGACCCGGGTCCCACCACATGGTGCCATAAGCGTCGGTGAACTTGTACCCTGAAGACGCCTGGGCGACTCCCGTATTGGCGATAACGAGGCTACCGACTGCGCAGGCGCTCAGGATGACCAGCGTGGCCCGCACTCTGCCGCACACCATTCACGTCCCTCCTAGTTATCGGTCTTTCTCAGTTTCGGCCTTTTGGGCTTGCACCTATGTCTGAGGGGCTCTGTGCCATGCCAAAGTTCGTAACGTGGAGTAATTGCGCGTCACCGCGTTGCGCTCAGGGGTCGGATCCGTCACTGAATGGCGTGCTCGCCAAACCAGAGTTCGTCCGTGCCTTCATTACACGTTGCTGCGTTGAGCTCCTGGCCCGAGCCGTCATTGTAGTGATCGTTCAGGCAGTCACCGGGGTACAGCTCGTTCTGAAGCTCGATGTACCCGGTCGAGGGTTCGGTATATGCGATCTTCCATTCCTCGAATTCGTAGCCGTCGCACGTCGTGACGTAGACCTGGGGTGCGCTCGGTCCCGCGAACGCCATGCACCCATTGCCGGCCGTTGAGCTGATCTGATGGTAGGTGCTTGAGGAGGTGTTGATGTTCCAGCCGTCCAGCCCTGAATGTAAGTCGCACCCGCTTCCTTCCCCTCGGATTTGGCTGTCGCCCGCGCGCTGAGCGATGCATCAGTCGGCAAGGTACCGGGGCTGGGCAGCTCAGGCCAGGCACAAATACCGGCAGTTTGACCGGTACCTTCGGCTCTCGCGCCAGGACGGGCTTGCCGGCGCCGGGTTCGCCGTCGATGAAAATCTTCCGGTCGGCGAGGGTGACTTTGACGCGCTCTGGCTGGTGGTCGCGTGGCCCGACTATGCACCTGCACTCGCCGGCGATGGGCGATCGGAGGGGCTGCAATTAGCGAGCAGCCTGAAGCATCCGCAGAGCAGTGGCCACGATGGATTGCCGGTAGTTTTCCCGGCAGTTCCGATGTTTTGTGCGACGATCGCGTATGCAGGTCGCAGGTCGTTAGTCGCCAGGAGCGCGGTTGAGCGAGGGACAAGGCCGGCAGGAGAATTTCGGCAAACTGGTTCGGCGGTACCGGCTGGCGTTGGGCTTGAGCCAGGAGGAACTCGCTGACCGATCCGGGCTGAGCGTGAAGGCGATCGCCAACATAGAGCGAGGTCGGACGACTCGTCCGCACCGCCACTCCGTCCAGTCCCTCGGTGAGGCGCTCGTCCTGCCCGATTCGCAGCGACGCGAACTTGACCGGGCAGCACGCGCGCCCGCCGAAGTCGTGCATCTCGCGGCGGCCGGGACGAAGTCGCCGCCCGTGCCACGCCAGCTGCCAGCGTCGGTCGCCGGCTTTGTCGGCCGGACGCGCGAGCTTGAGCAGCTGACGGACTGCTGGACTCGGCGTTCGGGGAGTCTGCGGGCACGGTGGTCATCTCGGCGATTGGCGGGACCGCCGGCGTGGGCAAAACCGCGCTGGCCGTGCAGTGGGCGCACCAGGTTGAAGCGCGGTTCCCGGACGGGCAGCTGTACGTCAACCTGCGTGGTTTCGATCCCGGCCAGACGATGCCGGCCTCGGACGCGCTGGCCGCGTTTTTACGCGCCCTCGGCGTGACTGGGCAAGACATCCCGGCCGGGCAAGACGAACGGGCCGCGCGCTACCGGAGCCTGCTCGCCGGCCGGCAGATGCTCGTCGTGCTCGATAACGCCGGGGATGACGGTCAGGTGCGCCCGTTGCTCCCCGGCGGGCCAGGCTGCCTGGTGCTGGTGACCAGCCGCAACCAGCTAGCTGGCCTGATCGCGACAGAGGGCGCGCGCCCGGTTACCCTGGGCGTGCTCAACGAGGCCGACGCAATCCAGTTGCTTGGCCAGCGCATCGGCGCGGACCGCATGTCGGCCGAGCCCAGCGCTGCGGCCGAGCTGACCGCACTCTGCGTGCGGCTGCCGCTGGCCCTGGCCATTGCCGCCGCCCGCGTGAGCCTGCATCCGGGCTGGGCCCTTGCCGCACTGGCCAGCGAGCTGCGCGACGCCAGGGGCAGGCTCGACGGTCTTGACGCCGGAGACGCCGCCACCAGCGTCCGGGCCGCGTTCTCCTTGTCCTATCAGCAACTCGGCCCTCAGACAGCCCGGATGTTCCGCCTGCTCGGCTTGCACCCCGGCCCCGACATCCCCGTCCCCGCCGCAGCAAGCCTCGCGGGTACAGATGAGCCCGCAGCGCGCCGCCTGCTGGACGACCTAGCCCGCACCAGCCTGATCACCGAGCACGCCCCCGGCCGGTATACCCTCCACGACCTCCTTCGCGCCTACGCCGCCGAGCTGGCACACGCGGGCGACAACCAGGCAGAGCGCGAAGCCGCCACCGGCCGGATGCTTGACCACTACCTGCACACCGCCGCCGGCGCCGCCCGCGTGCTGAACCCGGCCAGGGAGCCGATCACACTCACGCCGCCCCGGCCAGGGGCTGCTGCCTGCCCGCACCCGGATTACGCGCACGCCATGGCCTGGTTCGAGGCCGAGCACCACGTCCTGCTCGCCGCCGTCGGCCTCGCCGCCGGAACCGGGAACGACAGCCACGCCTGGCAGCTCGCCTGGGCCATGGGATCCTTCCTGTCACTTCGCGGGCACTGGCACGAAGCAGCCGACACGCAGCGCACGGCCCTGGCCGCGGCGACCCGCCTGGGCGACACCGGCGCGCAGGCCCTCACTGGCCGCCTCCTGGCGAACGCCTGCACCAACCTCGGCGACCATGAGCAGGCTCGCCGCCACTACGCCAGCAGCCTTACGCTCCACCAGCAGCTCGGAAACCTCCGCGGCGAAGCCAGAATCCACCAAAATCTCGGCGTGCTAGCCGAACGCCAGGAATGCTACGCAGACGCGCTCGGTCACTGCCAGCAGGCGCTGCGCCTCTACCAGGAAACGGGTGACAAGACGGGGCAGGCCGAAACGCTCAACGAGATGGGCTGGTACCACGGCCTTCTCGGCGACTACGAGCAAGCCCGTGCGTTCTGCCGCAGATCACTCACCCTGTGCGCGGAAGCCGGCCACCGCTGGAAAGAGGGAAATGCCTGGGACACCCTGGGGTACGCCGAGCACCATCTGGGCAACCTTGCCGAAGCCACCGCCTGCTACCAGCGTGCGCTCAGCCTCTTCCGGGAAGCCGGCGATCGCTACAGCGAAGCGCTGGCGCTTTCCCACCTCGGCGACACCCGCCTGACCACCGGCGAGTTTCCCCAGGCCAGGAAGGCCTGGCAGCAGGCGCTGATGATCCTCGACGACCTGCAGCACCCCTCGGCAGACACGCTCCGCGCCAAACTCAGACAGGCTGACCCTTCGGCGACCCGCAGCCTGACTTGACCCAAACCCTGGGCCTCCCACAGCGCGAGCCCTGCCTCCAGAACTCCCGACCGGATGCCCCAGCAGGGCCCGCACGGTCACCCCGTGCTCAGCCGGCCGCTTGGGTGCCGCTCAGCCACGGAGCGCGCGACGCGAGGCCGCACGAGATCTTCGACAAAGTCCTTGCAGTCGACGCCGGCGGTCGGCCCTACTTCGGGTCGGGAATTTCTAGATCGCTCTTGGCAAGTTCCTCGACGTTGACGTCCTTGAATGTGACAACACGAACATTCTTAACAAAGCGTGCAGGTCGGTACATATCCCATACCCAGGCATCCTGCATGGTGACCTCGAAGAACACTTCGCCGTTCTCCGCGGTGCGAACGTTCAGGTCGACCTGGTTGGTGAGGTAAAACCGGCGCTCGGTCTCGACGACATGGCTGAACAGGCCGACCACGTCACGGTATTCGCGGTAGAGCTGGAGCTCCATCTCGGTTTCATACTTCTCGAGATCCTCCGCGCTCATGTTCTCCCCTCCGATCAGGCCCCGCGGGCCATCGCCGCGATGCCTGCCGTCGGCCAGCCATATTCCTCGATGGCGTCAACGATAGGGCCATTCTGCCCACTGCCAGGCCGGTAGCACGAGTTGGCCGCCTCGGAGTTGACCGCGTCCGGGTCAGCCTCCGCGATGAGGTGCCCGCGGACGTTTACGAACGATCGCCTGTGCTCGGCACAGGGCCCGTGCGCGGTCAGCGCGTTCATGTGGCTAGGAGTCGAATATCCCTTATGTCGGGCAAACCCATACCCCGGATGCTCGGCGTCCAGCTCGCACATGATCGCATCTCGAGTGACTTTCGCGACCACGGAGGCGGCAGCGACGCAAGCGGCGACCTGGTCGCCCTTCCACATGGCTAGCGCGGGTGCGGGCAGCCCTCGCACCGGGAAACCGTCCGTCAGCACGTAGCCGGCCTCATGTCGCAGGCCCGCAAGCGCGCGGCGCATCCCGGCCACGTTACAGACGTGCAGCCCGAGCCGGTCAATGTCCGCCGCCTCGATTATCACGACATTCCAGTCAAGCGCCGCATCCATCACCTGCCGGTAGGCAGCGTTCCTAGCCTTTGCGGTCAGCGCCTTGGAGTCCGCTAGTTCGGTCAGCTTCCCGATCCTAGATGGCTTGAGCATAACCGCGGCCACGACCAGCGGCCCGGCGCAGGCACCTCGTCCCGCCTCGTCGATGCCTGCCACTGGAGTGAGCCCTGCCCGCGTCAGGACCCGCTCATAGCTACTGAGCCCGCAGTCACGTCTCGGAGTTAGGCCGACCGGCCGGGGCTGCCCTTCGTGCATGAAATCAACTGTGCCGGTGCCGGCGGCGCTGCCGCAACCGCTCTGCCAGCCGCCGTCGGGCTCGTCTCTGTAGCCACGTCAACGGCACCGCGAGCACCGCCCCGGCCGCGAGCGGCACATACGGAGGCTCAGGGCGCACCTGGGCCCCGAGTATCTGGTCCACTGCCGCCGCGCTGGCCGACCGACCCTGTGCCGTTCTGGCCGACTGCCCGGCCACGGCCGAACCAGGCTTATCGATCCCTGGCTGGTCGAATGTCGAGGGAATGGGCAGGATCCGCCACTGGCTAGGCGGCCAGATGATCACGAATGCGCGTCCGATCACCTTGTTCTCGGGAATGGTCCCGCTGCCTGGGTCTGACCGCCTCAGCCGGGAATCATCGGACACGGCACGGTTGTCGCCCATAACCCACAGGCGACCCGGCGGCACGACGATGCTGAACTTGATCGTTGACGGAGCCGCGCCAGGGTAGAGGTAGGACTGCTCATGCAACGGCACGCCGTTAACGGTCACCAAGCCCTGGGCGTTGCAGCACACGACGTGATCGCCCGGGACGCCTATGACCCGCTTGACGTAGTCGGTCTGCCCGATGGGCGTTCCGAGCAGGCCGGCGATGGAGCTGAATAGGTGCCCAAGCGTGTCATCGTAGACTCGCACGATCGGGTCCGAGGACGGCTTTGCCGCTTGCGGATTCGGGTTCCACGACCCGTCGCCGTTGAAGACGATGATGTCGCCTGGCTCGATGCTCCGGAAGTGATAGACCAGCTTGTTGACCAGTACCTTGTCGCCAATCATCAAGGTGTTCTCCATCGAGGACGATGGGATGAAGAACGGCTGGACGACAAAGGTCTTGATCACTAGCGCGATCGTCAGCGCGACTACGACGAGAATGGGCAACTCAATCCAGGCGGGCGCGCGGCGCTTCCGGCCGGCGGCGTCCTCGTCCTCGTCTTCGGTGCCAACATCGTCGCTGCTGACCTCGGCCGTTTCCCCGTCACCTGACGCGGACTGCTCGTCGGCCGGCCCCGGCCGTGAATCCGTGGCCTGGGCCGGGTTAGCCGGACGGGCCCGGTGGCGCGCCACGTATCGACCCGCGCCGTCGGACCTCTGCGAATCGGCGCTGTCCGTTCCCGCCGTATATCCAGTCGCCGCACGACCAGTCGAGCTGGCGGGACTGGCATCGGCCGTATCCCAGCCCGCCAGCGCGCTGTACCCGTCCTGGCTGCTGGGCGGCGACATGCGGTCGGTCAGATCTTCAGCACCCTGAGCGCCGGTGGCCCGATCGGGCGTGCCGTGCTCGTCGCTCATCATTGCAACGAGCCTATCGCCGCGATCGACCCGGCGCGGTCAGCGGCGGGCCGGCCCGGTAGAGCTCCGTGCTTCACTGCTCGCAATGCATTATCTCTTCGCGTGTCGACCCTTTTGTCCGCTATAGCGGGTTAGCGCGCCGATTCCTACGTCGTGCCACCTAGCAACGCCGGCGGCTACGCCGACGCCTGAGCCGCCGCCTGGCCCGGCGCTGCAACCATGTCAACGGCACCGCGAGGACGAAGCCGGCCGTCACCGGCAGGTACGAGGGCTCTGGGCGCACCTGCGCGGACAGCAGAGCGGCCGACGCTGAATTAGCGCTCATGACCCCGGCGGATCCGGCTGGTTTGTCGATCCCCGGCTGGTCAAAGGTTGTGGGGATGGACAGGATCCGCCACTGGCTGGGCGGCCAGACGACCACGAATGCGCGGCCGATTACCTTGTTTTCAAGGATCATGCCGTTCCCCGGGTCGGCCTCGTGGCCTCGCGAGTCGTCTGAGATGCTGCGATGATCGCCGAGCACCCACAGGTAGCCGGGCGGGACCGTAACGTTGAAGCTCGCCGGAATTCCAGGAGGGGCGGAATTGGACGAATTCCCTGGGTAGAGATAGGACTGCTCGTGCAGCGGAACGCCGTTGACGGTAATCAGCCCCTGCGCATTGCAGCATACGACGTGATCGCCGGGAACTCCGATGACGCGCTTGACGTAGTCGACCTGGCCGAGCGGGGTGCCGAATAGGCCGACGATCGAGTTGAACACCGGCCGCAGCGTGTCGTCGTACAGACGCGCGATCGGATCCGAGCTGACGCCGGGAGCGGTCGGCTCTGGGTTCCACGTGCCGGCGCCATTAAAGACGACGATGTCACCGGGCTCGATATTGCGGAAGTGATACACGAGCTTGTTGACCAGAACCTTGTCGTTAATCTCCAGCGTGTTTTGCATGGAACCGGTAGGGATGAAAAAGGCCTGGACGACAAACGTCTTAATCAGCAGCGCCATGACGAGCGCCACAGCGATCAGCAGCGGCAGCTCGGTGAGCAGGGGCCGCCTGCGACGGCGCCGCTGCGCGTGCGCGGAGCTGACGTCATCGCCGGCCGCGTCGTCAGTTTCATCACGCGATGCGCCCTCAGCGCCCTCAGCGCCATCGGATGCAAAGGCGGCGCCGGCGGAGGCGGGGCCGGGGATGGCCGACGCTGAGCCCGCGCCCGGCCGGCGTGGCTCCCATGGCGGCGCAGGCCAGGTGATGGTGTCAGGCTCAGACTCAGGGCCGGGCCGATCGCCAAAGCCCGGCTGCTCGTTTGATTGCATGACTCAGCCGATCACCTTTAGCAGCGGCGCCGGACTAGCGGTCATCAGGCAGGACACGGCCAGAGCTCGCTGGTCAAGCCCCGCACCCCGGCCCGCCGCCCGCCGCTACTTCGCCGGCGTGGTCTCGCGGCGCTCCCGGATTCTGGCGGCCTTGCCACGCAGCTCGCGGAGGTAGTAGAGCTTCGCGCGCCGGACCCGGCCGCGCGTGACGACCTCGATCTTATCGATGGCCGGGGTATGCACGGGAAAAGTGCGCTCCACGCCAACACCGTAGCTGATCTTGCGGACCGTGAAGGTCTCGCGCGCGCTGCCTCCCTGCCGGCGGATGACCACACCCTGGAAGATCTGGATCCGCGACCGGTTGCCCTCCTTGACCCGGACATGAACCTTCAAGGTATCGCCCGGCCGGAAGTCGGGGATGTCGGAGCGGATCTGCGCCTTCTCAAGCTCGGCAATCGCGGTGTGCATTGCTGCAGTTTCCTCAATAGTCATCAGCGCACGCCTGCGAACGCGCTGCGTCGGTCTGTGAATGCCGGGCAGAGACCCAGCAGCCCCCCACGAGCGAGCTGGCGGCGGGACAGTGCCTTTTAGTGTGCCACATCTTCGCCAGTAACCGGAAAGCCAGCCTCCGACAGCACCGAGCGATCATGATCATTAAGGGGGGAACGAGGTGTGTCCCGCGAGACCCCCGCTACGTCGGGCTGAGCCGGGGCCAGCTTGCGGATAAGGTCGGGCCGGTTCCGGGCGGTCCGCTTCAGCGCCTCATCCCGCCGCCACCGCGCTATCGCGCCATGATCACCCGACAACAGCACCGGCGGAACCTCCAGGTTCCGCCAGAGCCTCGGCCTGGTGAACGACGGCCCCTCGACCAGCCCCGCCATCGGCCCGCCGCCGGCACCGAACGAGTCGTCTGCCACGGATGCGACATTGCCCAGGACACCCGGCAGCAGCCTGCAGACTGCCTCGGTCATGACCAGCACGGCCGGCTCCCCCCCGGCCAGCACGTAATCGCCGATCGAGACCTCGTCGACGCGGAGCCGGGATCGCGCGTCGTCAGCCACCCGGGCGTCGATTCCCTCGTATCGGCCGCAGGCGAAGATCAGCCACGGCTCAGCGGCGTACGCGACCGCCCGCCGCTGGGTGAACGGCACGCCTGACGGCGTAGGGATGACCAGCAACGGCGGCTGGCCCCGACCGACGGCCTCCGCCTGGACCTGACCGGCCGCCGGCGACTGGCCCTGACCAGCCGCGCGGCGGACGCCCTGCTCCACGACGGCGTCGAGCGCCTCACCCCACGGCTCGGGCTTCATCACCATGCCTGGCCCACCGCCGAATGGCGCGTCATCCACAGTGTGATGAACGTCATGAGTCCAGTGCCGCAAGTCGTGCACAGCGAACGTGATCTCACCGCGCTCCGCCGCCTTGCCGATCAGCGACACGCCGAGGGGCCCGAAATACTCGGGAAAGATCGTGACGATGTCAATCCGCACTGGCTTAACCCTCCGGCCTAGAGCGCAGCCTCGGGATCGAGCAGCCCGCTCGGCGGGTCGATCACCATGCGGCCGGCCTCCAGGTCCACCACCGGCACCAACTCGGAGACGAACGGCACCAAGATCTCGGTACCCGCACGCGCGCCCGACCCCGCGACGACCAGCAGGTCCTGGCCGTAGTGCAGGACATCGGCCACGTCGCCCACGTGCTCGCCATCCGGGCCGATCACGGCAAGGCCGATCAACTGGTGATCCCGGAACTCGTCCTGGTCGGTTATCTCCTCGAGATCCGCCGAGTCGACGACCAGCATGACCCCACGTAGCTGGTCAGCCTGGTCGCGGTCCGCTACGCCGTCGAATGACAGCAGCAGCCTGCCCAAGTGCCAGCGTGACCGAGTAACTGCGAGCGGCCCGGCGGCCGCGGGCTCCGTCGCGAGGACGACGCCCGGAGCCAGCCGCACCTCGGGGTCGTCGGTCCGGACCTCGACCGCCAGTTCCCCGCGGACTCCGTGCGGTCTGGTGATCCGGCCAACGACAAGCTGCATGGCAGCTATCGGTTCTCGTCGGTGTCCAGCAAGTCGACGCGGACGTAGCTGTTGCCGGCCAGCGAGCCGATTACGGTCCGCAGGGCCCTGGCGGTACGCCCGCCGCGGCCGATGACCTTACCGAGATCGTCCGGGTGCACGCGCACCTCAAGCACACGCCCCCGGCGAAGTCCTCGACTACCGACGCGTACGTCATCAGGGTGCTCAACGATGCCCCTGACCAGATGCTCCAGGGCCTCCTCGAGCACGTCAGGCTCCGTCGCCCGCCGACTCGGTGCCCTCTTCCGCTACCGGTTCGGCCTTGTCGGTCGCCTCGTCGGCCCGGGGGGCCGATGCATCACCAGCTGCCGCCTCACCAGGCGACGCCTCATCCGCCGGCGCCTCATCCGCCGGCGCCTCAGCAGCCGGCGCCTCAGCAGCCGGCGCCTCAGTAACCGGCGCCTCAGCAGCCGGCGCCTCAGCAGCCGGCGTTTCGGCAGCTGGTGCCTCTGGGGCCGCTGCGCCCGAACCGCCAGCAGCACCAGACTCCTTCGCCGCACCTGAGCTCTTCGCAGCGGCGTCTGATCTCCTGCTCCGAGCCGGCTTATCGGCCCTGCCCGCCTTGGCGTCGCCCGCCTTGGCGTCACCCGCCTTGGCGTCCGCGGCCTTGCCGTCGCCTGCCTTGCCGTCGCCCGCCTTGGCGTCCGCCGCCTTGCCGTCGCCCGCCTTGGCGTCGCTGACCTTGCCCCTGGCCTTAGTCTTAGCGCCGCTGTCCTGCAGCGACTCCGCGACGGCGGCGGCAAACGCTACCTTCTTGTCTGCCCTTGGCTCGCTGGTCCGCAGTGTGCCCTCGGTGCCAGCCAGGCCCTTGAACTTCTGCCAGTCGCCGGTTACCTCAAGGATCTTCCTGACCGGGTCGGTGGGCTGCGCGCCTACGGACAACCAGTGCTGAGCTCGCTCCGAGTCAACCTCGATGAGCGAGGGCTCTGCCTTCGGGTGGTATTTGCCGATCTCCTCGATCGCGCGCCCGTCTCGCTTGGTTCGGGCGTCGGCGACAACGATCCGGTAATAAGGTGCGCGGATCTTGCCCAGACGCTTCAACTTGATCTTTACAGCCACGGCTGTGGTCTTCTCCCAGCGGATTGGTTTCGGGCAGCGGGCGTTCCGAGTGAGGACCGGACGAGCCGCCGCCCAGATGGTTCCGGCTCAGCGAGTTAGAGAGGGCCTCGCGCGACCGAGCATAGCGGTCACATTCTGCCAGACGCCGTCCGCCCGAGCGTAATCCGAGGCAGGCCTGCCCCCAGAAAACCGGCTTATCGCCCTTTCTTGCCCGGCTTCGCGCGGAAGCCTGGCGGGAGGCTGGACGGCTTGACACCGAAACCGCCCGGCGGAAGCTTCGCCGAGCCGTCCTCAAGGCCTGGAATCGCCGAGAAGCCGCCCGGCAAGCCGCCCGCGGTTCCCGACAGTCCGCCCAGTCCGGCCGACCCGTCTGATCCGGCCTGCTCGAGCCCCGGCTGCCGACCCGCCGGACGGCCTGCCTGACCACCGGAGCGTCCGCCGGAACCAGGTGGCCTGCCGCCGCCCTTGCCCTTCTTCTTGGACTTGCCCCGGCCCTTCTGGGCGCGCCGCATGCCGGGCAAGCCAGGCATGCTGCCCATCATCTGCTTCATCACCTTCTGGCTCTCGAGGAAACGGACGATCAGCGAATTGACCTCGCCCACCGTAACGCCCGACCCGCCGGCGATCCTGGCTCGCCGCGAGCCGTTGATGATCTTCGGGTTCCGGCGCTCCTCGACCGTCATCGAGTTCACGATCGCGACTGCCCGGTCCAGGTCCTTGTCGTCAACCTGGCTGAGCATCTCCCGGTTCTGCGCAGCCCCAGGCAGCATCCCCAGCAGGTTGCTGATCGGCCCGAGCTTGCGGACCATGGCTAGCTGCTCAATGAAGTCCTCAAGTGTGATCCCCTCCCCCGAAGCCAGCCTGGTCGCCATATCGGCGGCCTGCTCCTGGTCGAAGGTCCGCTCTGCCTGTTCGATCAGGGTCAGGACGTCACCGAGGTCGAGAATCCGGGAGGCCATCCGGTCCGGGTGGAAGACGTCAAAATCCTGCAGCTTCTCGCCGGTGGAGGCGAACATGATCGGCCGGCCGGTGAGCTGGGCTATGGACAGCGCCGCGCCGCCCCGGGCATCTCCGTCCAGCTTCGTCAGAACCACGCCGTCATAGCCGACGCCGTCGAGGAACGCCTGCGCGGTGGTGACGGCATCCTGGCCGATCATCGCGTCGACCACGAAGAGGATCTCGTCTGGGTCGACCGCATCCCTGATGTCGGTGGCCTGCTGCATCATCTCCTGGTCGATGCCCAGGCGGCCGGCAGTGTCGATGATCACGGTGTTGTACAGCTTGTGCTGGGCTTCTCCGATGGCCATTTCCGCAGCCTGGACCGGGTCGCCTACGCCGCTGCCGCGGAACGGGGCATACACGGGAACACCGGCCTGCCCGCCGAGCACCTCCAACTGCTCAACCGCGTTCGGCCGCTGCACGTCCGCGGCCACCAGCAGCGGGGTGTTTCCCTGGGACTTCAGCCACAGCGCCAGCTTGGCCGCCAGGGATGTCTTGCCGGCACCCTGCAAGCCCGCGAGCATGATCACTGTCGGCGGATTCTTCGCGAACCGCAGTCGCCTGGTCTCGCCGCCGAGGATCTCGATCAGCTCCTCGTTGACGATCTTGATAACTTGCTGGGCCGGGTTCAGCGCCTCCGACACCTCGGCGCCCATCGCGCGCTCGCGCACGTTGGCGATGAACTCCCGCACGACCGGCAGGGCGACATCCGCCTCCAGCAACGCGATCCTGATCTCGCGGCAGGTCGCATCGATGTCGGCCGCCGACAGCCGTCCGCGGCCGCGTAGCGATGAGAAGACCTGAGTAAGCCGGTCGGAGAGGGTCTCGAACACGTCGGGTTGCCGTCCTTGGTCCTGGCTGGCGCCGCAGCCGCCAGGCACCGCGGATCGCCAGATCTGTTCTTCCAGGCTATCGGAGCAGCCACCGCACGCGGGCCGACCGGGTTCGGCGCGGCCACATCAAGCGCGGGTCAAGGCCGCCTCAGTCGCCGAGGAGGGCGCCCACGAAAATCTCAGGGTCGAAGAACGCCAGGTCGTCAGGACCCTCGCCCAGGCCCACGAGCTTCACGGGCACTCCAAGCTCGCGCTGGACGGCGACGACGATGCCGCCCTTCGCAGTGCCGTCCAGTTTGGTCAGGATGATCCCGGTAATGTCAACGACCTCAGCGAACACGCGCGCTTGGCGCAACCCGTTCTGGCCGGTAGTGGCGTCAAGCACCAGCAGCACCTCATCCACGGTGCCGTGCTTCTCGATAACCCGCTTGATCTTCCCGAGCTCGTCCATCAACCCGGCCTTGGTGTGCAGCCGCCCCGCGGTGTCTACGATCACGGTGTCCACGCTGCGCTCGATACCGACGTTCACCGCCTCGAAGGCGACGCTGGCCGGGTCAGCACCTTCCCGGTCGGACCTGACGACGTCGGCGCCAACCCGCTCGCCCCACGTCTGCAGCTGATCGGCCGCCGCCGCGCGGAACGTATCAGCCGCTCCGAGCACGACCTTCCGGCCATCGCCTATCAGGGCACGCGCCAGCTTCCCGCACGCGGTGGTCTTGCCCGTGCCGTTCACGCCGACGACCAGGACCACCGACGGGCGGTCCCCGTGCCTAGCGACGTGCAGCGTGCGGTCCATCCCCGGGCCGATCATCTCGATCAGGTCGGCTCGCAGCAGCCCGCGGACCTCGGCCGGGTCGCTGGTGCCTGCCACCTTGACCTCAGTGCGCAGTTGATCGACGAGTTGCCGGGCCGGGCCGACGCCCATGTCGGCAGTGATGAGCGTGTCCTCGATTTCTTCCCAGGTCTGCTCGTCGAGCTTGCCGGAGGAGAGCAGGTTCAGCAGCACGTTGCCGAACCCCGTGTGCGACCTGGCCAGCCGACCGCGCAGCCTGGCCAGGCGCCCGGCTGACGGCGGCGGCTTCTCGATGACCTCAGCCGGGCTGGGCTCGATCTCCACCACGTCCGCTGGCGGGAGGACCTCGGGTTGCGCGAGCGTGTCGGTCTCGTCCTGGGCAGGGGCCCGCTCCAGCGTGGCCGTGCCGCCCTGCCGGTCGGGTCCCCGAAGCCGTTGCTGCCGGCGATTGCGTAGATACGGAACGAGGCCAGCGGTGCCGCCGCCAGCCACGATGAACGCGATGACGGCGTAGATGATGTCTTGTTCCATGGCGCAACTAGTCTCGCAGACGACTGGCCGCGCGCCGGCATGTGGCGGCCAGCAATCCGTGTGCTCGCCACGACGGCCGGGAGTCAGTAACGCCTGCGTGGCACCCCGCAGACCGGCAGTGGCGGTTCTGACTTCGGCTCGATCTCTCTCGGCGGGACGTCTACACAGCCTCGCGCTCGCGCAGGCGCTGGCTGATTACGTTCGAGACGCCGTCGCCGCGCATGCTGATCCCGTACAGCGTGTCGGCGACTTCCATCGTCCGCTTCTGGTGCGTGACGATGATCAGCTGAGAGACATCGCGCAACTCGGCCAGGATCTCGAGCAGCCGCTGCAGGTTGGTGTCGTCCAGCGCCGCCTCGACCTCGTCCAGGACATAGAACGGCGACGGTCTCGCCTTGAAGATGGCGACCAGGAACGCGATTGCGGTGAGCGCCCGCTCGCCGCCGGACAGCAACGACAGCCGCTTGACCTTCTTGCCTGGCGGCCGGGCTTCCACCTCGATGCCGGTCGTCAGCATGTCGTCGGGTTCGGTCAGCAGCAGCCTGCCTTCGCCGCCGGGGAACAGCCGGCTGATGATGTCCTCGAACTCCCGCGCGACATCGTCGAACGCGGCGCCGAAGACCTGCTGCACCCGGTCGTCGACCTCCCTGATCACCGTCAGCAGGTCCCTGCGAGTCTTCTTCAGGTCCTCAAGCTGCGCGACCAGGAACGCGTGCCGCTCCTCCAGGGCCGCGAACTCTTCCAGCGCCAGCGGGTTGACCTTGCCAAGCTGATCCAGCTTGCGCTGGGCCGAATGCGCGCGTTTCTCCTGCTCCTCGCGGTCGTAAGGCACGGCCGGCTGGCTCTCGCCCGTGCCGGGAACGGGCACCTCCGGCCCGTACTCGGCCACCAGCACCTCGGCCTCGATGGCGAACTCCTCAAGAGCACGACTGGCGATCTGCTCCAGCTGAAGTTGCCTGGTGGCCCTGGCCATCTGCGCCCCATGGGCGCTGTCCACGACCTTGTCCAGCTCCTCCGAGGTCTCCCTGATCCTGGCTCGGACCGCCTTGAGCTCGCCGTCACGGCTCTTGTGGGCCTCCTCCGCGGCCAGCCGCTCGGCGTCCGCGGCCGCCGCGGACCCGGCGATGCGCTCCAGCGCGATC
>JASHOL010000491.1 GCA_030041135.1 Streptosporangiaceae bacterium | reverse complement strand
CGCCGCGCCACCCCCGGCCACCCGCGCATCAGGCGGCCGCGCAGACGCCGGGCTGCTCCGAGGCTGTCAGCGCCGGCCGGCCGCTCGCTGCCGCCGCCGACGTCACCGAGCCGGTCTCCGGCAATCCCTACGCGGTCACCGTGCTGCCGGGCGGCAGGTACGCGGTGGCGTCGCTGTCAGCCGGCGGTCAGCTCAACCTCCGGGGCGTGCTCGAGCTGATCGCGATCCGGTCCCGCGCGCTCAGCCCGGTGCGCACGGTGATCCTGCCTTCCGACCTCGCCGGCGCCTCGGGAATGGCCGTGACCCACGACGGCCAGTTGCTGCTCGTCGCGGCCGAGACCGCGACAGCCGTCGTCAGCGTGCGCGGGCTCGAGGACGGCGCGCGGGACCCGGTCGAGGGCGTGCTCGCCGATGCCGGAGTCGGGCAGACCGAGGTCGCCGTCACTCCGGACGGCCGCTACGCGTTCGTATCCGACGAGGACAGTGGCGGGCTGAGCGTGTTCGACCTGGCTCTCGCCCGCGAGCGCGGATTCGGCGCGCCCGGCGTTGCCGTCGGCATCATCAAGCTGGCCAACGGACCGGTGGGCATCGCGATCTCCCCGAACGGCGCCCTCGTCTACGTCACCACCCTCGGCGGGTACGGGCCGCGCGGCAAGCTGTGGGTGATCAATGCCGGCGCGGCCGAGCGCGGCGCGGGCCAGTCGGCGATCCTCGGCGACTCCTATGCCGGCTGCCAGCCCGTCCGGGTGGTCCTCTCCCCCGACGGGTCGCTCGCCTGGGTCACCGCGTTGCAGTCCGACGCGCTGCTCGCCTTCCAGACATCCCGCGTGCTCAGCGACCCCGCCGCCGCCCTGCGGGCCGTCGTCCGCGTCGGCGCCGAGCCGGTGGGCCTCGTGCTGCTGGATCGCGGCCAGTTGCTGGTCGTCGGCGACTCCGACCGCTACGGCATCGCTGGCGGAAGCGCGATCAGCCTGATCTCCGCTTCCGACGCGCTGGCGGGAAGGCCCGCAACTCTCGGCTCGCTGCCGGCTGGCCAGTTCCCTCGCGACCTCAGCTACGACACCGGTGTCGGCGTCGTCCTGGTGCCGAACTTCCTGTCCCAGGACGTGGAGTTGCTGAGCCTGCCAGCGCTGCGGTGACCACGCGAGGCGTGGCGACAAGCCGGACCCGCCGCCGCCGCTTACTCGGACGCGGCCGACTCGGCGCGGGTGGTCGCCGCGGCGAGCCGGACGCGGACTTCGTCACACTCCGGGGCGCCGAGCTCGGCGAAGAGCTCAAGAGCTTGCTGCCAGTGCGAACGGGCCAGGCTGCGGTCGCCGAGAGCATCACAGGCCTGGCCAAGACCGTCGTGCGCGCGGGCCTGCTCGTACATGTCGCCGATCTGGACTGCCTGGCCGAGCGCGGCGGCGTAGTGCGCCCGCGCCTGGCCCGGCTGTGCTACCGCGAGGAGCACCTCGCCGAGGCCGATGCGGTCCTTGATCTCGCCCCACTGGTGCGCGCTGTCGCGGTCAAACTCCAGTGCCCGGGTGAGATGGTTGGCTGCGTCCTGGTATCGGCCCTGTTGCTGGTACTCCCAGCCGATGTTGGCGAGCATGCGGGCCTCATTTGCCCGCTCACCAACCTGCCGGAACAGCGGCATAGCCTGCTCGTAATAGCGCAGCGCCTGCTGGTGATGCCCCTGCCGATCGCAGACGGCACCCAGGTTAGCCAGCGACAGGGCCGCACCTCGCCGGTCGCCCGCGTCGTCGAACATCGCCAGGGCCTGGCGGTGATGGCCGACGGCCACGTCATAGTGCCCCTGGTGCATGGCCACGACGCCGAGGCCATCGATGGCCCCGGCCTGAGCGACTCGGTCGCCGGTTTCCCTGAACAGCGTCAGCTCTTGCTCAAACAGCTCCGTGGCGGCCTGGTAGCGGCCCTGTCCCCAGCGAACCCAGCCCAGGTTGTGCAGCGCCCTGCCCTCGCTGGCCCGGTCTCCGGTCTCCCTGAACAGGTCCGCAGCACGACAGAACAGGTCGTCGGCCACGTCGTAGCCCGCCAGGCAGAACGCCGCCGCGCCGAGGCCGTTCAGCGCTCTGCCTTCGGCGGCCCGGTCGCCGACCTGGCACGCCGCCCAGTAGGCAAACCCGTGGAGCGATCTGGCCTCGACGTAACGCGCGTTGCTGTCCAGGTACCTGGCCAGCGTCGCCGCCATCCTGATCGCGTGCCGCGGCCAGCCGTGCTCGGCCGCATGCGCGGTCACCGCGATCAGCGCCGCGAGCTCCGCGTCCAGCCAGGCCAGGGCGGCGGCCGGGTCAGCCATCGGCTGGACTTCACCGGCCGGCGGTTCGATGGTCGGGCGCCGGTCCCGCTCGGCCGGAAACACCGCGTCCATGGCGACCGCGGCGGCGTACAGATAGTGGTCGAGCAGGCGGCTCGTAGCCGACCGCATCTCGTCCTCGCCTTCGCGCCTTTTTGCCAGGTCGCGGGCGTAGGCACGGAGCAGGTCGTGCATGCCGTAACGGCCGGGCGCGGCCGGCTGGATGAGGTGGGCGCGGCTCAGGTCGCTCAGCTGCCGGCGGACTTGCTCGACCCGCGCGCCGGCGAGCGCGGCGACCGCCCACGGCTCGAAGTCGGCCGCCGGATGCAGGCACGCGAGCCGGAAGACGCGCGCGGTCTCGGCGTCCAGGGCGTCCAGGGACCAGGAGAAGACCGCGCGGACGGAGGTGCGCGGATCACCGCCGGCGTCGAGCAGGTCGAGGCGGGCTTGCTCGTTCCTTACTTCGGCAACGAGGGCAGCCAGAGCCTCGCCCGGGCGGGTGGCGGCAAGCTCGGCAGCGACCCTCAGCGCGAGCGGCAGCCGGGCGCACAAGCCGGCCAGCGTCGCGACGGGATCGGGATCGGTGGCAGCCCGCTCGCCGATCAGCTGGCCAAGCAGGCTCAACGCGTCCGGCAGCGGAAGCAGATCGAGGTCGATGCGCCGGGCGCCGTGCCGGGCAACCAGGCCGGCCAGCGAGTCGCGGCTGGTGACGAGCACGGCGCAGCCCGGAGTGCCGGGGAGGAGCGGCCTGACCTGATCCACGGACGCGGCGTTGTCGAGGACCACCAGCATTCGCCGGCCGGCCAGCAGGCTGCGATACCTGGCGGCCCGTTCCTCTTCACCGGAAGGGATCGCCTGGCCGGGCACGCCCAGAGCGCGCAGGAATCCGGCCAGCGCGTCGGCCGCCGTCACGGGCCGGTCGGGATCGTAGCCACGCAGGTTGACGTGCAGCTGCCCGTCAGGGAACTGGTCGGCCGCGCGGTGGGCCCACCGGACCGCGAGCGCGGTCTTGCCAACCCCGGCCGTGCCTGACACCGCGGAGATCACCGCTGCCGTGCTGGCGCGCATGCCCGAGCCGTCTGACGACGCCACTGGCAGCAGGACCTCGTCAAGCGCGGCGAGTTCGGCGGCGCGGCCGGTGAAGGCCGAGACGTCGGCGGGAAGCTGGTGCGGCACCTGGTCGGCGGGCTGGCCGCCGCCGACCGCGGTCGCGGGCGCGGCCAGCGCCGGATCCGCGCGCAGGATCTGCTCGTGCAGGGCGCGCAGCGCTGGTCCGGGGTCGGCGCCGAGCTCGTCGGCGAGAAATCGGCGGGCCTGGTCGAACTGGTGCAGCGCTTCGGTCTGCCTGCCGCAGCGGTACAGGGCCAGCATCAGCTGCCCGATCAGCCGTTCATCCGCGGGTGCCGCCGCTACCTGGCCGGTCAGGTCGCCGATCAGCCCGCCCTGCTCACCCAGGCGCAGGCGGACATCGTTGAGCTCGAGCATCGCGGCGTGCCGCTCCAGCTCCAGGGTGTGGCGCGTGGCGTTGAGCCACGGACTCTCCAGCCCGGCCAGCGCCGGCCCCTGCCAGAGCGCCAGCGCGTGGCGCAGCAGGCCCTGAGCGCGCTCGTCGGCCTCATCGCCGGCCGCCGCGACCAGGTCGCGGAACCGGTGTACGTCAACAACGTCAGGCTGGACGTCGAGCAGGTAACCGCCGTGGCGGCGGCAGAGCCCGACGCTGCCGACGTTCGCGTCGCTGATGACCCCTTTCAGCCGCGCCACGTATCCGGACAGCACGTTGCGCACCGACGCCGGCGGGTCCTCACCCCAGACCCGGTCGATCAGCAGATCGGCCGGAACCACCCGGCCCGCGTCCAGGAGAAGGACAGCCAGCACCGCCCGCTGACGCGGGTGGCCGATAGCGAGCGCGCGCTCGCCAAGGCGTACCTCGACTGGACCTAAGACCCGGAATTCCATCCCCACCCCGGCGCCGGCGTTCTTGCTCGGTCCCCCCCTTCTGCCAGTATGTCGCGTTCGTCGGCCCCGCCGCCACCGCGGGCGCGGCGGGCTTGCACATTGCTGCAACATTCCTTCCACGTTCGTCCAACGCCCTGGCCTGATCCTGGCCGCTACGGCGGGCATCAAGCAGAGGCAGGACCGTACATGACGGGAGTCAGGCGAGCGGCGGTCGTCGGCGTCTGCTGCCTCACCGTGTTCATCATCGCCATCGACACGACGGTGGTGACCCTGGCGTTGCCGCTGATCGGTCGCGGCCTGCACGCACCGGTCGCGGAACTCCAGTGGACGGTCGCCGCCTACTCGATCACGACCGCGAGCCTGATGCTGACCTCGGGTGCCATCGGCGACCGGTTTGGCCGGCGGAGGGTTCTGCAGGCCGGGCTGGCGGTGTTCATCGCCGCCTCGGCCGGGTGCAGCGTCGCCCCGAGCGCCGGCTGGCTAATCGCCTGCCGGGCCCTGCAGGGTGCCGGCGGATCTGCACTCACGCCGATGGCCATGGGCGTCATCACCGCGACGCTCTCCGATCCGGCCGCACGCGCCCGCGCGATGGGGATCTGGTCAGGCACCTTCGGCGCGGGTATGGCGGTCGGTCCCGTACTCGGCGGCGTGCTCGCCGACGCGTGGGGCTGGCGGTCGGTGTTCTGGGTCACGATCCCGGTGGCCGTGATCGCGATGGTCCTGGCCGGGGTGCTGATACCCGGCTCGCAGGCTGGGCGGCCGCGTCGCGCCGACCCGGTCGGCCAGGCTCTGGTGATCACGTTGCTGGCCTGTCTGGTCTACGGGATCATCGAGGGGCCGTCGGCCGGATGGCGCTCGGCGCTCATCGCCGGCATGTTCGCGGCGGCGGCCGCCGCGCTGGTGCTGCTCGTCGGCTGGGAACGACGCCGCACTGACCCGCTGATCAACCTGCACGCGTTCCGCAGCACCCCGTTCACCGGCGCGATGGTGATCACCCTGTCCGCGTTCACCGCATTCGGCGGGTTCCTCTTCCTGACCACGCTCTACCTGCAAGACGTCGACGGCCTGACCGCGTGGCAGACCGGGCTCCGGATGGTCCCGGTGGCGGTCGCGACCGCCGCGGCCGGCCCTCTCGCGGGCCGGGCCATGGCCCGCCACGGTGCCAGGGGGCCGCTCACCGCGGCC
>JASHOL010000490.1 GCA_030041135.1 Streptosporangiaceae bacterium | reverse complement strand
CGCCGCGGTCGCGGACTCCGCCCGCACAACGCCGGGCGGGGTCGTCACCGCCGCAGGGTCATAACCGCTCACCTGCAACCCCGCGGCAGCAAGGTCGGCCGCGTACCGGCTGCCGGCCTCGCCCAGCCCGAGCACCGCTGTGCGCATGAAAGTCCCTTTCTCACCCGCCTGGCGGCAGGCGCTGTTGATAGCGCCCTGCCGCCGCGCAAGTATTTACCCGCAAGTCACAGCATCCGGCCCGCCTCCGCTGGAGTCCAGGCCGGGCAGGAAGGACAGCGATGACGACGCACAGATGCCGGGATATCGCGCACGTTTCCGCCGCGGAGATGCGCACGGCCGTGCCGGCCCAGACCGCCGAGTTCCTCATAGCGCAGCTCGGCATGGAGGAGGTGGCGCGCGCCGGCGACTCGGTCTACCTGCACTCCTGGGACGACTACGAGATGTTCACGATCAAGGTAACCGGGGCGCCTGAGCCTGGCATCGGCAAGACCTGGCTGCGCGCCGCTAGCCCGGACGCGCTCGGCCGGCGCGTCGCCGCTATCGAGGCAGCGGGGCTGGCCGGCCGCTGGCAGGACGGCGAATGCGGGCTCGGACCGGTCTACGAGTTCCGCGACCCTGACGGGCATGAGATCGGCCTGTACTGGGAGACGCGGTGGTACGAGGCGCCTGACGGGCAGCGACCCGCGCTCAAGAACCAGGCTGCGCGGTTTCCTGGCCGCGGCGCGAACGTCCGCCGCATTGACCACATCAACTACCTGGCTGCCGACATCCCGGCCGCGGCCCGGTTCCTGGAGGAAGCGCTCGGCGCTCAGCTCACCGAGCAGATAGTGCTTGATGACGGGACCCCGTCGGCGGTTTGGTACCACCTGACCGACAAGAGCTATGACCTCGTGTACACCAGCGACTGGACCGGGGCCACGGGCCGGCTCCATCACGTGGCGCTCGCATGTGACCAGCGCGAGGACATCCTGCGGGCCGCCGACGTCTGCCTGGAGGCGGGCATTCACATTGAGACCGGTCCGCACAAGCACGCCATCCAGCAGACGTTCTTCCTGTACGTCTGGGAACCGGGCGGCAACCGGATCGAGCTGTGCAACGCCGGCGCCCGGCTCGTGCTCGCGCCCGACTGGCGGCCGATCTCGTGGACGGCCGCCGAGCGGGCCAAGGGCCAGGCCTGGGGTCTCAAGACCATCGAGAGCTTTCACACTCACGGCACGCCGCCGGTGCGCGAGCCGTGAGGGAGAATTTCGCGTCCCTACTCGAAACCGTCGCCGACGTGCGGGCCGAGCGCGTCGCGGTAACGCACGGGGAACGAAGCCGGACCTGGCGGCAACTGGACGAGCGCGCATCACGTCTGGCCGCGTTCTTGGACAGCACCGGCATCGGCGCGGAGGACCGGGTGGCGATCGCGCTGTACAACGGCATCGAATACGTCGAGAGCGTGTTCGCGGTCCTGAAGCTCAGGGCCATCCCGGTGAACGTCAACTACCGCTACCAGGGCGAGGAGATGGCGCACCTGTTCGGGGACGCGACCGTGACCGCCGTCATCTTCGACGCGTCGCTCAGGTCGCGGGTGGCACGGGCGCAGGCATCGGCACCGTCAGTGCGCACCCTGGTACAGGTAGGCGATCAGGCGGTCCGCCCCATGGTTGGCGACACCGTGGCTGGCGACACCGTGGCTGGCGACACCGTGGCTGGCAACACTGTGGGCGGCTATACATCCGTGGGCTACGAGGCCGTCATCGATGCGGCCGCGCCGCTTCCGCGCGCCGCCCGCGGCGTCGATCACTGGCTGATGTACACCGGCGGCACGACGGGCCGGCCCAAGGGCGTGCTGGTCAGTCATTCCTGGCTCTATCCGGTCGTGAGCGCCAACGGATTCGGGCTCATCGGCGAGCCGACGCCCGGCTCGCTCGATGAGCTGCGCTCAGCGACGCAGCGGCTGACCCGCGACGGCGACGCAATCGTCTGCCTGCCCGCTCCGCCACTCATGCACGCGACCGGGATGTACACGACGCTCGGCGCGCTGGTGGCCAGCGGTCGCGTCGTATTCCTGACCGGGCACTCCTACGACCCGGATGAGCTGGCCGCCGCGGTCGGTCAGCAGCGGGTGGACACGGTCTCGATCGTGGGTGACGTGTTCGCGTTGCCACTGGCCGACGCGCTCGACTGCGCGGTGGAAGAGGGTCGGCCCTACGACCTGTCGAGCCTCAGGCGGATCCTGAGCGTCGGGGTGACGTGGAGCGCAGACATCAAGCGCAGACTTCTCGCGCACGGCGACTTCGTCTGCCGCGACCTGGTGGCGGCCTCCGAGGGCGGCCCGTTCGCCATCAGCCAGACCCGGCGCGGTGATGCGGCGATCACCTCGCGGTTCACGCTGCTGCCTGGCGCGCGGGTCATCGATGACGCGGGCCTGGACGTGGTACCAGGCTCGGGTCAGGTCGGCATGCTCGCCGCTCCCGCCGACGATGAGATCCGCTACCTCGGCGACGACGCAAAGACGGCGCAGACGTTCCGCACGTTCGGCGGCAGGCGGTGGGTCGTCACCGGCGACCTCGCCTCACTTGAGGCTGACGGCTCGATCACGTTCCGTGGCCGCGGCAGCCGGGTCATCAATACCGGCGGCGAGAAGGTGTTCGCCGAGGAGGTCGAGCAAGTCCTGATCGAACACCCCGGCGTCCGCGACGCGCTCGTCGTCGGGTTGCCGGACCCCCGCTTCGGCCACCGCGTGAGCGCCGTCGTCGCGCCGGTCAGCGGCGGCGAAGTGTCCGCCGACCTGCTTGTCGCCCACGTCGCCGACCGACTTGCCGGCTATAAGAAGCCGCGCACGATCGTCTTCGTTCCCGGCATCAGGCGCAGCCCGTCGGGCAAGGCGGATCTGCGCTGGGCGCAGGCAGTCGCGGGCGGCGAGGATCCTTCCTAGCCGGTCATTTCTTGCCACGTCCGTGGGTGATGACGTCATACATTCGGGACGCGGCGAGACCACTGACCGGCTCTATGCTCTAGGCGCATGTGTAGCCGACCACAGCACGTGCCGGTACAGCTTAGCCGCACTAGTAACCCATCTACCTGCGCTATCGTGGCGCGCGCGGGGTCGAAGCACAGTTCAAGCGACGGGATGTCGTGCA
>JASHOL010000489.1 GCA_030041135.1 Streptosporangiaceae bacterium | reverse complement strand
GGCCATGCCGCACGAACCGCCGGTCAGCAGGGCCTCTTCCCTGGCCAGCCTGCGGGTCATGAGGAAAGAGTCGGCATCGCTGACCGCGATGATCTCGTCGCAGATGCTCTTGTCATACGTGTCGGGCCAGATGTCCTCGCCCACGCCCTCGACCAGGTACGGGCGCCCGGTGCCGCCGGAGTACACCGACCCCTCGGGATCAGCCCCGATGACCTGAACCCGCCCGCCCGAGATCTCCTTCAGGTACCTGCCGGTTCCTGAGATCGTGCCGCCGGTGCCGATGCCCGCGACGAAATGCGTGACCCGGCCATTGGTCTGGTCCCAGATCTCCGGGCCGGTGGAGTGGTAGTGCGAGGCCGGGTTCTCCATGTTCGAGTACTGGTCCGGCTTCCAGCCTCCCGGCGTTGTCCTCGCCAGCCGATCCGAGACTGAATAGTACGAATCGGGATGGTCAGGGGAGACGGTGGTCGGGCACACGACCACCTCGGCGCCGTAGGCCCGCAGCACGGCTATCTTGTCCTGGGCAACCTTGTCCGGGCAGACGAACAGGCACTTGTAGCCCTTCTCCTGGGCAACGATGGCCAGGCCGATCCCGGTGTTGCCTGACGTCGGCTCGACGATGGTCCCGCCCGGCTGCAACTGGCCCGACCGCTCGGCCGCCTCCACCATCCGCAGCGCGATCCGGTCCTTGACCGACCCGCCGGGGTTGAAGTACTCCACCTTTGCCAGGACGGCCGGGCCCGGCCCGTCGATGTAGAGCGGCCTGGTGACCTTGCGGAGCCGGACAAGCGGGGTATTCCCGAATAGCTCGATCAGTGACTCGTGAACTTGCATCTGTCGCCGCCCTTTGCGCCGCCCCCTGCCTAGGCCACCGACGCTATCCCACGGCTGGGAGCGGCGGCGCCACAGGCAACTCAAGGTACTCTGGCACGCCTTGTCCCACCTGGGCGTGCCTTTCTTCGCGAAGGATAGGCAAAGGACGCACCAAGCCGAGAGGGCATCGCCGGCCACTTCCGTAAGCTTGTACGGCGCGCCGCTACGCGCGAGCTACCAGCGCTAACTCTACGAGATCAGAGTGAGCAACTCCGCACCCACGACCGCCAGCCAGCTTGCGCAGTCCGAACCAACCGCACCGCGATCGCGCGGCGTCGGGCTGGTCGGCTGGACGGTCATCGCGACCATAGCCGCCGCCCTGGCCGTCTTCATCACGGCTGGGCTGCTGCGCGCCAGCTGGATGCCTCCGCCGCTGCCCATGCCATCCGTGGGTCCCCCGTGGGAGCTCAGCGTCCACGTCCCGTCCCATGACGTGTTCTGGCCGCTGTGGGTTGCCGGCGCCCTGGCCACCGTCGGCATAGTGATCGGGCTGATCGCGGCCAGGCAGGGCAGGCGCATCCCGCTGCGGGTGCTGCTCGTGCTGGCCGGGCTGGCCATCATCGCGCTCGCGGTCTTGCCGCCGATCGGCACCACCGACCCGCTGGACTACGCGGTCTATGGCCACATCGTGACGCTTGGCCAGGATCCGTACACGATGACCCCCTACCAGTTCTTCCTGCGCACGCACACTCAAGGGATTCCGGCGGACTGGCAGACCACCATCAGCGTCTACGGGCCGCTCGCGACCGGCGAGCAGTACATCGCCGCCCGCCTCGGCGGTGCATCGCTCGCCCGGACCGTCTTCTGGCTGAAGCTTGGCAACGTGATCGCGTTCGCCGCGATCGCGTTTGCCGCCGACCGGTTGTTCCGCGGCGACCGGGCCGCGAGGGTGCGGGCGCACCTGCTGTGGACCGCGAACCCATTGATCATCTGGAGCGCGATCGCAGGCGGTCACCTTGACGTCCTGGCGGCCGCGCTGGGCGTCGCGGGCCTGCTCATTCTGGACCTGCGAGGCTTGCAGCGGCCGCTGGCAGCGGCCGTTGCCGCCGGGGTCTGCATCGGAGCGGCCGCGGACATCAAGGCCGACTTCGCGCTGTTCGGTCTGGCCGTAGTCTTGTCCCTCTGGCGGCGGCCCCGCTATCTGGCGGCGGCTGCGGCCGGGGCTCTGGCCGTGCTGCTGCCCTCGTATGGCCTCGCCGGCCGGTCTGCGATCGAGGCCCTCACCAACAGGGCCAGCACCGGCATGGGCTGGGGCTTCTACAGGCTCCTCTTCTTCTACGCCCATCTCCCGTTGCGGTTTGCGGTGCCAACCGCGGGCGTGCTGCTCATACCGGTCACCTGGCTCGCGCTGCGGCGCCTGCCCAAGGGATTCGACAACCGGCCGGCGGTCAGGGCGGCGCTGGCCCTGAGCCTGGCCTATCTGCTCGTGTGGCCGCACCAGTACGCCTGGTACAGCATCATGGCCATCTGCGTCCTCGTGCTGTTCCCCGCCTCGCGGCTGGACTGGTTCGCGCTGGCCTGGCTGAGCGCGCTGACCATCGCCGACATGCCGGGCCTCGGCCTCGGGCAGAACATGTTGCTCGGCAGCAGGCTGGCCGCAATCGAGGGGTGGCTTGTCACCAGGGCCGATCCGATAGTGATGATCCTGGCCCTGGCCGGACTCGTGATCTGTTGCAGTAACAGGCGGTGGCGGGTCGCCGGGGAGACTCGGCCGGCGAGAAGGCCTCGCCCCCTGCGCTCGTTGTCCCCCCGCTGGGTGATCTCGGCCAGCCGGGCCTTGGCCAGGCGAGTGGTCAGCCGCTTGACCATCCGAACCTTGGTCGGCCGGGTCCTGGCCAGCCGAGCCTTGACCGGCCGCCTGGCCAGCCGATTGGCGAGGCGAGCCTTGGCCTTCCGATTGGTCGGCCAGGCCCTGGCGAGCCGGCTCTTGGCCGGCCGAGCGAACCGACCCCGGCCAGCCTGGCCCGGCAAGCCCACCAGGGCCAGCCGAGCCGCCGCCCGCCGGGCCCTGGCCGGCAAGCCGGTCCCCGATGCCCTTGTCATGCCGAGCAAGCCGACGGCGGCTGCTGCGGCCGCGGCTGGCGCCACCGCAGCTGCTGCGACTGCGACCGCGGCTAGCCCGGCCAAGCGAGCCGACCGCGGCTAGCCCGGCCAAGCGAGCCGACCACAGCCAGCCCGGCCAAGCGAGCCGACCGCGGCCAGCCCGGCCAAGCGAGCCGACCACAGCCAGCCCGGCCCGCCCCTTCGCGGAAGAGATATGTCGCGGTTACTGTTGAGTACTCGACAAGCAGATTCTGCAGGGAGCCGTCATGCCAGAGGCAGTCGTCGTAGCGACCGCTCGTTCACCGATCGGGCGGGCGTTCAAGGGTTCACTCACCACCATCCGGCCCGACGACCTTGTGGTGCAAATGGTCAAGGCGGCGCTGGCCAAGGTGCCCCAGCTCGACCCGGCCGACATCGATGATCTCATCCTCGGCTGCGGGCTGCCAGGCGGCGAGCAGGGCTTCAACATGGCCAGGGTTGTCGCGGTAATGCTCGGATACGACTCGGTGCCGGGAACCACGATCACGCGGTACTGCTCGTCGTCGCTGCAGAGCACCAGGATCGCATTCCATGCGATCAAGGCGGGCGAGGGAGATGTCTTCATCTCCGCCGGCGTCGAGTGCGTGAGCCGGTTCGGCAAGGGCAGCAGCGACAGCTGGCCGGACACAAGGAACCCGGTGTTCGACGAGGCCAAGGTCAGGGAAGAGGAAATGGCCGAGGGCGGGTACACCTGGCACAACCCGCGCGAGGACGGCAAGCTCCCCGGCATCTACATTGCCATGGGCCAGACAGCCGAGAACGTCGCTCAGCTGCGCAGCATCAGCCGGCTGGAGCAGGACGAGTTCGGCGTGCGGTCACAGAACCTGGCCGAGAAGGCGCTCGCGAACGGCTTCTGGCAGCGTGACATCACGCCGGCCACGATGCCCGACGGCACCGTGGTCTCGGCCGACGACGGCCCGCGTCCCGGTACCACGCTGGAGAAGGTCTCCCAGCTTAAGCCGGTCTTCCGACCCGACGGCACGGTGACCGCGGGGAACTGCTGCCCCCTCAACGACGGGGCGGCGGCCGTGGTCGTCATGAGCGACCGGAAGGCTGCCGAACTCGGACTCACCCCGCTGGCCAGGATCGTCTCCACCGGCGTCACCGCGCTCTCGCCCGAGATCATGGGCCTCGGCCCGGTCGAGGCATCCAGGCAGGCACTGGCCAGGGCCGGGATGACGATCGACGACGTCGACCTGGTCGAGATGAACGAGGCCTTCGCGGCCCAGGTGATCCCCTCCTACCGGGACCTCGGCATCGACATCGACAACCTCAACGTCAACGGCGGCGCCATCGCCGTTGGCCACCCGTTCGGCATGACCGGAGCACGGATCACCTCCACGCTGCTCAACAGCCTGCAGTTCCACGACAAGACCATCGGCCTGGAGACGATGTGCGTGGGCGGCGGCCAGGGCATGGCGATGGTCTTCGAGCGGCTCGGCTAAGCCGGAGCCATACACGGCCGCCGACCACAGGGACATTGTGTAAGTTCTCGTGATTTCGGGCAGGGTTTTGTTCCAGTAGCTCCGGTATGCGCTACGGGAACTTACACGATGTGGCCGACGATCTTGTCCGTCGCCGGGAATGTATCCCGCAGCATGACGTGTGAGACTGGATAGAGACTCGATCGATCCGGTCGATATTGTCGCTATGGGCAGAATCATCACTACCGTTTCTTGCACCGACCGGCCAGCACGAGCCGGCGGATCCTTGGGGAAATGGGGAAATCATGCGTCGCTTTCGTTCTGCCATGCGCCAATCACCCGCGATCGTCATGTCGGTCATCGCCCTGACGTTCTCACTCGGTGGTGGCGCCGGTTACGCCGCCAGCGTGGCCACGGCCAAGGCGCCGGTGACCAAGATCACCTGGCACAAGCTAGGGCTCATCAACAAGTGGCACGAGGTGTTCGCGACCAACGGTCCGCCCTCTTATGCGATCAGCAATGGCATCGTGTACCTGTACGGTGCCATGCAGGGCGGCACGACCGGCGAGTTCGCGGTCCTGCCAAAGGCGGCCCGGCCGAAGAACACGCTCTGGATTGCCGTTTACAACGACGACAACTCCGGGGGCAGTGCGTGGCTGGATGTAACCCCGAGCGGCAAGATGTACATCAACGGCCCGGACGACACCATCTTGTCGTCGCTCGCTGGCGTCACGTTCCCGGCCGGCGCCTAAGTGGTCAGCGCAGCCGCCGGTGCCTGACCGGTCAGGCGATGCCGACACCGGGCAGACCGGCGGCTGCGGGCAAGAGCAGGCTGTGTCCTGATCATGGAATCGATGTACAGAATGCCGTTGATTGCGGGAAGGCGAGGTTGGCGAGAGTGCGTCGGTGACAACCAGGTATGCCTGGTTCCTTGACGGCGGCTAAACGGGGCATTACGGAAGGCTGACGTTCAGGTCTTGTCAGCGGCCGGACAGTGGTGCAGTCTCGACTCCAAGGACTAACCCTCACCCTGGAGGTGCATCTTGTCCCTGACCCACTCTCCGGAGATGCATAAGAACCTGATCGCACGCATCCCGTCCGTTACCGGACTTCAACTCCGAGAGTGGTTCAGCCGGCTTGAATCGGGTCCGGCGCTCCTGCGCTGTAGCGAACGAGCCAACTGGTTGTCCGACGAGCATGGCCTCTCGCACGGCTACGCCAGCGCGATCGTGCGCGAGTATGAGCTTCAGCGCCGCAGCAGACTCTGACGGCTCCTAAGCTGCTGGTGTGGACATAGATCACGCCACCAGCTTCCTGTCTAAGAACCCTCGGGCTGTGCTCGCCACAACCCGCACTGACGGCCGCCCGCAGATGTCGCCGATCGTCGCGGCAGTGGATGACGACGGCCGCGTCATGATCAGTACGCGCGAGACCGCGGTCAAGGCCAAGAACCTCGCCAGGGACCCCAGGGCTTCGTTGTGCGTGCTGAATGACCGCTTCTTCGGCGAGTGGGTCCAGGTCGAGGGGACAGCCGAGCTGATCCACCTTCCGGAGGCCATGCCACTGCTCGAGGACTACTACCGGCGGATCTCGGGTGAGCACCCCGACTGGGCGGATTACCGGGCAGCCATGAAGCGTGATCGGCGGCTGATCGTCAGGATCACGATCGAGCGAGCAGGACCGGACGTCAGCGGCTGACAGCCAGGACAGCGCGACTGCCAGGACAGCGCCACTACCGGGCTACGCCACTGCCGGGCAGGCGCACCGCCAGGTGAGACCGCGGCCGCGGCAGGTCATCGACCAGCTGGGAGCGCTCTGTCCGCCAGCACCAGGGAACGCTGGGCACCTAAGGTCCGCATGTTCGAATAGTGCATCGAGAACTCGCACTAAAAGGGCGTTCTGGCGTTCTGCGGCACCGAATATACGCGTGCCAAGATGCCGAAACGACCAACGTTCCGGTAGCGCTTATCTTGACTGAACGATTACAGATGAGTCAAGGCCTGAATGACTGATCAGCCCGTGTCGACGGCCATCAGCGGCATAACAGCACGTCAGCAGCGCACACCGGTACCCCCGGTCGGGGTCGAACCGACACTGGGGACCCTTTTAGGGGGCCGGCCTCTTCCTTTGGGCTACGGGGGCATTGCGATGATACCCCGCAACCATCTAGTCACTCCATGTAAGCCAATTAATGCTAGCCGATTCAAGCCCAATGTCGTGTATCTAATCCATGCGAAGATCCGCAGCTGACACTAAGAGTGACCATTAGGCCATTCTTATTACCGTCAGTAGCGGTTTAAATTGTGGCGTCGGGCGGCCCGCTCAGCGCGGCTGCCCGGCACCCGCCAGGTCTCGTGCCCGGCCGAACACGGCGTCGAGCATGGGGTCCGTGAGCTTGCCCGTGAACGTGTTCTGCTGGCTTGGGTGATAGCAGCCGATGACGGTCAGCCGCCAGTCGCCGGCCAGTACCGCCTCGGCGCCGTGCCCGAAGACCGGCCGCGGCCTTGGCACGCTGGCGCCGGCGGCAGCAAGCTGCGGCCAGAGTGCCTGCCACGCGAAATGCCCGAGGCACACGATCACCCGCAGATCAACGCGCATCTCGGCGAGCTCCGCGGCCAGCCACGGCGCGCAGGCATCGCGCTCGTCGACCGTCGGTTTGTTGTCCGGCGGCGCGCAGTGCACGGCTGCGGTCATCCGGGTCGAGATCAGGCGCTGGCCATCTCCTGCGGCCACCGAGATGGGCTCAGAAGCAAGCCCGCACCGCCACAGCGAGGCGAACAGCACGTCGCCGCTGCGGTCGCCGGTGAAGATGCGGCCGGTCCGGTTTCCGCCGTGCGCAGCCGGCGCGAGACCGAGGATCAGCAGGCTCGGCCGCTCGACGCCCCAGCTTGGCACCGGGCGGCCCCAGTACGTCTCGGTCTGGAACGAGCGCCGCCTTTCCGCCGCGACCTGCTCGCGCCACTGCACGAGCCTCGGGCACGCACGGCAAACCGACTCCAGCGCCGCCAGTTCCCGTATGGACCCGGCACGGACCGCGAGCTCCCGCACGTCGGCGGCACTGCCAGCGACGACGGTAGTCGCCACGGCCGGATCTTCAGGCCAGCCCGTGCCCGGTCTCACCGGTCCCCGGCCGGTTACTCGGGGCTTCTCCGTCCGGCGTTCACGCTCACGCATTGCGCGCGATCGCCCAGGCGATGCCGTCCAGGATGTCGTGCTCGCTGGTGACGAACTCGTCGAAACCGAACCGCTCCATCAACCGGTCGAGGATCAGGGCGCCGGCGCCGATGACGTCAACGCGGCCCGGATGCAGCGACGCGATCCTGGACCGCTGGTCCCTGGTCTGCCCGAGCAACTGGAGCGTCACGCGATGCACTTCCGCGACGCTCAGGCGGGCATGGTGCGTACGCCGCGGGTCGTAGACCGGCAGGCCAAGCGCGATCGCGGTCACGGTCGTGACCGACCCGGCCAGGCCGACCAGGGTTTGCGCGCTCCCGACCGGGACGGCGGCAGCCACGTCGTCGAGTGCCAGGTCGATGTCATCGCGGGCGGCCTTAACTTCGGCGGCCGACGGCGGGTCGGCGTGCAGGTGCCGTTCGGTCAGGCGCACGCAGCCGATGTCCACCGAGATCGCTGCCAGGCTGGCCTCCAAGGCGGGCGCCGTGCCGCCGCCCAACACGAACTCGGTCGACCCGCCGCCGATGTCCACTACCAGGTAGGGCGGCAGCAGGCGGCCGGCAGCGCTTGCGGGGGACACCTCGTTCCCCGCAAGCTCGGCCGTCGCACCGGTGAACGACAAGCGGGCCTCCTCGTCGCCGCTGATCACCTCAGGCGGCACGCCGAGAATGTCCCGCACGCCGCGGGCGAACTCGTCGGCGTTGCTGGCATCCCTGGTCGCGCTCGTCGCCACCATGCGCACCGCGGCGGCGCCGGCGCGGCTTATCTGGGCGGAGTAGTCGGTCAGCGTCCGAAAGGTGCGCTCGAGCGCCTCGGGGGCGAGCCGGCCGGTGGCGTCAACGCCCTGCCCAAGCCGTGTGATCTCCATGCGGCGCTCGATGTCGGCCAGCGTGTGCCTGGCCGGATCGACGTCGGCTATCAGCAGCCGCAGCGAGTTCGTCCCGCAGTCAATGGCAGCCACCCGCTGGCTCATCCATCCGCCTCTCTGCGCGCCGCTGCCTCAGCCATCAGCCCGCACGCACTGACCAGCCTCCCACCACTGGCCGGCGGCGCGCACCGCCTCCGCGCCCAGCGGATTCGCCCCGGGGACCGCGAGCTCGTGCGCGGCCAGCGCATGCAGGCACTTCACCCGGTCCGGCATGCCGCCGGCGCTCTGGGTCCCGGCCGGGAGCGGCTCCACTCCGACCCGCGCTGCCGCCTGCGCGCGCCGGGCGAGGTAGTCACGGTGGGCCGCCAGGTAGCGCTCGCGCAGCACCGTGTCCGTGCTCAGCCGGGCGGTCATGTCCCGCATCAGGCCGGCCGCCTCCAGCCGGCTCATAGCCGCGCATGCCCGCGGACAGGTCAGGTAGTAGAGCGTAGGGAACGGGGTGCCGTCGGGCAACCGAGGCGCAGTCTGGACCACGTCCGGCAGCCCGCAAGGGCAGTAGTGCGCGACTGCTGTCATGCCGCGCGGCGGCCGGCCGAGCTGCCTTTCCACCGCCGTCAGGTCCGCGGGGCTCGGGCCCGCTGTCACCGATGTCACCGCCCGCCGGACCCGTCCGCCTCCTTGACGGACTTCCAGAGCGCCGAGTACCAGGGCGTGCCCGACTGGCCCTGCGCGGACTTCCCACGGGGGTGACTCGGGTAGATCACGATGTAGCACTTCTGCGAAGGGAAGCACATGTGCAGCTGGTCTCTGGCCTGCTGCTCGATGTAGGAGGGCGAGCTGTAGGCGCGCCGTTCCGCCTGCAGCCGGGTGAGCTGGCCGGCCAGCTGGGTGTTCAGCGCCTCCAGCTGATCGATCTGACGGCGCTCGGCGATGTACTCCCGGATCGGGTAGGCCAGGCTCAGGGCGATGGCGCAGACCACGACGGCAAGCACGGCGGCCCGGCTGGTGAACTTCGGGCGCGGCACCGGGCCGGTCCGGCCTCCGGCCGGCGTCGCGCCGGTGCCGCCGGCCGCGGGACTCACTGACCGTCAGCCGCCGAGCGCGCGAACGCCGCCCGTCCGGCGTAGGACGCGCCGTCACCGAGCAGTTCCTCGATCCGAAGCAGCTGGTTGTACTTGG
>JASHOL010000046.1 GCA_030041135.1 Streptosporangiaceae bacterium | reverse complement strand
CTGTCCGCCGCGTGTCGTCAGACCCGCAGGCCGGGCAGGTCACAGTGCTATCGGGCAACGTCAGCGTCAGCGGCACAGGACCGGTCTCCGGCCTCCGTGGCGCCGACCCTGGCGGCGCGATCCCCGCCGCCGCAAGCTTGCGCCGCCCGGCGTCGGTGATCCAGTCGGTGGTCCACGGTGGACTGAGCACCGTGCGCACCTCCACCGGACCGAATCCCGCGGCCGCGAGCCGGCGCGCAACATCCGCGCGGATCTCTGCCATCGCGGGGCAGCCTGAGTAGGTCGGAGTCACCGACACGACGACCCGCTCCGCCTCCGTGGTCACGCCCGCGGTTACGTCCACGGTTACATCCCGTATAATGCCCAGGTCTGCCAGGGTCAGCATTGGCAATTCCGGATCGGGTACCGACGCGGCAATCTCTCGGGCCACTGCGGCGCGATCCGGACCGAGGTCGGCCGGGGTGGTGCTGTCCGGCACGTTCTTTTTGTGCCGGACAGGCGCCGCCCTGGCTGACCGTTCGTAGCGCATCACCACGCTGCCTCCGGCATGGACCGGGCGACACTCTGCAGTTCCGCCAGCAGGTAGCCCATCGCCTCGGTATGGACCCCGTCGCGTCCGGCCTGGCCGCTGACCCCGGCCAGGCCCGGTACCTCAGGCCACTCGAGGGCGGCCGCGGCCAGCACCGCCGCGAGCACGTCACCGACCTCGTGCTGCGCTAGCCCGGGATCGGCGGCCACGCCGGCGGCGATCATCCGCCGCTCGACGTCGGACACGGCGAACAGTTCGGGCACCAGCGGCGCCACCGCCGCCAGGCCGGCGATCATCCGCTCGCGGGAGTACTCTGTGCCGTCTCCCAGCCGGATTACCCACTGGGCGGCGTAGTCGCGGTGGTAAGCGACCTCGCGAGCACCCTGGGCCGCGACCGCGGCGAGGACCGGGTCGGCCGACGACCGCAGCTGTTCCAGCAGGGCCAGCCGCCAGGTGCTGAATACGAGCAGCCGGGCGACGAGAGCGGCGAAGTCGGCGTCGGTGACTTCGGCCAGCCTGACGCTGCGGAACTCGCGCTCCATCCGGCCGAAGGCGAAGTCGTCCTCGGTCCGCCCTGACCCGTCGGCCGCGCCGGCCCGCGTGAGCAGCAACCGGGCCTGGCCAAGGAGGTCAAGTGCGATGTTGGCCAGCGCTGTCTCTTCTTCGAGTTCGGGGGCACGGGCTAGCCACTGCTGCAGGCGGTGCGACATGATCAGCGCGTCGTCGCCGAGCATGAGGCAGTACGCCGCCAGGTCGGTGCCGTCCACCCCGGCCGGGAGCGTGGTGTCCACGCCGGCCAGCGGGTCGGTGAAGCCCGTACCGTAGGCCCACCGGTGGCCGGTGTCCTCGCCGTCGTTGATCGCCTCGTAGGCGGTGTCAAAGCCCATAGTCATCTCAGATATGCGGCACCGAATCGGGGATCTCGTAGAACGTCGGGTGCCGGTACACCTTGTCGCCCGCCGGCGCGAAGAACGGGTCCTTCTCGTCCGGGCTGGACGCGGTGATGTCGGCAGCCTTCACCACCCAGATGCTGACGCCCTCGTTCCGCCGGGTGTACAGGTCGCGGGCGTGGTGCAGGGCCATGGTGGCATCGGCCGCGTGCAGCGAGCCGACATGCACGTGGTTGAGCCCGCGCTTGCTGCGCAGGAACACCTCGAACAGCGGCCAGTTCGAGCGCATTTCCCGCTCAGCCTCAGGGACATTCATGGGCACCGCCTTCCCTCGTCGCTCGTACCTCACCCCGGAGGGCTGGCGGCACGGCGCCGGTTCGGCTCGCGCGTTCACGTTTTGCGGCGTACGCGGCAGCCGCATCCCGCACCCAGGCACCGGCCTCGTGCGCGGCCCGCCGGTTGGCGATGCGCTGGGTGTTGCACGGCCCGTTCCCGCTAATGACCCGTCTGAACTCGGCCCAGTCCGGCTGGCCGAAGTCGTAATGCTGGCGCTCCTCATTCCAGCGCAGGTCCGGGTCGGGCAGCGTGACGCCGAGCACCTCGGCCTGCGGCACCGTCATGTCGACGAAGCGCTGCCTGAGGTCATCGTTGGTGTGCCGCTTGATGCGCCAGCGCATCGACTGCTCGGTGTTGGGCGAGTCGGCGTCGGGCGGGCCGAACATCATCAGCGACGGCCACCACCAGCGGTTGGTGGCGTCCTGTACCATCTCGCGCTGGGCATCGGAGCCGCGCATCATCGTCATCAGCAACTCGTAGCCCTGCCGCTGATGGAACGACTCCTCCTTGCAGATGCGGATCATGGCCCGCGCGTAAGGCCCGTAGGACGACCGGCACAGCGGGACCTGGTTGCAGATCGCCGCGCCATCGACCAGCCAGCCGATGACGCCCACGTCGGCGAACGTGAGGCTCGGATAGTTGAAGATCGAGGAGTACTTCTGTTTGCCGGTGATCAGGCGGTCGGTAAGGTCGGCTCGGTCGGCGCCCAGTGTCTCGGCGGCCGAGTACAGGTAGAGCCCGTGGCCTGCCTCGTCCTGAACCTTGGCCAGAAGGATCGCCTTGCGCCGGAGCGACGGTGCCCTGGTCACCCAGTTTCCTTCTGGCTGCATCCCGATGATCTCCGAGTGCGCGTGCTGCGCGATCTGCCGGATCATCGTCCTGCGGTAGGCGTCAGGCATCCAGTCCCGCGGCTCGATCCGACGGTCACGCGCCACCGTCTCCTCGAAGTACTGCTCGAGTTCATCTGCCTCGGCGGCGATGCCAGCGGACATCGGCTCTCCCTAATAACCGATCATTCGGTCTGTAATTATAGTCGCAGGCGCTGTCGGGCGCATCCGGCTGACCCGGCCATGACCGCCAGCGCATCGCCCGGTCGGGGCGGCCTAATCGTTCACCTCATCGTCTGGCATTTCCTCTGGCGACTCGTCCTGTATGCCTGGCGGATCCCCACAGTCGGCCCGTTCCTGGTCCTGCTGATCATCGCCGTCTTCGTGGGACTGAGCGTGTGGCGGCGGCACCGCGGGCCGCATCGCAGCAGGTCAGTCCGGCTGGCAAATCCGGCAAATCGCTGGGGTGGTCAGTCAGATACTGCTGCGCCGACTCGCGAGATGAGCTGAGCGATCTCCGCAGCAGCTTGCGGGGCGAACAGGATGCTGTAGTGGTTGGTGCCCTGGACGGTACTCACCCGCAGCCCCGGCAGCTCTCCGTTCCAGTAGCTGATGAGCTCGTCCGGTAGCAGGCCGGGAGGCTGGCCGAACATGCCCGCGGGCGCGCGCAAGACCGGAAGCGGACCGCTGCGCCGTCGGAGCGCGGCTGAGATCCGGTCACCTGCGGTCAGCAGCTCCCGACCGTCGGCGCGGACGGCCTCGGGGTTGGCGCGCGACTTTAGGACACCAGGCTCGCCGGCTAGGTCGTATCGAACGTACTCCTCGACATCGCTGCTCCAGTCCGTCAGCGCGGGGTGGGCACGCCAGAACTGGACATACGCCTCGGGTGTCGGGTAGACCTCGCTCAACCGTTGCAGGGCCGGGCCGAGCGTCGCCGCCAGCAGCGTGTCGGGGTCGGCGCCATCCGGGACGGGCAGGGGCAGCCCGCCGTCGACCAGGACGAGCGGCCCAAAACTGTCGGGATACACGTCGGCAGCCAGCAGTGCCACGTAAGCGCCGAGAGAATGGCCGATCAGGACCGGGTGGTCGGCGCCGAGAGCGCGAACGGCGCTCACGAGGTCGGCGGCGTGGGCGTCGAAGCCGAACGGGCCAGGTAGCGCGGTGCTGCGCCCGCGGCCGCGCAGGTCGACCGCGTGCAGGGTCCAATCGGCCGGCAGCGCTCTCGCGACGGCCTGCCAGCACAACGCGTTCGCGGTGATGCCGTGGACGGAGAGCGCGGCGCGGCGGCCGGTGCCGAAGGAGACGATGCGCAGCGTTCCGCCCGCCACATCGACGTCGTAGTTTCTTGCCTGGATCACGAATCAGTTCTCTTTTCGGTGCGAGGTGTCGCCAGCCATCCGCAGCGCTAGCCGCACGTACACGTCAGCGACCTGGTCAGGCGTGTATCGGTTGCCTGGCGCGAACCAGTGCGCGATCTGCATGCTGAGGCCTCCGATGGCAATGGCTGTCAGGGTGAGGTCAACTAGCCGGAACTCGCCGCTGCGGGCCCCGTCTGCGAGCACGTCGACGAGGAAGCCCCGGCAGCGGGCTCGCAGTTCCAGAGCAGTTGCGGCATTCTCTGCGGACAGGACATGCAGCTCGCTGTTCGCGACCACTGCAAGCAGCGGATAGTCAGTGTGAATGAGGGCGTGCTGCCGCACCAGGGCGGCGAGCCGGGCAGGCGCCGAGGGATCGGCCGAGCCGAGCGCCCTCCGCAGCCGGTCGTAGAGCTCCTGATGACCGAGCAGGACCAGGTCAGCCAGGATCTGCTCCTTCGACGAGTAGTGAGCGTAAAGAGTGGCCGGATTGATTCCGACGTTGCTGGCGATCAGGCGGATCGATGTGCCGTGAAACCCGAACTCGGAGAAGAGACCCAGCGCCGTGCGCAGGATCTGCCCACGGGTCCCCGGCGGCGCCGCGCCCGCGGGCAGCTCGGGAGCGACGGCGGCAACTCGCCGCGGCTCCCAGCCAACGAGCGCGGCTGGATCGCCAGTAAGCTGCTCATTCCTTTTCGTCATGCCATGAACTGCGTTTTCCAATCAAACGATTGGTTGACATCGTAGCCCAGCGGGCAGACGATAGCGCTGATGCGAGCCAAACGATCGATTGGTTGCCCCGGTCGGCCGTATGACTGCGGCCAGGGCAACGTAATTGACTTCGCCACCTGCGACATTGGTGCCAGCCTTCCGGCACTTGAGCAGCAGGCCGCGACCTGGTCAAACCAGGGACTGATCGACCCGATCTCCAACCTGGCCGACAAGCCGATCTACGTCTACCACGGCACACTTGACCCGGTCGTGAACGACCTGGTCGCGAACGCAGGCGTGGACTTCTATCAGTACTTTCGCGCTAACGTCGAGTACCACAGCACTGACCCGGCCGGCCACGGCTGGCCGACGCCAGAAGGCGTGCTGCCGTGCCCTGCAAGCTCGTGGTTGCCCTGCACGGATGCCTCAGCGGACAGTACCTGATCGGCGATGAGTTCCCCGAGCTTGCCAACCTGGATACCTATGCCGACACCAACAACCTGGTGATCCTCTACCCGCAGGCCATTGCCAGCGTCCTCCCCTACAATCCGGAGGGCTGCTGGGATTGGTGGGGCTACGACGGGCCGGACTTCGCGGTTAAAGGCGCCCCGCAGATGGTCACGATCATGAACATGGTCACTGCCCTCGGAGCCTGAACGTGCCGCCCGCTCCGTACTGCCCGAGTCTCCGGCGGTCCGAGGTCCTGCCGTCCGCACTCAGGGAGCCGGTGACTTAAGTCCTACTGACGTGGGCCCTGCGACCGCGTCACCGGTCACGACCGAGACTTTACGGTAAGGCGAAAGGGCCCGCGGGCCCTGCGGCGAGGGCTGCTCGAAGCCGGGGCTGTCAGGAGCTTGAAAGCCATGGCAACGAACAGAGTGCTGCAGGTCACTGACTCTCAGACCCACCGCCGGTATGAAATCCCGGTTGTCGACGGCGCCATCCGCGCGATCCACCTACGCCAGATCAAGGTGTCCGATGATGACTTCGGGCTCTTGTCGTACGATCCGGCGTTCCTGAACACTGCGAGCTGCCGCAGTGCCATCACCTACATCGACGGCGACCGGGGCATCCTGCGCTACCGCGGCTACCCGATCGAGGAACTGGCCGGCCAGGTGTCCTTCCTTGACGTCGCCTACCTGCTCCTGCACGGCGAGATTCCCGGCAAGGACGAGTCAGCCGTGTGGGCCGACGAGATCACGCACCACACGTTCGTGCACGAGAACGTCAAGAAGTTCATCGACGGCTTCCACCACGATGCCCATCCGATGGGCATCCTGGTCAGCACGATCGCGGCGCTGTCCACTTTCTATCCCGAGGCGAAGGCCGTGTCCGACCAGAACCGGCAGCACGAGCAGATAGTCCGCCTCATCGCGAAGATGCCCACGCTGGCCGCGTTCGCGTACCGGCACGCGATGGGCCTGCCGTACGCGTATCCGGACAACAGGCTGTCGTACGCGGGCAGCTTCCTCAACATGATGCGGCACATGAGCGAGCCCAGGTACAGTCCCGATCCGGTGCTTGAGCGTGCGCTCGATGTGCTCTTCGTCTTGCACGCGGACCACGAGCAGAACTGCTCGACCAGCACCATGCGCGTGGTCGGCAGCTCTCGGGTCGACCCCTACTCGGCCGCGGCCGCAGCTGCAGCCGCACTGTTCGGCCCGCTGCATGGTGGCGCGAACGAGCAGGTCCTGCGGATGCTGCGCGAAATCGGCTCGGTCGACAACGTTCCCGCCTACATCGAGCGGGTCAAGCGCGGCGATCTGCGCCTGATGGGATTCGGGCACCGGGTGTACAAGAGCTTCGATCCGCGGGCGACGATCGTTAAGAAGGTCGCCGACCAGGTGTTCGAGGTGACCGGGCGCAACCCGCTGCTGGACATAGCGCTGGAGCTAGAACGGATCGCGCTGGCCGATGACTACTTCATCAGCCACAAGCTCTACCCGAACGTGGACTTCTACTCGGGCATCATCTATCAGGCCATGGGCTTCCCGGTAGACATGTTCCCGGTGCTGTTCGCGATCGGCCGCATGCCGGGCTGGCTGGCTCAATGGCAGGAAGGCACGGCTGACCCCGAGCAGAAGATCGCGCGCCCTAGGCAGATCTACACCGGCCCGGCGCTACGCCACCTCGACACCCCGGACAGCTCAACAACTGGTCAGACAGGCTGATGCCAAAGGTTGGGACATCATGAGACTCCGGCCCCTGCCCGCAGCGCGAGGCGGCCGGCGCGGCCTTTCGGCGCCACCGCAGCCGGGTGCCCTCCACCATAGCTGGCCAGCGCTTGCTGGCCAGCTATGGTCGGGCACGTACACGACGAGGCACGAGGTGGCATGCGATGGCAATCACGCTCACCCAGATCCGCGCCTTCATGGCCGTGCGCAGCACCGGCAGCGTCCACGCCGCGGCGGGCCATTTGCTGGTCAGTCAGCCGTCGGTGTCCGCCGCGGTCGCTGCCCTCGCCAGCGAACTTGACGCCCCGCTGTTCGAGCGGCATGGACGCGGCGTCAGGCTGACCCCGTCGGGCGAGGCGTTCGCGCCGTACGCTGCCGAAGTACTGGGCCTGCTTGAGCAGGGCAGGAACGCCGCGCAGGAGGCAGCGCACCCTGAGCGGTCCAAGATCCGGCTCGTCGCTGTTAACACTGCCGGTGAGTACCTGGTACCGCCGCTGATACAGGCCTACCGGCGGATTCATCCTGAGGTCAGCATCCTGCTCGAGGTGGGCAACAGGGCCACGGTGTTCGACCGGCTCGACGCACGCCGTGCTGACATCGGCATCGGCGGCAGGCCGCCGGGCCGCAGGCTGATCGGTTACCCGTTCGTCGGCAACGAACTGCTGGTCGTGGGCAAACAGGTGCCGGCCGACCTGGTAGATACCCCATGGCTGTTGCGGGAGGAAGGCTCGGGCACCCGGCTGGCCGCCGAACGTCTGCTGGCCGATCTCGGGATGAGCGGGGGCGGCGGCGCCACCCCGGAATTGCTCACGCTCGGCTCGAACGGCGCTGTCAAGCAGGGCCTGGCGGTCGGTCTCGGCGTGACGCTGATCTCGCGGTTCGCGGTCGCACGTGAATTGCGCGAGGGAGCGCTTACCGCGATTAGCGTTCCGGGCACGCCCCTGAACCGGCCGTGGCATGTGCTGTTCCCGGAAGCCAGCCTGAGGCGGCCCGCGGCGCGAGCATTCGGCGACTTTCTCCGCTCGGCACCCTGCCGCACACTCATAGAGAAACTACTATGAGTTATAGAAATACTTGTCCTTTTCCTAATGATGTGACTCCGCTTACCCTCAAGACATGTTCGAAGCAGGAGTGCGGCAATACCGCGAGATTTACTGGACTCCCGGCTACCAGCCGCGAGAGACAGACGTACTGGCTGCCTTCCGGATAGTCCCGCAGCCGGAAGTCAGCCCGCAGGAGGCGGCCGCCGCGGTGGCGGCCGAGTCATCCACGGCTACGTGGACGTCGGTGTGGACCGACTGGCTCACTACGCTGGAGCGCTACCAGGCGCATGCATACCGCCTGGAGCCGGTGCCGGGCCGGCCAGATCAGCACCTGGCCTACGTTGCCTATCCCCTCGAGCTGTTCGAGGAGGGCTCCGTCACGAGCATGATGGCCTCGATCACGGGCAACGTGTTCGGCTTCAAGGCCATTCGCGCGCTCCGCCTGGAGGACCTCCGCATCCCTGTGGCGCTGGTCACCACGTTCCAGGGCCCGCCAGCCGGCATCCAGGTCGAGCGCGACAGGCTGAACAAGTATGGCCGCCCGCTGCTGGGAGCCACGCTGAAGCCGAAGCTCGGCTTGTCGCCGAGGAACTATGGCCGCGCCTGTTTCGAGCTGCTGGCCGGAGGTCTCGACTTCACCAAGGACGACGAGAACATTACCTCGCAGCCGTTCATGCGCTGGCGTGATCGCTACCAGTTCGTCATGGAGGCGGTGCGCAAGGCTGAACAGGAAACCGGCGAGCGGAAGGGCCATTACCTGAACGTGACCGCGCCCGACTGCGAGCAGATGCTCGAACGCGCTGAGTTCGCACACAGCCTTGGGTCGCCGATCATCATGCACGACTACCTGGTCGGCGGCTTCTCGGCGCACACCACGCTGGCGAGCTGGTGCCGCCGCAACGGCATGCTGCTGCACGTGCACCGGGCGCTGCACGCGGTCGTCGACCGACAAAAGGATCATGGCATTCATTTCCGCGTGCTCGCCAAGTGGCTGCGCCTGGCCGGCGGCGATCACTTGCATACTGGCACCGTGGTCGGAAAGCTCGAAGGAGACCGCGCTACGACTCTTGGCGTGATCGACTTGCTCCGCGAGAACTACGTGGCCGCCGACCGGACCCGCGGCCTCTACTTCGACCAGGACTGGGCGTCGCTGCCGGCCGTACTGCCAGCGGCGTCGGGCGGCATCCACGTCTGGCACATGCCCGCTCTGGTCGAGATCTTCGGTGATGACGCGGTGTTCCAGTTCGGCGGCGGCTCGGCCGGCCACCCGCAGGGCAGCCGGGCGGGTGCGACGGCGAACCGGGTTGCGCTGGAAGCATGCGTTCAGGCGCGGAACGAGGGCCGCGACCTGGCTGCTGAAGGTCCGCAGATCCTGAAGCAGGCTGCCGGGCATTCGCCTGAGCTGGCCGCCGCCCTCGACACATGGCGCGAGATCAGCTTCGACTTCGAGACTATCGACACCCTGGACGTGATGCCGTGATGATGCTTGAGACGTTCTCCTTTCTGCCGCAAATGTCTGCCGACCAGCTTGCGGAGCAGGTGCGCTCTATCGTGTCCCGGCAGTTGGTCGTCGGCATCGAGTACTCGGCCAGGCCCGACCCTTACGACCATTACTGGACGATGTGGAAGCTGCCGCTGTTCGGCACCGCGGACCCCGCCGCAGTTCTGGCCGAACTCGAGTCGTGCCGGCGGGCACACCCCGAGGCGTATATCAAGATCAACGGTTACGACCGGGCCCGCCAGGGCCAGGTCGTGTCGTTCGTTGCTGCCAGACCCGAACCGGGGAGCACGTGATGCCGCGGCCCATCATGCTCAGCATCGCCGGCGATTCTGGATCGGGTAAGACAACTATTACCCGCGGCGTCGTGCGCGTGCTCGGCGACGACAAGGTCACCCATTTCTGCGCCGACGACTACCACCGCTACGACCGGAGGCAGCGAGCCGAGCGCGGGATCACCCCGCTCGACCCCGAGTGCAACTACCTGGATGTCCTGACCAACGACCTCAGGCACTTGCGGCAGAACGAGGCGATACTGAAGCCGGTCTATCTGCACGCCGACGGCACCTTCGGGCCGCCTGTCTACCTGGTCCCGGCGCGGTTCGTGGTAGCGGAAGGGCTACTCGTCAACCACACGGCAGCGCTACGGGAGATGTTCGACATCTGCGTCTACCTGAACCCGCCCGAGGACCTCAGGCGCCGATGGAAGGTGTCGCGCGACTGCTCGCGGCGGGGATACTCGACCGACCAAGTGCTCAGGGAGCTAGACCAGCGCGAGCGCGACTCCGAGGCCTACATCCGGCCGCAGCGCCACCACGCCGACATCGTCGTGTCCTTCATGCCCGGCACGTCTACCGACCCTGACCAGCTCGACGCCCACCTGTTCCTGCGTGACACGCTGCCGCACCCTGACCTTACTGGCGTGGCGGGTACCGGCGATGGTGACCTGACGCTCACCGAGCACCGAACCGAGCTCGAGGTCCGGATTCCCGGTACGATTACCGCCGCGCGCGCACTCGAGCTAGACGAGGCGATCTGGGACCGGATGCATTTCGCCAGCCACCTGCGGACGCAGAGGCTCGGCGAGTTCACCGTCGGATCGGACCTGCACCGCTCCGATGCCCTAGCGCTGACCCAGCTTCTGCTGCTGTACCACCTGGTCACCGCGAGGGCCGTCATCGCCCTTGGCGGCCAGAGCGCCAGGGCGGCCACAGGCCCGCCAACAGCGCCGACCGCGGTTCCCGCGGCGCTGCCGGCGGCCAGCGGCTAGGCCAGGGCCGTTCGTCCCTCGCGCGTGGGACGTGACGTACTTTTCTGCGGCAGTCCGGCCTGTCTGGCTGACGGCGATAGACGGCACGTCACTCGGGTGCCTCGGCCGGCGTCACCAGGCCATAGCTGTCGTCGTAGCGGTGGTAGACGACGTTCCCACGGCCAGTCGTCCCGTCAACATAGAAGTCGAATTGCTCGCCCATCGACTCCAGCCGCGTGATCGCCTCGGCCGCGGTCAGGGTAGGTGGGGTGTGCGTGCTGACGGTCACCGAGTCCGGACTGGTCTTCGGTTCCGACTCGCTGCCCTGGGGCGGCCGGGTGCGGACCACGCGGCAGCCGTCGCTGGCCTGGTAGATCACGCTGTCCAGGCCGGTCTCACAGTCCACGAACAGAAGGAAGTCGTAGCCAAGCGCCTCCATCTCAGCCCTGGCCTCCTCGGTCGTCTGGACGGACGCGACGTCGGCGTGAGGGACTATCGCTCGCCGGTACTCAGCTCTGGAGAAGTCGGCCGACCGGTCTGCGGCACGATTCTGGTGCCGCCCGCCAGGCTTTGCCGCGGTGCTGGTTACGCGCCTCACCGTCCAGGCCGCGTGGGCGCGGTTAAGCCGGACTCGGAGCCGCTGTACAAGGTGGTCCACGGCCTCGCGCATCGTCCGGGCGTCAGCCTGAGCTCTGACCGGCCGGCCGTTCACGCTGACCGTGGCCTGCGCGAGCGCGGGTCGCTCCACCGCCGGATCGGCGGCCATCGTCAACATGACCCTGGCCGACAGTACCGGCTCCCTAACGCGCCGAATCACCGAGCTGACCTTTACATTCGCTAGCTTGCGCATTCCCTCAGGGACAGGTCCGGTCGTGTGCACTATTACTGGAGTAGCTTGCGTGCTCGTCATCGCTGGTACCTTTCTGTCTCTCGGGCCCCACATGACAGCGGCCGGATCTGCCGCGGCAGGCCGTACCGGGTCCCCTAGCGGAGCGACGCGGCCGGCGTGAACTGCGGGTCCCGGATGGAAATGACCTCGCCGCCGTCGCGCAAGGTCCTTAGCGCCATCTCCTCGAGCAGGTCAGGGACTGCTCGCGAAGCGGCGCCCCAGTCGCAGCACCCCTCGCATGAGACGCTGAGAACGCCGCATCGCTCGCAAACGTACCCGGGTACCAGGCCCTGATCTGGGATGAGCAGTTGTGCGACTGCCTCGTCATTAACCGCTGCTAGGCACGCGTCCAGGCCGACAGCGGCGCGAACGTCGGACGAGGTCCCGCTGACCTCCTTGGCGACCTGCTGTTCTCGCCGCTCAGCCCAATGTGGGCCGCCCTCGCGCGTCGCCCGACTAAGGATCATGACCGCTTCGCGATAATGATGCCGTTTCAGCTCGAGAATGCGCCGTTCCAGGTGGTAGGACTCCAGTCCGTGCCAGCCGCCGAAGGACTTGCTCGGGGCGGTATCCCCGGGTGCGCTGGCCACGGCGTAGACGATGTCGTCGCTTACCGCCAGCAGCCGGGCGTTCCGCCGGTCAATGATCGCGATCCGGTGATCGGGATAGC
>JASHOL010000488.1 GCA_030041135.1 Streptosporangiaceae bacterium | reverse complement strand
GGCAGCGCGGCCCGGCCCGGATGGTGTTCGGCACCGAGGCTCCCGGCTCTGGCCGCGCCGTCCGGCCAGAAACCGGCCGTACCAGCGATGACCTGGTCCCGGTGATCGGCGGTCTCCCATTCCTGTCCGAGGAGGACAAGAAGATCTTCCACGAGAACCCGGTCCGTGTCGTTCCCGGGTTTGCCGGGGCCGGCCGCTGAGGAGCGAGGAATGCGCGAAGAGCCACGAGCCGAGGCGGTGGGCAGCCTGCTCCGGTCGCCGGAGGTAGCCAAGGCCGCGAGCGCGCCCGCCGGCGACGCCGACGCGGCCAGGACACTGGATGCGGCCGCGCTCGAGGCCATGCGACTCCAGCAGGACGCGGGGCTCGACGTCATCACCGACGGCGAGGTGCGGCGCAGCTCGTGGGCCCAGACGCCGCGCTTCGTCGGCTGTTTCGAGGCCACGCCTGGCCGGGGGCAGCTGAACTGGCGAGGCGGCTCGGCCCAGCGCGGGCCCACAGCGGTCGGCGGAGGCGGCTATCCGGCCGTCGTGCGGCGCGTCCCTGACGCTCCGCGAACCGGCAGCATGACCGACGAGTACGCGTTCCTCGCCCGGCACGCGCGCGGGCGGACGAAGTTCACGATGGCAGCGCCGAGCTATCACCGCCGGTACTGGTCACCGGAGCACTCGACCGGAGCCTACGACGACTGCGAACAGTTCCTCACCGACATCCGTGACTACCAGCGCGGCGTAGTGACCGACCTGGTCGCGCTGGGCTGCGACTACATCCAGCTCGACGCGCCGAACTACGGCTCGCTCTGTGATCAGGACACGCGGGCCCTCATGCGGGCGCAGGGCCGCGACCCGGACGCGGAGACGGTCTTCGACGCCGAGCTCGACAGCTCGCTTTTCGCCGGCCTCGGCGGCGTCACCAGGGCGCTGCACATCTGCCGCGGCAACGGCCCCGGCGGTACGTGGCACTCGGCCGGCGGCTACGGCGCGATCTCCGGGCTGCTGTTCCCGCGGCTCGACTTCGACCGGCTGCTGCTGGAGTACGACTCTGACCGGGCCGGATCGTTCGAGCCGCTGGCCGACGTCCGGCCGGGAACGGTCGTCGTGCTCGGGCTGCTCACCACCAAGTCCGATCAGCTCGACGACAGCGCGGCGATCGAGGCACGGATCGGCGAGGCCGCCCGGCGCAAGCCGCTGGCCGAACTCGCGCTGAGCACCCAGTGCGGGTTCGCGTCGGTCCCGGTCGCCAACCCGGTGTCAGCCGAAGGGCAGCGGGCCAAGCTCGGGCTCGTGGCCCGCATCGCCGAGCGCGTGTGGCCAGCCTGAGAACCGCCGGTACTAGGCGGACCCGCCCGGCGCCTCTTCGCTCAGCAACCAGCGGTCAAACCAGGCCCGCGCGCGCGTGAGCAGGTCGATCTGGTGGTTGCGCTCCCGGATCGGGTGGCCCTCGCGCGGATACAGGACAAGCTCGTGCTCCACGCCGAAATAGGACAGCGCGCGGTGAAAGTAGATCGCCTGGCCGACCGGAACATTGGTGTCCTCCTGGCCGTGGACGATCAGCACCGGAGTGCGGACGTTCGCGGCGTAGGAGATCGGGCTGAGCTGGTCGTGCCGGTGCGGGCCTGGACCCTCCCAGCCGGTGCCGCCGCCGAGGCCGGCTTCCTGCAGGCCGAGGTCGCCGGTCCCGGTCTGCATGCCCCAGTCGGCGATGCCCGCGCCCATCACCGCGGCCCGGAACCGGTCGGTCTGGCCGACCGCCCAGGCGGTCATGAAGCCGCCGTGACTCCATCCGCCGATCCCGAGCCGGCTGGGATCGGCGACGCCGTCGGCGATCAGCCGGTCGATCCCGGCCAGGATGTCGGTCCACTCATCGGTGCCGACGGCGCCGGCGACGGTCGCGGCGAACTCCGGGCCGTGCCCGAGGCCGCCGCGGGGATTCGGCAGGAACACGGCGTATCCTCCGGCCGCCAGCCACTGGCCGGGAAACCACCAGCCCACCATCAGCCCGTCGGCCCACCGGGCGTCAGGTCCGCCGTGCACATGCGTTATGAGCGGGAACGGGCCGTCTTCGCGGCTCATGCCCGGCGGCAGGATCAGCAGCCCGTCGAGCTCGAGCCCGTCGGCCGCCTTATACGCGAGCCGCTCCTGCCGGCCCCACCTGACCAGGCGAAGTTCTGGCCGGGTGTCGCTGATCCGGGTGAGCGGCTCGGCGGGCGGCCCGGCGTGCACGTCGTACGGCTCGTAGGCAGTGCTCAACCGGACCGCGATCACGCGCCCGGCATCGCTCGCGCTGAGCGAGTCGGCATCGCCCGTCCACGTCGTCAGGCGCCGGACCTGCCGCGTCTCCGGTTCGAGTCGGCCTAGCGCAGTGTCGAGCCCGTCGGCAAAGAGCGCCAGCGGAGGCCCGCCAGCCACCTGCGTGAGTTCCACCGGGCAGATGCTCAGGCCGGCCGTGAGGTTGCGGCGTTGCGGCTGCTCCTCACTCACCGCGACGTCGAAGACGGCCATGTTGCCTATCGGTCCGGGCGGCGTCACCGCCATATACGCGAGGTGCCAGCGCTCCTCGACGGTCCACCAGGCCGGCGACCTCCCCCAGAGCCCGGTCGGACCGAGGTCGGTTACCGCACCCTCATCGACGACGTGCAGCCGCGCGGTGAAGGCGCCGGGCTCGTCCTCAGGGCAATCCCAGCTGATCACGGCCAGCGGGCCGCCGTCCGGCCGCTGCGCTACGTGGACAACGTGCCGGTCGCCGAGCCCGCCGACCGTGGCTAGCTCACGGGTGTCCAGGTCGAGCAGGCGCAGCCTGCTGCCACCCTTGCGCTCGCTCCACACCAGCGGATCGTCGCGCTCGGCCGCCCGGCGCTCGTCGTCGGCGTCCGGCTCGTCGGTGGCCAGCACGGCCACGCGCCCGTCGGCCAGCGGAAGGCAGCCGGTGATCTCGCCCCGCCAGGTCAGCAACACGTCCCCGGCTCCGCCCGCGGCGCTGATCCGCCGCAGATCCTGGTCCGAGGCGAAATAGAGGAAGTCTGATCCGGGTGCCCAGCGCGGATACCGGTCCCGGGAGTTGCCCTCGGTCAGGCGCACCGGCGGCGAGCTGCCATCCGCGGCTGCGACCCACAGGGCGCTTCGCGCGCTGCTCTCCGCTCTCCAGGTGGTCACCAGGTACGCGACCAGCCGGCCGTCCGGCGAGACAACCGGGGACTCGGGAAAGGGCTGGCCGGCCAGCAGTTCGGGTGTGAGTTCACTCATTCCGGACATCTTCTCACGCGGCCGACCTAAACAATCCTTCAACTGCGCCTCAACACGGGGCCGCCACGATGGACGCAGAGAATGCGCCGCGGCGGTGGACGCGGGGTGCGGGGGCGCCGGTGCGGCAACACACGAGGGAGGGTCCTATGGCAATAACGAAACTCGCCCGCGCCGGCACCCGGA
>JASHOL010000487.1 GCA_030041135.1 Streptosporangiaceae bacterium | reverse complement strand
GCTCTCCGCGTTCACCTTGCTCGGCAGCGTCAGCACTCACGAAACGCAGTATCGTAAGGCGCTTGCGGCCCGGGCAAAGCGCGGCGCAACGCGATGACCCGTCGGGCTGGCCGATACAGGCATGGCGCCATCCGGCCGCGGGCAGACAGGTGAAAGCGGGGAACCTGGCCCCAGCCCTCCACGCGCGTTCGGCAGCGCCAGCACCTGCGGTTAGTCCTCGGCAGCGGCTCGGTTTTCTACAGCCCAATATCAAGGAGAAAGCGAATGACAGCGGAACGAGTGGGCGCCGGGGCCAGTGTCGTCACCAAGCCCAGCTCTCGATCGGTGGCGGACACAGTTTCGCGCCTGACGGACATGATTGCCGCGAAAGGAATGAAGACGTTCGCCGTGATAGATCAGACCGCGGCGGCGAAGGAGGCAGGCCTCGACCTGCGCGACACCGTGCTGGTGATCTTCGGCAATCCCGCCGCTGGCACCCTTGTCATGCAAGCCTCGCCGGAGGCGGCACTTGACCTTCCGCTCAAGGTGCTCGTGTGGGACGACGGCGGCCAGACGAAAGTCATGTATGTCTCGCCAGCCGCGCTGGCCGAGCGGTACAACCTAGGCCCCGAGCTGACGGTGAAGCTGGCCGGCATTGACCCGCTGACCGATGCGCTCGTCAAGTCGTAGTAAACGCCAGGCATATCCCGGATGCGGGCGGCGTGATCTGCCGCTCGCCGTTGCTCGCCTGGTCCGAGCTGGTTGCTCCAGGTCGACGGGGCCGTTCATGACCCGCTTACGTGCTGGCCCGCAAGTTTCCAACTCGGCGACTGCGGGTTTCAGATTCGACCGCCCAGGTTAGTACAAGCGGCATCGTTGAACTCTAATCGGCGGCGGCCAGCCTTACTCGTCGCGGGGGCGGCGCCCAGTCAGCTGCTGAGGTTTACATGCGCCTGCTACTCGTCCATCCGAGCTCCTTGATGTACTCAAAGATCTTTCTGCGTCTTGAGCCACTCGGGCTGGAGCGAGTCGCAGGGGCCGCGCGTTCGGCCGGGCATGAGGTCCGGGTCGTGGACCTGCAAGTTTGCTCAGGCTCCGAGCTAAGCGCAGAGCTGGCCTCGTTCCAGCCAGAAGCAGTCGGTATATCGCTCAACTACCTGGCCAACATTCCGGAGGCAATGGACATATCCGCTCAGGTGAAGCGGTCGGTGCCCGGCTGTTTCGTCTTCTTCGGCGGGCACAGCGTCTCATTCATCGCCGAGGACGTGCTGGCCCAGGCTGAGGGATACGTCGACGCGGTGATCAGGGGTGAGGGCGAGACGGCGGTCGGGCCGCTATTGGCCGCGGCCCGCGACGGGGGATTGCAAGAGGTACCGGGAATCGTGACGCGAGAAGGCCGCGGTCCGGCCCCGCAGACCTTGCATAGCATCGATGCGCCGTTGCCAGCTAGGGACTTGATGCGGCGCCGCCGGCGGTACTTCATAGGCGAACTCGATCCGTGCGCCTCGATCGAGTTCAGCCGGGGCTGCCCCTGGGATTGCTCGTTCTGCTCGGCCTGGACGTTTTACGGGCGGGCATATCGCAAGGCCTCGCCCGAGGCTGCGGCGCAGGAACTGGCCAGCATCAGAGAACCCAACGTGTTCGTTGTGGATGACGTGGCCTTCATCCGGCCCGAGCACGGCGATGCCATCGCCGCCGAGCTGGAGCGGCGGCGCATCCGCAAGCGGTACTACCTGGAGACGCGCAGCGATGTACTGCTGCGCAACCTGGAAGTGTTCGAGCGCTGGGAGCGGCTAGGCCTGCGCTACATGTTCCTCGGCATGGAGGCAATCGACGCCGAGGGCCTGGACCTGTACCGGAAGCGCGTCAGCCCCGATGAGAACTTCCGGGCACTGGAAGCTGCTCGCAAGCTCGGCATCGCCGTAGCGATCAACCTCATCGTGGATCCGGCGTGGGACGTTACGCAGTTCCAGACCATTCGCGAGTTTGCGCTGGCGGTTCCTGAGATCGTCCACCTAACCGTCATGACGCCGTACCCAGGCACGGAGATCTGGCACACCGAGTCCCGGCGCCTCACCACGCGTGACTACCGCCTGTTCGATATCCAGCACGCCGTGGTCCCGACGGTCTTGCCGCTGGATGAGTTCTACCGGGAGCTGGTGCGTACGCAGGCGGTCATCAACCGGAAGCACCTGGGCCTGCGGACCGCTTTGGCCGCCGGGCGCATCCTCGTCGCCAACCTCGCACGCGGGCAGACGAACTTCGCGCGCATGTTGTGGAAGTTCAGCCAGGTTTATAACGCCAACCTGCAATATGCCGATCATCAGCGTCCGGTGCGGTACGAGCTGCCGTTGCCCGGCCCGCAGCCCGCCGACCGTCGCCAGCTCTACATTCACCCCCGTGAGACTCTGCCCCGCGCCGCGGCACAGGCCGGCCGGCGGGCCTGACCCAAGCCGAGGCCGACCGGATACGGGCACTAGCTCGTACAGCGACTAGCGACGGTAGATGTCGCGCCGCCCGTCTTCGTCGAAGTAGGAGTCGACCAGCCGCATTCCGACCTTTTCTAGCACGCGCACCGACGCAGGGTTCGGGGGCCGGACGCTCGAATAGAAGTCAACGCCGTTACGTCCGGCCCAATCGAGCACGGCTGCCGCAGCCTCTGTCGCAAGCCCGCGGCCTCGGTATTCAGGTACTATCCCGTACCCCATGGTGGTCCCCTTGACCGGACGCACGAAGAATCCGCAGAAGCCGACGACCCCGCCATCGCGCAAGACGATGGCCCACGGGGTCAGGGCACGATCCCCGGTCTGCGCGACGGCCGCCTCAACCGAGCCGGGCTCCATCACCGAGCGCAACGGAGCCGCGTCGTCCGCGCGCAGCAGTCGGAGCCGAAGCCGATCAGTGCATGCCATCCAATTGTCGGAGTCCCCTACCGGCATGGAGCGCCCCCAGCCGTGCTTCCACCGCCGCGCAGTAACGGTGTAAGTCATCGTCATCTCCTGGTTGGTGGCCAAACTGTGGCTACACACGCCTCCTTCGCATTCCTTCCGTGTTTCGCGCTTTGTCCGCTATATGCCAGATCGGCACGATCACTGAAGCCAGCCGGCTGGGAGGCAGGCTAGCTTAGTGATCGTGTCGGCCACGACGCCCGGCGACACGACGCGGGCCTCGGTCACGACAGCGACATGCTTGCCGCAGGACTCGGGGCAGAACCGACGCAGTTAACGTTTACCTCGACAGGCTCGTGCTCGAACGCTGGGCACGAGACCGTGGAACTAGAGCCGTCGAGCTTCCTCGACGTGGGCCAACCGCCGACCGAGGTGGCCACCTGGCGCTTGCTGGGGCGCGGAGAGGCCCGTCGGGGAGGACAGCGCCAGTCTTTGACCGAGATCACGGGCCGGCCAGTGGCGCCGCAGGCTCAGTCGCTGGCCTTCACGACGCCGATCGGGCAGACACGCCGGTGCCATAGTCCGGGCAGTACCCGCACGGATTCTTTCCGGCCGACAGGTACTGCTGGTGCCAGCGGTATCCGTCACGTCTCGCTGCACGTCAATCCTTCGGAGTGACTATGGCCAGACCGGCGTCTGTCCCCGCCCTGATCAGTCGGTCGTCGTAAGTGACCAGGCCATCGAGTTCCGGCCCCAGCACCCGCGCGGTCGCGAGATGGATCGCGTCAAGAGAGCGAAGCCCACGGTCTGGCTCGTTCATCGCTCCCTCTACGACGTCGTCATCGATCGCAATGAAGGAGAACGCGAGCAGCAAGTCAGTAGCGTCCGGTAGCAGGACGGGCATGGCCCGGGCAACAGCACGGGTGACCTCGATCCGCAACAGCGCCGAACTTACCCACTCGGAGTCTGCGTGAGCGTCGTAGAACGCGGCAAACGCCTTGGAGCCGGTCTCCTCGACGAGGAGCTTGATGACCGCCGAAGTGTCGGCGTAGAAAAGCCCACTCACCAGCGCTCTTCGTCCCGCAGTGCCGCCAGGGCCGACGATAGTTTGTCAGTCCCATCGCCCGGACGCATCCGCGGGCGGTAGCCAGGCCTGCGGGCGAGCGTCGCCCGTCCGGACGCGACGAGCCGCGCGAGGATCGGCGTTGGCTCACGCCCGCCGACGGGAACGATGCGCGCGATCAGCCTGCCATGCTCGGTCACGTCAATGGTCTCCCCATGCCGGACCCGCGCCAGCACCTCGCTTGTGTGGTGACGCAAGTCCCTCAGCCCAACAGCATGCGCATCAGCTACCATGAGTAGAAAGTATCACAATTTTGTGGTCACAAAAGAGTGCGACAAGGCCCCACGGCGGAAATCAGTCGCTGGCCTTGACCACGCCGATCGGGCAGGAGACGCCAGTGCCATGGTCCGGGCAGTACCCGTGCGGGTTCTTTCCGGCCGACAGGTACTGCTGGTGCCAGAGGTTCCTGTCGGACCTTGCCTGTCGTTGATAGCGTGCGCTGTGGGGTCC
>JASHOL010000486.1 GCA_030041135.1 Streptosporangiaceae bacterium | reverse complement strand
CCAGCCCGGCCAGCAGCCGCGCCTTGCCGCCAGGTCCGGCGCACAGGTCCAGCCACCGGTCATCCGCCCCGCCGGGCCCGGCCGTGTCCGCCGCAACACCGGCCCTGGTGACCGCGAGCGCGGCAAGCTGGCTGGCTTCGTCCTGCACGCCAGCCCGGCCCTCGGCGACGGCGGCCAGGGCGGCCGGATCGCCCTCGGGCAGGTAGGCGCCGAACTCTGACCAGCGGGCAGGGTCGCAGCCGGCAGAGACGAGTTCGGCCCGGTCGGCCAGGCCCGGCGTGGCGCATACATGTACTGACGGCCGCTCGTTGTCCGCGGCCAGCACCGCCTCGGTCTCGGTCAGCGGGCCGGCCAGGTCCTCGCCGAGCGCGGCCGCCATCGCCTCGACGATCCAGCGGGGATGGCTGTGACTGACAGCCAGGTGCCCGGCTGGGTCCTTGGCCCGATCGGGTGCGGCGATCTCCAGCCAGGCTGCCCTGTCCCTGGTGGCGACCCGGCGGAGAACCGCGTTGACCAGGCCGGCCGGCCGGGGTCCGGCCACGTCCCTGATCAGGCTCACCGAAGTGGCCACGGCCGCGTGCGGCCGCACGCGCGTGGCGAGCAACTGATGCCCGCCGAGCCTGAGCACCTCGAGCACGGCCGGGTCGAGCGTGTCGAGGTCACGGTCACAGCAGACGCCGAGGACGGCGTCGTACGTGCCGCGCCCGCGCAGCGTCCCGTACGTGAGCTCGGTCGCCAGCGCAGCGTCCCGCCCGGTCAGGCCGCGCTGGCTCAGCAACTCCGGCAGTAGCAGGTTCGCGTACGCATCCCGCTGGGACACCGCGAGCAACACGTCGAGCGCCAGCCGCCGCGCGGGGTCACGCGCGCCCCCACCGCGTCCCCGGCCCGGACGCGATCGCGTGGACGGCGCCTCGTTCCCTTGACCTGAACGGTTACTCACCGTAGCCGAGCACGGTGGGGCCGTCTGGCCGCAGCCCGCGCAACCACTCCGCGGCCCGCATGCGCCGCTTGCCGCCCGGCTGCACGTCGCCGAGCTCGACCGGACTCGTGCCGGTGCCCGCCACCACGCGGTCACGGAGCACCAGGAGCTCGCCGGGGCCTAGCGGTGGGGCGATGCGGCCGGCCGGAAGGGGGCGCACTGGGCCGAGCTTCACCCGGCCGCCGTCCAGTTCCGTCCACGCACCAGGCGCCGGCGTGCACGCGCGGATCAGCCGGTCGACGGCAACGGCCGGCTGCTTCCAGCGGACCTCCGCGTCCGACGTGCTGATCTTCGGTGCGATGCTCACCCCATCGGCCGGCTGCGGCCGCGCTTCGAGCTCGCCCGACTCGATGCCGTCCAGGGTGTCGACCAGCAGCCGGGCGCCGGCGGTGCTCAGCCTCGCGAGCAAGTCGCCGGCCGTGTCCGTGGGTCGCACCGGCTCGGTGAGAACGCCGAAGACCGGGCCCGCGTCGAGTTCGAGCACGATCCTGAACGTCGTCGCCCCGGTGATGTCGTCGCCATGCAGGATCGCGGCCTGCACCGGGGCCGCGCCCCGCCAGGCCGGCAACACCGAGAAGTGCAGGTTCACCCAGCCGTGCTTCGGTATGTCGAGGGCCCGCTGCGGCAGCAGCGCCCCGTACGCTGTCACCGGGCAGCAGTCAGGCGCGATCTCCATCAGCCGGTCAAGGAACTGCGGGTCGCCGGCCCGCACGGGCCGAAGTACCTCGATGCCGTCGGCCGCGGCTCGTTCCGCAACGGGGCTAGCTCCGCTCCTTAGTCCGCGTCCGGCTTTCGCGTCCGGCCTGGTTACGACGGCGACGACCTCGTGCCGGGACGCGAGCAGCGCCTCGAGCGACTCGACTGCCGGGGCCGGCGTGCCGGCGAACACCAGGCGCATGGGCTAGAACGCCTTGCCGCGGGTGGCGTGGGGAGAAACCTTCACTACCGGAACGGGGTCGCCCCACCACTCGGCCGCCCGTATCTCCTTCATCGCCAGCTTGCGCTGCGCGGCGTCGAGCCGGTCGATGAACAGGACGCCGTCCAGGTGATCGGTCTCGTGCTGTACGCACCGGGCTAGCTGGCTGGTGCCCTCCACGGTCACGGGCTCGCCGTGCATGTCGAAGCCCTTGGCGACGACGCCGTACGCGCGATTGACCGGGTAGGCCAGGCCAGGGAACGACAGGCAGCCCTCGTCGTCCTCCTCCCGATCCTCCGACAGGTCGAGCGACGGGTTGATCAGGTGGCCGAGAACGTCGTCCACGTAGTAGGTAAAGACCCGGAGCCCGACGCCGATCTGCGGAGCGGCCAGGCCAAGTCCGGGCGCATCCATCATCGTGTCGCTGAGATCCTTGACGAGCCTGCGCAGCTCGGCGTCGAAGTCGGTCACCGGGTCGGCGGGGGTTCGCAGAACTGGGTCGCCGAACAGGCGTATCGGCTTGACGCTCACTCAGGTCCTCCAGGGCAGTCCGGGCAGTCGGCCGCTTGATCAAGTCTACGGAGCCGCTAGCTCCGGCCGGCCCCAGGCGAGCGGGCCTTGAAGGCCGCCTTCCTGGCCGCGCGGGCTACGCCTGGGTCGGGATGATGCTCGCTGAGCGTGGTGAGCAGGTCGATCACGCCCGGATGGCTCACCTGCCACAGTCCGGCGACGATCTCCGCCTGCGCCTCTGGTGTCACATCTGGCAGCAGTTCGGCGACCACGTCGCGCGCATCCGCCTCCTCCAGCAGTCCCGCTCCGAGGTCGACCAGCAGCCAGGTCCGGTCGGCCGGCCCGAGTTCGGCCTCTTCGCCGTGTTCGTGCAGCCAGACCGCTGCGTGGGCACGCAGCAGGGGCTGGTCGAGCGCGGCCCGCACCTCCCCGACGGCCGCCTGGCCGATCCGGTCAAGCACCGCGAACGCGGCCCCGCGCAAGCCGGGCGAGCCCTCGGCCGCGGCCGCGACCAGCTCGGCGGCTGCTTGTTCCTCCGTCCGCCCGATCAGCCAGGAGCTGATCTCCGATTCGCCGTCCTCGGCGTCGCAGCTGGCCAGGGTCATGAGCAGGCCGATCGCGCCATCACGGTCCGCGCCGCCGAGCACCGGCACATGCCAGCCCTGCGCCAGCAGGCGGCGGTGCACGCCCCAGATGCCCAGCGGCGACAGACCCACGGTGAGGCCGCCTGCCGTCTCCTCGGTGCCCAGCTCCACCACGCCTAGGTCGGCCAGCGTCTCCAGGGCGTGAGACAGGGCCGCAGCCTCGCTCGGGTCGGGCGCTCCGCCCGCTTGCTGGCCGGGCCGGTGGTCTCCGCCCGTCCCCTTGCGCTCGGTCTCGCCCGCGGGCTGACGGTCGTCCCGTCCGCTGCCCGCGGCGGCCGAGTAGGCATCGAACAGGGCGTCGATCCGGACCGGGGAACCCACCGTGTACAGGGCGGTCGCGAGACCGTCAAGCTCTTCGGCCGCCAGCAGCGCGGCCAGGGCCACGTCCCACTCGCGCAGCAACTCCTCGGCGTCGCAGCTGGCCAGCGGCCTCCCCCAACTCGACAGCGGATCTCCGCCAGCGGCCTGCTCGCTGGCCGCGGCGACGACCTGCCAGGCCGCGTCCAGCTCGTCGGGTGTCAGCTCGAGCGCCTCCGCGGCTGCCCGCGCGTCGCTGCCGTCCAGGATCTGCCGGGCGCTCACCTCTGGATGCTGCTCGGCCCAGCTTCCAAGATCACGGGCGGCGCGCAGGAGCGGCGCCACCCTGGCCGCTGCGGCCAGTTCCTCGCGCGGCGCGAGCCGGACGGGCGGCATGCGCGGCCGGTCCCGTAGGCGACCCGCCTCGGTACTGGCGGCAGCCTCGGTACTGGCAGGCATGGGCGGCTTGAACGGCTGGCCGTCGCCGGCCGCCCGCCCATCTCCCGACGCACCGCCAGCCGCGCGCTCGTCTCGCCCCGGCCGTGAGTTGGTCACCCAAGTACCCTACGGCCTAGACGGTAGGTAGTCAGACCAGCGCGGCCGGGTCGAGCTGTACCCGCAGCTGCCCGGCCTCCTTGCGCGCTGTCCGCGCCGCCTGCCCCGCGTGCAGGGCGGCAGCCAGGTCCGCGCCCGCTGACCTGGGAACCCGCACGAGATAGCGAATCAGCTCGGAATCCTGCTCGCCGCCGGGGACGGGGCCGAGCACCTCCGCACCGGCCGGCAGGGTCGCGGACTCGAGCAGGGTCCTGACCGAGTCTTCCGTCCCGGTTAGGGCCGCCATCCTGGCCGCCGGGGGGAACCGCAGCTCGGCCCTGGACGCCAGCTCCCGGTCGGCGAATGTCGCCGGATCCCACCTCAGCAGCGCCTGCACCGCTGGCACCCCCTGGTCGGCCACGACCACGACGGTACCGCCCGAAGCCGACCCGCGTACCAGCGCGGCGGCGTTCATCCACCGGCGCAGCGCTTCCTCCGCAGCTCGGAGCGTCGCCCGGCCCAGGAGCGCCCACCCGTCAAGCAGCACGGCGGCGCTGTAGCCGGCCGCGGCGACTGGCTCTGCACCCGGCGTCGCGACGACGATGGAGGGCTCGGCGCCGACGCGCGCCAGCACCGCAGCGCCGCCGGAGGTAAGCACGGGCACGCCGCGGAACGCGCGGGTCAGTTCCTCGGCCGTCCTGCCGGCACCCGTGACCAGGGCGCGCAGGCCGTCGTGGCCGCACCTGGTGCAGCGTCGGCCCAGGTCAGCACCGCACCACCCGCATCGAAGCGCAGCCGCGGGACCGGGCAGCTCGGCCGGCCCGCCGCACTGGCAGCGGGACTGCGCCCGGCACCGCTCGCAGGCGACGGCGGCGAGGTATCCCTGGCGCGGGACCTGGACGAGCACCGGCCCGCTGGCCAGAGCATCCCGCGCTGTTCGCAGCGCGAGGCTCGGCAGCCGGGCTGAACGGGCGGCCTCATCCCGCGCTAGCTCCGGGTCGTCGCCGGCTGGGAGCACGTTCGGGGCGGCCTGCCGCACGACGGCCCTGCTGGCCGCGAGCGCCCTGGCCCAGCCGCCCGACAGCAGCAGCGCTGCCTCAGCCGTGCGGGCGAACCCGCCGATGAGGGCCCCGGCCTGCACGCGGTGCGCCCGGATGGCCAGTACCTCCCTGGCGTGCGGATAGGGCGCCCGCGGCTCCGCGTGCAGGTCGTCGCCCTCGTCCCAGAGCACGACCAAGCCAAGCCTTTGCACCGGCGCGAAGGCGGCGGACCTCGTGCCTGCGACGACCGTCACTTCGCCGCGAGCCGCGGACAGCCAGCGGCGGTAGCGCTCGGCCGGGCCGAGGCCAGCCGAAAGGACCACGTGGCGCCCCTGGCCGAGCCGTCCGGCCAGCGCGGCGTCGAGCCGCTCCAGGTCCCGCGCGTCCGGCACGACTATTACCGCGCCGCGGCCGCTAGCCGCCACGGCCGCAACCGCCAGCGCGATCTCGTCCGGCCACTCGGCGCCGGGCAGCGCCGACCAGACCGCGCGCGGGCTGCGCCCGTCGGCCAGCGCCGTCAGGAACGAGGGACCGGCCTCGTAGCGGTCCCAGGGCTGGTCTGCCTGCGCGCCGGCACTGGCTAGAGTCACCGGCCGGGCCTCGCCCTCGCTCGGGTCGCGCGCCTGGCGTGACTCAGCCGCGGCGTGCCGCGGCGGGACCGCCAGCCGAAGCACGTCCGCGAGCGTGCCGCCGTACCGGTCGGCCACGGCGCGGGCCAGGCCCGCGATCTCCGGCGTCAGCACCGGTTCGGGTGACACCACGCGCTCGAGGTAGCCGAGTTTGCCCTCATGCTCGCTGCCTGCCGCCCGTTCCAGCAGGTAGCCACCGGTCAGGCGGCCGGCAAACCTGACCCGTACCCGGCAGCCGGGCACGGCCACGTCCGCCAGCGTGTCCGGCACCAGGTAGTCGAATGGCCGGTCCAGGTTCGGCAGCGAGATCTCGACCGCGACCCTGGCGACCGGAAGGGTCGCCGCGGGCTGCCGGGGCGCACGGCTCCTCCGCCCGGCCGGGGCCTGGTCGGCCGCAGCCGCGCCCGCCTGCTGCCGACTGACCACGGTTCTGTCCTACCAGAGCGGTATGACGAGTTGAGCCGGTAGCACAATGGCCGGGGTGGCGTGGTGCCCGAGTCGGTCCGCAGCCGCCTGCACGGCGGCCTGACATGCCGCCCGGTGACCGACGCCCTCGCGGCCACGCTCGTCATGGCCTGGCCCCGTGTCAGCACATCCCAGCACATCGCCGCATTCGTCCGCGCGGCTGCCGCGGCTGCGCGCCTATACGGCGTACCAGCAGGGCGGACAGCTACCGGCTAAAGTCTCAGCCCTTGCAGGCGCTGGTCAGCGCCGCGTTGTCGGCGCTCAGCTGGCTGATGAGCGCGGCGTAGGAACTGGTGGCAGGCCGGCTGACCGCTACCGTGGCAATCGCCCGCGACAGCGCAGTGGTGAGCGTGACGTAGGCGCCGCGGACCGAGACCTGCTGTGCGGCCGCTGCGGCCGCATTGGCCTGGCTCATCGCCTGGCTAAGGTCCGCCTTCACCGTGCTCGCCGGCGCGCCGGCGGTCATGTCGCGCAGGACGGCCGACATGGAGCCCGAGACCGCGGCCTGCGACGAGGCAGAGCAACCAGGCCCGGACGAGCCGCTGGCCAGCACCACGATCAGGACGACGGCCCAGATGGCTGAGAGCGCGATGCCGATCCACGACGGGAACCGGCCCGTCCCTGTGCTCCGCGCTCGGCGCAGGCCAAGCACGCCCAGCACCGCACCCGGCACAACCAGCGGCACGATTCCGGCAACGAGCGCAGCCGTGGCCTGCCAGTTGTCCGTGTCGTCGGATGCCATCCGGAGCATCCGGGGCTGGCCGCCGGCTGACCTGGGCTGCCGCGCCGGCCGCTCCTCACCGGGGCCCGGCCAAGGTTCCGACTCCCAGGGCGGCGGCTCGTCGACCTCCCGGTCCTGCTGCTCGCCGACCCAGGGCGGCGCGCCAGCGGTGTCCGGCCGCGCGAAGACGTGGGTATCTTCGTCGTCCCAGATCTCGCTCATCGATTCCGGCATCAGGCCGGCTCGGCCCGTGCGCAGGAACCACTCGTCAGCGCGGCGGGCAACGTCCGGCTCGGCCGCAGTTTGCAGGCTTGCGTCGGCCTTACGCGCGGCGGGCTCGTGCCCGTTGCCATCCGCCTTTGGCCAGCCGGCCGCGTCCATCGCATCGGCGTCCAGCGTCTGATACCCGTGTGGCTTCGGCGCGGGCGCGAACCACGGGTCGTTCGATATTGCTGGCTCGAGATCCGGCGCGGCTTCGGCCAGCTGCCCGAGCGCAGACCTGGAATCCGTGCCCTGGCCGTTCGGTTCAGACATCCATCACCAGACCAGCGTTGAATGGGCCAGATACAGCTAAAGATGGTAAAAGCTACGAGCATCCGTTGTCTGGACAACGGCAAAGTGACTGGCCAACTCTGCTTCCCGCTCAGCCCTCGCGGCGCGCTAACGCGCCGCCTTCCCTCGTCGCAAAACAGCGCTCCTCAGTCCAGGCGGCGCCGCGCCACTCCGGCTCGCTCCCCGCTTCCCGCTCAGCCCTCTCCGGCTACGTCCCGATCGCGGACTTGAGTGCCTCGGCCCGGTCGGTGAGTTCCCAGGAGAAGTCCGGCTCCTCGCGCCCGAAGTGGCCGTATGCCGCGGTCTGCGAGTAGATCGGCCGGAGCAGGTCGAGATCCCGGATGATGGCGGCCGGGCGCAGGTCGAAGACCTGCAGCACGGCGTCCTGGATGCGCTCGATCGGCGCGTGCTCGGTGCCGAAGCACTCGACGAACAGGCCGACCGGCTTGGCCTTGCCGATCGCGTAGGCGACCTGGGCCTCGCAGCGCTCGGCCAGCCCGGCGGCAACCACGTTCTTGGCCACCCACCGCATCGCGTACGCGGCGCTGCGGTCAACCTTGGACGGGTCCTTGCCGGAGAAGGCGCCGCCACCGTGCCTGGCCATTCCGCCGTAGGTGTCGATGATGATCTTGCGGCCGGTGAGCCCGGCGTCGCCCATCGGGCCGCCGATCTCGAACCTTCCTGTCGGGTTCACCAGCAGCCGGTACCCGGCGGTGTCCAGGTCGAGCGCGGCCAGTTCCGGCTCGACGACGTGCTCGCGGATGTCCGGGGTGAGCAGGCCGTCCAGGTCGATTGCCGGGGCATGCTGAGTGGACACCACGACGGTGTCGAGCCGTACCGCCTTGTCGCCCGCGTACTCGATGGTGACCTGCGTCTTGCCGTCCGGCCGGATGTAGGGCACGGTGCCGTCCCGGCGGACCGCCGCCAGCCGCCGGGCGAGCCGGTGGGCTAGCGTGATCGGCAGCGGCATGAGTTCCGGGGTGTCCTGGCAGGCGTAGCCGAACATGAGGCCCTGGTCGCCGGCGCCCTGCCGGTCAAGCTCGTCCGTGCCCTCGCCCTCGCGGTGCTCCACGGCCTCCCGCACGCCCTGAGCGATGTCGGGTGACTGAGAGCCGATCGAGACCTGCACACCGCACGAGGATCCGTCGAACCCCTTCGCGGACGAGTCGTAGCCGATGTCAAGGATCTTCTCTCTGATGATCCCCGGAATATCCACATAGGTCTCGGTCGTCACCTCGCCGGCCACGTGTACCTGGCCGGTGGTGATGAGAGTCTCGACCGCGACCCGGCTGCGGGCATCACCCTTGAGCATCGCGTCCAGGATCGCGTCGCTGACCTGGTCAGCCATCTTGTCCGGATGACCCTCGGTGACGGACTCCGAAGTGAAGAGACGACGTGCCACTAGACGACCTTTCTCGGGCTTGGCCTGCGCAACCCCGCGCAGTGGAGTCCCGCCGAATTGTAGCGGTGTGGCCGATGTGGTGCGACGGGCCTCCCCGCTCAGCGGTGCAGCAACCTGAACTGGCGGTCATGCTCGGCCCTGAGCCAGTCGTTGCCGATCCGTTCGTCCTGGCCGGCCGCCGGCGCTCCCCGCTCCAGCGCGTCGAGATAACGCCGGTCCGCGTCCAGCCGGCGGCGGAACTCCGCGCCGTCTCCGACATGGCCGTGGCCGGGCACGAGCACACGCACGTCCTGCACACCGGCGAGCAGGTCGAGCCCCGCGCGGTACTGGCCGACCGGATCGGGACTTCCCTCATACAGGAGCGGGATCTCCAGGTCGGACAGCATGTCGCCGGCCAGCAACGTGCCGGCCCCAGAGATGAACAAGGCGCCATGACCAGCCTCGTGCGCGTCATGAGCCAAGATCTGCGCGACCGGACCCTCCCAGGGAACGTGGTCAGCAGGCAGCGGCGTCAGCCGGGCGAATAGTTCGAGATCGTGGCCGGGAGCCGACTCGGTCACGCCCTCGATCAGGCCGTCCCGCTCGTGCTCAGCCGTTTGCGCCGCGCGTGGTGTCGCATACCGCGGCACATCGCCGAGTTCGGCGCTCCACAGCACGTGGTCCCAGTGCGGGTGCGTCGACCATCCGGCCACGGGCTGCAAGCCGCGGGCAGCCAGTTCAGCCGCCAGGCCGGCCACCTCGGCTGGCATCAGGGCCGGATCGACCACCAGGCACGCCGCGCCGGGTCCGACGATCACGGTGCTGGTAGTGGTGTACTTCTCCGCTGTCGCCACCAGCACCCCTGGCGCTACTTCAGTCAGCGGTCGCATAGGCGACAAGTATGGACGAGCTACGACAGCCGGGCCGCAACGAGGTCCCAGATCCCGTCGGCGATCTGCTCCTTGGGCCCGCGAGGCAGGACCACCTCAGAGCCATCGGCTCCGAGCACGACCGCCTCGTTGTCGGCGGTCCCGAAGGCGAGCCCGTTCCCAACCAGGTTGACTACCAGCAGGTCGGAGCCCTTGCGGGCCAGTTTCGCCCGCCCGTTGGCCAGGATGTCGCCGGTCTCGGCACCGAACGCCACGATGACCTGCCCGGCCCGCTTGCGCGCCGCGACCAGGTCGCGGACGATGTCCGGGTTCTCCACCAGCGCGATCGGCTCAGGCGCGGCCCCGGTCTTCTTGATCTTCTGCTCGCTGCGCACGGCCGGCCGGTAGTCGGCCACCGCTGCCGCCATGACGATCGCATCGGCCAACGGCGCGGCCGCGAGCATCTCCTCGCGCATCTGGAGAGCGGACTTCACGCCAATGACCTTCGCGCCAGCCGGATCGGGTCGCCCGGTGTTGGCCGCGACCAGCGTCACCTCAGCGCCGCGGCTAACTGCGGTACTGGCCAGCGCATAGCCCTGCAGGCCCGAGGACCAGTTGCCCAGGTAGCGAACCGGGTCAAGCTCCTCCCTGGTCCCGCCGGCCGATACCAGGACGCTGCGGCCGGCCAGGTCCGGCGCGAGACCGGCCACTCCCCTGGTCATGACCCGCTGGGCAACGGCGAACAACTCGGCCGGCTCGGGCAGGCGGCCTGCCCCGGTGTCCTTGCCGGTGAGCCGGCCAGACGCGGGGTCGACGACCAGGCAGCCGCGGCTTCGCAGGGTGGCGACATTGGCCCGCGTGGCGGGGTGCTCCCACATCTCGGTGTGCATGGCGGGCGCGAACACTACCGGGCAGCGAGCGGTAAGCAGCACGGCGGCGAGGAGGTCATCGGATCTGCCTGCTGCGGCCCTGGCCAGCAGGTCAGCCGTGGCCGGGGCAACGATGACCAGGTCAGCCTCCTGGCCGAGGCGAACGTGCGGAACTTCGTGCACGTCGTCCCACGGGCTGGCCGTCACGGGCTGGCCGGACAGCGCCGCCCAGGTCGCGGTGCCCACGAAGTTGAGTGCGGCCGTAGTGGGAACGACCCGGACCTGATGCCCGGACTCGGCGAGCAGCCTCAGCAGCTCGCACGCCTTGTAAGCGGCGATGCCGCCAGCGACGCCAAGGATTACGCGCACGGGCAACTCTCCCGGCTGCGGACACGAGGTGCTGGCCACGGCGTCAGCCGGGCCACAGCGCTGGTCTTAGCTAACACGAGGCACTGGCCACGGCGTCAGCCGGGGTCGAAGCGCTGGTCTTAGCTAACACGAGGCGCTGGCCACGGCGTCAGCCGGGGCCAAAGCGCCGGGTCAGGCTTCTGGCGTCTCCGCGCTCAGCAGACGCTCGCTGATCTCGCGCAGGGCGATCGACAGCGGCTTCTCCTGCACCCTGGTCTCGACCAGCGGCCCGACGTACTCAAGCAGGCCCTCGCCGAGCTGGGCGTAGTAGGCATTGATCTGCCGCGCGCGCTTCGACGCCATGATCACGAGGCCGTACTTGCTGTCAACGACCTGGAGCAGATCGTCGATCGGCGGGTTGATGATGCCTTCTACGGCCGGAGTCGCTGCCACCGTATGCCTTCCGGGTGTGGATTGCGGTCATTGCCCGGATGGCCATCGGGCTCCTGGGCAATCATCAAGCTTACCAGCTGGTCACAGACGTCATCGACGGATGTGTTCACCAGCGTGATGTCGAACTCGCTCTCGGCTGCCAGTTCGTCCCTGGCCGCCTCCAGCCGCCGGCTGATGACCTCAGGTGACTCGGTGCCTCGACGCTTCAGCCGGCGGACCAGTTCCTCCCAGCTCGGGGGGGCCAGGAAGACCAGCAGTGCGCCGGGTACCGCCGCCCGGACCTGCAGAGCTCCCTTGACATCCAGCTCAAGCAGGGCCGGCAGTCCCTGGTCCAGCCGGTGCAGAACGGGCGCGCGCCGGGTGCCGTACAAATTGCCGTAGTTTTCGGCCCATTCGAGCAACTCGCCCTCGGCGACCATTCCCTGGAATTGCTCTTTAGTGGCGAAGAAATACTCCTGCCCGTCGATCTCACCGCGGCGGGGAGGCCTCGTCGTGACCGACACCGACTGCCAGATCCACGGACAGCGCTCCTTCAGCCGCGCCGCCACCGTCCCCTTGCCGACGCCAGACGGCCCGGAAAGGACCGTGAGCTGGGCCGGGACAGGGGCACCACGCCGCAGCCCACGCGTCTGGCGTGACCTGGCTGCAAGGCCGTGCCCCGCGTCCCCGTCCGTCAATGTGCCTCCGTCAGATATCGGTGCCGAACTCCGCCTCCAGCGAGCTGCGCTGGTTAGCGCCAAGGCCGCGGACTCGGCGGGACTCGGCGATGCCCAGCCGCTCCATAATCTGCTTGGCCCGCACCTTGCCGACGCCCGGCATGGACTCCAGCAGGGCGGACACCTTCATCTTGCCAATAACGTCGTCGGTCTGCCCCTCCTTGAGGACCTGGGGCAAGGAGGTTGAGCCGTGCTTGAGCTTGTTCTTGACTTCTGCACGGTCCTTGCGAGCCTGGGCCGCCTTCTCAAGCGCCGCCGCCCGCTGCTCGGGGGTAAGTGGGGGAAGAGCCACGCGAGGTCACCTCGGGTTTCGTATCGAAAAAGTCGCTCCGCGAGGGGAAACTAGCGAGTTCGGCTCGCCTCGGCAACGTGAACCTCCGTTTGTGGCGGCACAAATTATCCAATATGACGCGCCGTATAGAACTGAGCACTCAGCGTAGCTGCATTTCCCCAGGTAGCACAAGGTTTTTGGACTTCCAGCCGACGACATTACCCCCTGACCAGCTATGCTGCGCTGCCCCGGTCCGTGGCAATCGGACCGGATTCGGGCCGGATGCTCCCCAGTGCACCGGTCTCGGCGATTCTCGCGCCACTTGGGTCCGCACGCACGTTCGAGTAGGCACATTCCATGATCATGTAGTGCCGCGCCTGACGGACGACCAGGACTACATGATCATGAAACGGGGCGCTGGCCTGGGTCAGCCGCGGAGGTACTCGGCGCGGCGCAGCGAGGCTGCGATCGCCGCCGCCGCGGCGCCGGGATCGGCAGCCCCGGTGATGGGCCGCCCGATCACCAGGAGGTCGGCGCCTGCCCGCAGCGCCTCTTCCGGGGTGGCCACCCGCGCCTGGTCGTTCACGTCAGCCCCCGCAGGCCGCACGCCCGGCGTGATGAGCATGATGTCCTCGCCGACCTCCGACCGCACGTCAGCCACTTCCTGGGGCGAGCACACGAGGCCGGTTGCACCCGCCTCCACCGCCAGCACCGCCAGTCGGCGGACCGCCGCGCTGGCCGGTCCGGCCAGCCCAATCCGGTCCAGGTCGGCCTCTCCCAGCGAGGTCAGCACCGTCACGGCCACGATCCGGGCACCGGGCGCTGCCTGCGCCGCAGCCTGGATCGCCGCCGCGCCCGCGGCCGCGTGCACGGTCAGCATGGCCGGCCGCAGCCTGGCCACCGCCCGGGCCGCCGCGGCCACCGTCGCGGGTATGTCGTGCAGCTTCAGGTCGAGGAATACGTGCACCGCGCTGGCACCACGCACGGACGCGACCACCTCGGGCCCGTACCGCAGGTACAGCTCCAGCCCGATCTTCAGCGTGCTGACGTGCGGGGTGACAAGGCCCGCCCACCGCGCCGCGGTCTCCAGGTCCGGCGCGTCCAGCGCCACGGCAATCGGTGCCAGGCCGGCCACTATCTCCTCCTCGTTCCCGCGTTCGGGCTCATCGCGCGCCCCGCCATCGCCCGCGCCTGATGCGCCAGCCCAACGACGTCCGTGAGCCGGTCGATGCCGCGCTCGGTCAGCTCGTCCTCCAACTCGCGCAAGATCCGGGCGCAGGCAGACGGATCATGGAAGATCGTAGTTCCCACGCTAACCATCGACGCGCCCGCCAGGATCAGCTCGAGGGCATCCAGCCCGGTCCGTACCCCGCCCATCCCGATGATCGGGACGTTGGGCAGCGCCTCCCTGACCTGCCAGATGCACCGCACCGCGATCGGCCGGATGGCCGGCCCGGACAGCCCGCCGGTCAGCCCGGCCAGGTGGGGCCGCATGGTGTCGGTGTCGATCACCATGCCCAGCAGCGTGTTGATCATCGATAGGCCGTCGGCGCCGGCCTTCACGCAGCTCTTGGCCACCGTCACGATGTCCGTGACATCAGGCGACAGCTTGGCAAAGACCGGAATATCGTAACGGGCTCGGGCCCGGACTGCTTCGATCACGGCAGCTGAGGCGTCCGGGTCGCAGGCAAAGACCTGGCCCCGGTCCTCGACGTTCGGGCAGGAGATGTTGACCTCGATCGCGGTCACTCCGGCCGCGTCTGACAGCCGAGCCGCAAGGTCGACGTACTCGGCAACGGTGCCGCCGGCAATCGAGACGACGGCCCGGGCGCCGCGCGACAGCAGCCAGGGCAGGTCACGTTGCAAGAACGCGTCGATACCCGGGCCCTGCAGCCCGATGGAATTCAGCATCCCGCTCGGCGTCTCGGCCATGCGGGGCGTCGGCCGACCCGAGCGCGGGCCGATCATGACCGACTTGGTGACGATCGCGCCGATCTTTGAAACGTCCATGAACTGTGCCAGTTCGCGGCCGGAGCCGGCGCAGCCTGACGCGGTCAGAATCGGGTTGGGCAGCTCGACGTGACCGAGCTTGGTCCGAAGGTCAACCGCCATGACCTGGCCTCCTGCCCTGGGGCTGGTCAGCGCCGGGCCTGCCCCGTTCCCGCGCCGCGCCGCCTGCGGTCCCGTTGCCAGCCTGAGCGCCACCTAGCCCCGCGCGGCGCGAGCGTGGTTCCCAGCCGGGCGCGCCGAACGCATCAAACGGGATCGTTCCCACGTCGTCCCAGCGGACCTGCTCGCCGCGGAAGACCGGGCCGTCTACGCACGACCGCACCATCCGGGTGATCCCGTCGCTGCCGATGACCGGGAGCACGCACGTCATGCACACGCCGACGCCGCAGGCCATGGCCTCCTCCACGGCCGCCTGCACCGGGATGTCGTACCGCCCGGCCAGCGCGGTGATCTGGCGCAGCATCGGCATCGGGCCGCACGCGTAGATGACGTCGGTCCTGGCCTCGTGAATCACCTGGTCCAGCATGTCGGTGACCATCCCCCGCGAGCCAAGCGAGCCGTCCTCGGTCGTGATCGTCGCGGTGCGTCCGGTCCGGCGCGCGGTGAGCGCGCCGAAGACCCGGTCTCCGGTGCCCGCGCCCAGCAGGAAGTCGACCTGGCAGCGCCGCTCGCGCAGCCGGTCGGCCAGCGAGAACAGCGGCGCGCTGCCATAACCGCCGCCGATCAGCAGGCAGCTTGCCGGGTCGCGGGGCAGCGGGAAAGGCCGACCAAGCGGACCGGTGACGTCGAGCACGTCCCTGGCCCGGCGCTCGGCCAGCCACTTGGTGCCGCGGCCTTGCACGGCGAACACGAACTCGACGGTGCCGCCGTGGTCACCGCGCACGTCGTGGATCGAGAACGCCCTGCTGAGCAGCATGGACGTGTCCGGTCCGCCGACTGCGAGGGTGATGAACTGGCCCGGCCTGAACCGCGCCGCGACCGCAGGAGCGACCAGAGTCATGGCGTGGTACGCATCAACCCGGCGGACGGTCAGCACGGTCCCGCGCACCTGCACGGGCCCGGCCTGGGCTTCCATCTCCCCCGGATTCATGACTTGTACCGCATATCACGTCCCTAGCTGCGCTGCCGGCGTGCGACGAAGGCGTGCCGCGTGCTCCTGCAGCGACCGCACCCCCACCTCATCCCGGTCAATGGCCTCGATGCCCTGCACGGCAGCAGCCAGACCCTGAACGGTAGTGATGCAGGGAACGCCGCGGCGCACGGCGGCGGTCCGGATCTCATACCCGTCCCGGCGGAACCCGGACTGACCGGGCCCGCCAAACGGCGTGTTCACGATCAGGTCTACCTGACCGGCCAGGATGCGCTCCACGATAGTGGGCTCGCCATCGGGTCCCGGTCCCTCGCTGTGCTTACGCACGATCGTGGCACGCACTCCGTTGCGGCGCAGGACCTCGCCGGTCCCCCTCGTGGCCCAGATCTCGAAGCCCAGGTCCGCCAGCCGCTTGACTGGGAAGATCATGTTGCGCTTATCCTTGCCCGCCACCGAGACGAAGGCACGGCCCTTCACCGGCAGCGACCCGTAGGCGGCCGCCTGCGACTTGGCGTAGGCGGTGCCGAATACCTCGTCGATGCCCATGACCTCGCCGGTCGAGCGCATCTCCGGGCCGAGTACCGTGTCCACGCCCTCGCCGCGCTCGTCGGCGAACCGGTTGAACGGCAGCACGGCTTCCTTGACCGCGATGGCCGCGTCCAGCGGCAGCGTGCCGCCGTCTCCCTCGGGCGGCAGGATGCCCTCCCCGCGCAGCTGGCTGATGGCCGCGCCGAGCATGACGCGCGCCGCCGCCTTGGCCAGCGGGACCGCTGTGGCCTTGGACACGAAGGGGACTGTCCTGGACGCGCGCGGATTAGCCTCGAGCACGTAGAGCACGCCCGCGGCGAGACCGTACTGGACGTTGAGCAGGCCACGCACGCCGACCCCGCGCGCGATCGCCTCGGTGGAGTCGCGGATCAGCTTGATGTATTCCTGACCGAGGGTAATCGGCGGCAGCGCGCACGCCGAGTCGCCTGAGTGGATTCCCGCCTCCTCGATGTGCTCCATCACGCCGCCGAGATAAAGCTCCTGCCCGTCGTACAGGGCGTCCACGTCGATCTCGATGGCGTCGTCAAGAAACCGGTCGATCAGCACCGGATGCTCTGGGCTGGCCTCGGTCGCCCGCCGGACGTAATCGGCCAGGCCGGACTCGTCGTAGACGATTTCCATGCCGCGCCCCCCGAGCACGTACGAGGGCCGGACGAGCACCGGGTAGCCGATCTCCTTCGCCACCGCCTCGGCCTGGTCCACTGACGTGGCGGTGCCATGCCGTGGCGCCGGGAGCCCGGCCGCCGCCAGCACTGCGCCGAACTCGCCCCGGTCCTCGGCCAGGTGGATGGCGTCCGGCGACGTGCCGACGACGGGAACGCCCTCGGCCGCCAGCGCCCTGGCCAGCCCGAGCGGCGTCTGGCCGCCGAGCTGAACGATTACCCCGGCCACCGGACCCGCCTGGCGCTCGGCGGCCACGACCTCGAGCACGTCCTCCAGGGTGAGCGGCTCGAAGTACAGCCGGTCCGAGGTGTCATAGTCGGTCGACACGGTCTCGGGATTGCAGTTGACCATCACGGTCTCATAACCGGTCTCGGACAGCGCGAACGAGGCGTGCACGCAGGCGTAGTCGAACTCGATGCCCTGGCCGATCCGGTTGGGCCCGCTGCCGAGGATGATCACCTTGGGCTTACTCCCCGCCGGCACCTCAGATTCCATGTCATACGTCGAGTACAGGTACGGCGTCCGCGCCTCGAACTCCGCGGCGCACGTATCCACCATGTGATAGACGGGCCTCACGCCGAGCCCGTACCGAAGGCCGCGAGCCTCCGTTTCTGACAAGTCCAGCAGCTGTCCAAGTTGTGCGTCAGAGAACCCGGCCTGCTTAGCTCGCCTTAGCAACTCTGTCGGCAGGCGACGCGCGGGGCTGGAGGCAGCCGTTTCCGTCTGGCTGCCGAGAGCCGCGCGTGCCGCCTGCCGCTGGATTTCCATCGCGATCTCGTCGATGCCGGCGATCTGATCCACGAACCACGGATCGATGTTGGACGCGCCCGACACCTCGTCGACCGTTGCTCCGGCCCGCAGGGCCTGATGCACTGTGGACAGCCGACCGTCGTGCGGCGCCGCGCACCTGGCCAGGAGATCGGCCTTGTCGCCGGCCGGATGACGCCAGTGCAGTGGCGCGCTCGGCTGCTCCAGCGAACGCAGCGCCTTCTGCAGCGCCTCGGGAAAGCTGCGGCCGATCGCCATGGCCTCGCCGACGGACTTCATGTGCGTGGTCAGCATCGGGTCGGCGCCAGGGAACTTCTCGAACGCAAACCGCGGCACCTTGACGACCACGTAGTCGAGCGCGGGCTCAAAGCTGGCCGGGGTTTCGCCGGTGATGTCGTTGCGGATTTCGTCAAGCGTGTAGCCAATCGCCAGCCGGGCCGCGATCTTCGCGATCGGGAAGCCCGTCGCCTTGGACGCAAGCGCGCTGGAGCGGGACACCCGAGGGTTCATCTCGATGACGACCATCCGGCCCGTCTGCGGGTGTACGGCGAACTGGATGTTGCAGCCGCCGGTGTCCACCCCGACCGCCCGCGCCGTGTCGATGGCCACGTCCCGCATGCGCTGGTATTCGCGGTCGGTGAGCGTCATGGCCGGGGCCACCGTGACCGAGTCGCCTGTGTGCACGCCCATCGGGTCAATGTTCTCGATGGAGCAGACGATCACGACATTGTCGTGCTTGTCGCGCATGAGCTCGAGCTCGTACTCCTTCCAGCCGAGCACGGACTCTTCAAGCAGCACCTCGGTCACCGGGCTGGCGTCCAGGCCGGCGCCAGCGATCCGGTCCAGGTCCGCCGCGCCGCGCGCGATGCCCGAGCCGGTGCCGCCCAGCGTGAACGAGGGTCGCACGACCACGGGGAAGCCTAGCTCAGCGGCCGCCTGCTGGCAGTCGTCGAGGCTGTGGCAGATGCGGCTCTCCGGCACCTGCGCGCCGACGCCGGTGACGATGTCCTTGAACTTGCTCCGGTCCTCGCCTGCCCGGATCGCATCGATGCCAGCCCCGATCAGCTCCACGCTGTACTTGGCCAGGGTGCCGGCGTCGTGCAGGGCGACCGCGGCATTGAGCGCGGTCTGCCCGCCGAGGGTAGGCAGAATAGCGTCCGGCCGTTCCCTGGCGATCACCTTCTCCAGGACGTCCGTGGTGATCGGCTCCACGTAGGTGGCGTCGGCGAACTCGGGATCGGTCATGATCGTCGCCGGGTTCGAGTTGACCAGGCTGACCCGGATGCCCTCGGACCGCAGCACCCGGCACGCCTGGGTCCCCGAGTAGTCGAACTCGCAGGCCTGGCCGATGACGATCGGCCCTGAGCCAATAACGAGTACCGACTTGAGATCGGGGCGCTTAGGCACCGTGGACCTTGCTCATCTGGATCGCTCCATCAACTCGCAGAACTCGGTGAACAGCCCTGATGCATCGTGCGGGCCGGGTGCGGCCTCCGGGTGGTACTGCACGCTGAACGCCGGCCCATCCAGCAGCCGCAGGCCTTCCACGACGCCGTCGTTGAGGTTCACGTGGGAGACCTCGGCCGGGCCGAACGCCGTGTCGAATCGGGCGCCCGCTGCGGCGAGCGCAGCACGGGCAGCGCCGCCGACACCGGCGTCCGCACCCACCGCCCGGCTGTCCGCCATACGGCTGGTGGCGGCACTGACTGCCGCATCGCTGACTGCGGCACCGGAATTTGCGGCACCGGAATTTGCGACACGGGCTTCGGCGCCCGGCATCGCTACCGCGAAGCCGTGATTGTGGCTGGTGATCTGCACCCGCCCGGTCCGCACATCCTGGACCGGCTGGTTTACGCCGCGGTGGCCGAACCTGAGCTTGTAGGTTCCCAGGCCAAGGGCGCGGCCGAGGATCTGGCTGCCCAGGCAGATGCCGAATACCGGCACTCGCTCGCCCAGTACTGCCCGCATGGTCTCGACCGCGTAGCCGGCCGCGGCCGGATCGCCTGGCCCGTTGGAGAAGAACACGCCGTCGGGGCTGCCAGCCAGGATCTCTTCGGCGCTGGTGGTGGCGGGCAGCACGTTCACCTCACACCCGAGCGCGGCCATCGACCGGGGGGTGGCGGACTTGATGCCCAGGTCGACGGCCGCGACCCGGTACCTGACCGGCGTGCCGTCGAGCGGCCTGACCACGTAAGGGCGGGGTGTCGAGACTTCGCTGGCGAGGTCCGCCCCGGTCATCGGCGGGCTCGCCAGGACCCGTTCCAGCAGTTCGCCTGCATCGTCGGTGGCGGCGCTAATCCCGGCGCGCATGGCGCCCTCAGCGCGCAGGTGCCTGGTCAGCAGCCTGGTGCCCGTGATCGCAATGCCGGTCACTCCCTGCCGAGCCAGTTCGTCCTCCAGGCTGCGCTGCGACCGCCAGTTGGACGCCACCCGGGCCAGCTCGCGGATCACGTAGCCACTCACCCAGATCCGCCGGGACTCAGGATCTTGGTCATTGACGCCGGTGTTGCCGACATGCGGGGCAGTCATCGCGACAATCTGACGGCAGTAGGACGGGTCGGTCAGGGTTTCCTGGTAACCAGTCATCCCGGTGTTGAAGACCATCTCGCCGAAGGTCTCCGAATCGGCCCCGAAGGAGGTACCGCGAAACGCGGTCCCGTCCTCGAGTACCAGCATCGCGGGCCGCCCCGCTGCTGATCCGCTCACCGGGCTAGCTTCCCGTCCAGCACGGTCGCGACGCCGCGCAGGAACGTGGCCTGCACACGGCCGGGCAGTTCCATCCCCGCGAACGGGCTGTTGCGGCTGCGCGAGGCATGCTGAGCCGGGTCGACCACATCCCGCGCCGAGGGGTCATAGAGGACGAGATTGGCGGGCGAGCCGACAGCGAGCGCGCGCCCGTGCAGCGGCGCCCATACCCCGTCCAGCCGGCCGATGACCGCGGGCCTTGCCGACATCCGGTCGGCCACCCCGGCCCAGTCGAGCAGACCGGTCGCGACCATGGCCTCGTGCACCACCCGCAGCGCCGTCTCCAGGCCGGTCATGCCGAAGGCGGCCACCTGCCACTCGGTCTCCTTGTCCTCCAGCGGGTGCGGCGCGTGGTCGGTCGCGACGCAGTCGATCGTTCCGTCGGCCAGCGCATCCCGCAGTGCCGCCACATCCGCAGCCGTGCGCAGCGGCGGGTTGACCTTGAAGACGGGGTCATAGCTCGCGGCGAGTTCATCGGTGAGCAGCAGATGGTGCGGCGTGACCTCCGCGGTGACCCGCCATCCCTTGGATTTGGCCCATCGGATGATCTCGACCGAGCCCGCCGTCGACACGTGGCATATATGCAGCGCCGAGTCCACGTGCGCGGCCAGCAGGCAATCCCTGGCGATGATCGCCTCCTCGGCGACCGCGGGCCAGCCGGCCAGGCCGAGCCGTCCCGAAACCTCGCCCTCGTTGACCTGCGCGTCATCGGTCAGGCGCGGCTCCTGGGCGTGCTGGGCGATGACACCGTCGAAGGCCTTGACGTATTCCAGTGCGCGCCGCATCAGCACCGCATCGGACACGCACCGGCCATCGTCGGAGAAGACCCGCACCCTGGCGGCGGAGTCGGCCATCGCGCCGAGCTCGGCCAGCCGGCTGCCGTTCAGCCCCGCCGTCACCGCGCCCACAGGCCGCACGTCGCAGTAGCCGGCCCGGCGGCCGAGCCGCCAGATCTGCTCGGCCACGCCGGCCGTGTCGGCGACTGGATCGGTGTTGGCCATCGCGTGCACCGCGGTAAAACCGCCGAGCGCTGCCGCGGCAGTGCCGGTCAGCACAGTCTCGGCATCCTCGCGGCCAGGCTCGCGCAGGTGCGCGTGCAGGTCGACGAGCCCGGGCAGCGCGACTAGGCCGGCGGCGTCGAGTTGCTGGGCGCCGGGGGCACTGAGCGCGTGACCGGCCTGCGTGATGACACCGTCCCGCAGCAGCAGGTCGGTAGCCGGGCCGCCGAGAGGCTGTGCGCCCTTGATCAGCCAGGCTTGCGGGCCCTCGGTTGCGCCGGTCGTCATCGGGCCGCCTCCGTTCGGTCGGTTCCTGACTCCGATCCGCCCAGCAGCAGGTACAGCACGGCCATCCGGATGCTGACGCCGTTGGCCACCTGCTCGACGATCGTCGACCTGGGCGAGTCGGCTACATCGGCGGCGATCTCGACGCCGCGGTTCATCGGACCCGGATGCATGACGATCGCGTGCTCGGGCAGCAGCGCCATGCGGTTGCCGTCGAGCCCGTACCGGCGGCTGTACTCGCGGACAGTCGGGAAGTAGGCGGCGTTCATCCGCTCGGCCTGGACGCGCAGCATCATCACCACGTCGCTCTTCGGCAGCTCCGCGTCCAGGTCGTAACCGACCTCGCACGGCCAGGTGGATACCGCTATCGGCAGAAGCGTGGGCGGAGCGACCAGCGTGACCTCCGCGCCGAGGGTGCGCAGCAGCAGGACGTTCGACCGAGCTACGCGGCTGTGCAGGACGTCGCCGACGATCGTGACACGCAACCCGTCGAGCCGGCCGAGCCGGCGGCGCATCGTGAAGGCGTCAAGCAGCGCCTGGGTCGGGTGCTCGTGCGTGCCGTCGCCCGCGTTGACCACGCTGCCGCGGACCCATCGGGTGAGCCGGTGCGGAGCGCCCGATGCACTGTGCCTGACGACGACGGCGTCGGCGCCCATCGCCTCGAGGGTGAGCGCCGTGTCCTTGAGGCTCTCGCCCTTGGCGACGCTCGAGCCCCTGGCCGAGAAGTTGATCACGTCGGCGGACAGGCGCTTGGCGGCGGCCTCGAACGAGATCCTGGTCCTGGTGGAGTCCTCGTAGAAGAGGTTGACCACCGTCCGCCCGCGCAGCGTGGGTAGCTTCCTGATCGGCCGTTCCGCCACCTGGGCCAGCTCTTCGGCGGTATCGAGGATCAGCAGCGCGTCGTCCCGGCTCAAGTCGGCAGCCGAGATCAGGTGGCGGATCACTGGCTTTCCTCCGGCTCGTCAGGGCCTGGCTCCTTGCCGAGCATCACCGCGTCTTGGCCGTCGATCTCGCTGACAAGCACCTGGACGACCTCGCGTTGTGACGTCGGGAGGTTCTTGCCCACGTAGTCGGGCCTGATCGGCAGCTCGCGGTGGCCCCGGTCGACGAGGACTGCCAGTTGCACGGCTCGCGGGCGGCCCAGGTCGTTCAGGGCGTCCAAAGCCGCCCGAACCGTCCGGCCCGAGTACAAGACGTCGTCCACCAGGACCACGATCTTGCCGTCGATGCCCGAAGGCGGGACATCGGTGTGGCCCAGCGTCCTGGCCGGCCGCATGCGCAGGTCGTCCCGGTACATCGTGATGTCCAGCGAGCCCACCGGAGCCGGCCGGCCCTCGACCTGGGCAAGGCCGGCTGCCAGACGCCCGGCCAGCGGCACTCCCCTGGTCGGGATCCCTAGCAGGATGACGTCACCCGCGCCGTCGGTCCGCTCCAGGATCTCGTGGGCGACCCTGGTGAGCGCCCTACGGATCTCCTCCGCTCCGAGAACGACCTTGCCGCCCGGAAGCCGGGCCGATGCGTGACTCGCAGTCGCCGCAGGACTCACGTGCGGGCCAGCGCCTGCATGAAGGGCATGCATCAAAAGGACCCCCTTTCCCGCCTCTCCGGACGGGGCTTAAAGGACGTCTGTCTGCTCAACCGTACCAGCCGCCGCACGCGGCCCGCCGGACCTCGCCAGCGTGCCGGCGGCTGGACCTCGAAACATGGCGAACTTGCACAATGTCGCTAGGGCAGCGGTACGCCGCGCTGGGCGTCGGCGGTGCCAGCGCGTCGACCGCAGCTGCAGAGTGGCTGGCGCAGATGCCGTGAAGGCCGCCCGGCGACAGTGCTTACGGAAGGCCATTAGAATATGACACATAGTGATCGGTGATTTCTGTCACAATCTGCAACATTTAGGCGGTCGCAGGTTCCGGCAAACCGGCGTGCCCGCGCGGTCTGCCAGCCTCCAGATCGCCTGCAGCGGCGGGCTTCTCCGCGATCGCTTGGTGCCTCTAGCCCGACAACACTGGCTTGGGGTGACGCGCGCTAGTTCATCCGCTTTTTGCCATTCGGCTTGACCTTGCGCTCTGCGGGGCTTACCGTCACTGTCCGTAACCGTTACTTTCAGCTATCACCAGGCCAGGGGGCCGTAACTATGGCATCGGA
>JASHOL010000485.1 GCA_030041135.1 Streptosporangiaceae bacterium | reverse complement strand
CAGGCCACCTTCGCGCCGTAGCGGGCGAGCGCCAGCGCTACGCCGCTGCCGATGTTGGGCCCGCAGCCGGTAACGAGCGCAACCTTGCCGTCGAGTGAGATCTCCACGATCAGCTCTCCCTTGCATGCGCGAGCCCCGTCGCCGTCGCGATTCCGGTCCGCTGCCGTCGCCGGGTAGCAGCCGGCCAGCGCGCGAGTCGCCGAGGCCAATATATGACAAAGGCTACGTCGGTCGTGAGCAGGATCGAGGCCGATAGCAGGACGCTGAGTGCACGACCATTCGCTAGGCTCTGACCGTGGCCATGTCGCACGCCTACGTCTACGCCGACGTCGCAGTCGTGGGTGCCGATGATGGCGGCGAGCCGCGCACATGGAGCGGTGCCCAGCGGCCCCCGCGACTGCTGCTGACGCTGCTCGGCGATTACTGGTGGCAGCGCACCGAGTCGCTGCCGTCGGCTGCCCTCGTAGCGCTGCTGGCCGAGTTCGGCGTCAGCGACTCGGCGGCGCGCGCGGCGCTCAGCCGGCTGACGAGGAACAAGCTGCTCATGACCTCTCGCAGTGGCCGACGGACCTTCGTCCAGCTGAGCGACCGCGCTGCCCAGATACTCGACGAGGGCGCGCGGCACATTTTCTCGTTCGGGCGAGTCTCGCAGCCCTGGGACGGCACGTGGAGCCTGCTGGCCTTCTCGATCCCTGAGCACAACCGTGCCGTTCGCGACGCGCTACGCAAGCAGCTTCGCTGGCTCGGCTTCGCTCCGCTCTACGACGGGCTCTGGCTCGCCCCGCGCGACCAGGTCAGCGAGGTCGTCGCGCTGCTGAAGGACCTGGACATCACGACCGCGACGACGTTCCGCGCGACCGCTGTCCCCGGTGCCGGGCCCGACGGCCTGCCGCAGCGAGCCTGGGACCTGGACGACCTGCGCGCCAGGTATGAAGAGTTCATCGAGTTCGCCGAGCGGCTGCACGGCCGCGCTCTGGCCGGGCGGATGTCCCCGGTGGAGGCGCTCGTGGCCAGGACACGCCTCATGGACGAGTGGCGCGCGTTTCCCGCCCTGGATCCCGACCTGCCGGCCGAACTCCTGCCGCCAGCCTGGCCCCGCGCCGCTGCCCGTGACCTGTTCATCGCGACGTATGACCTGCTCGGGCCGCTCGCGGCCCACCGGGTCAGGCAGATCATCGCCAGGTACTCCAGGGACCTGGCGACCAGGACCGCCCACCACGGCTCGGAGCTGACGACGACCGCCGTGGACGAGATCCCAGCCGATGGCGTCCCGGCCGACCGCTAGCATCCGGCTCGCTATGCGAGCCAGCCCGCTGCGAAAGGCGGCTCGCGTAGCGGGCCGAACGCCGCCACGTGAAGGGCTGGCCGCTCTCTACCGCCTGCGACGAGCCGCTCCCGATCGGCGGTTGCTGGCCCTGGCGGCCGCAGGCTCGGCCCGGAGCCTGGCCAGGTTCGCGCGGGCGGCGCTGACTAGCTCGTCCGGGCGGTCCAGCAGCTTCCGGTCAACAGCCTCGTATTCCCAGTGGCCGCCCTGCCTGGTGCGAAAGCGGAACTCGCCATCCCATGCGGCCGCGAAAAGCAAGCCGCGCTGGTAGAAGCCCCAGCCGCTGAACATGCGGCGGACTTCCAGGCCCTCGATCGCACCAAGAGCATCCTCGGCGTCGACGCGGATCTCGTCTTCCACCCGGCCCACGACGGGAGGCTACCGTTGTGACCGCCGTCCTGCTAGCCCAAGGCAATCCGCCTGGGCTACCGGTCATGCCGGGCAGTTCTCGTGCACCCAGTCTCTGCTGACGCGCCTACGGGCGTCCTGCCCCGGCGCGATGATCCGCCCGCAGCGTTCGCATCGCTCGCCTGCGGCACACGCCCCGGTACCGGGCGTTACCCAGCACGTAGCATCGCGCTGGCCGAGCCCGACCGGGCCGAGGTTTGTTACCGGAAGCCCGAGACCTCCAGGGCAAAAATGATCCAGGTGCGCTGCGCGTACCCGCGCCCCGATTTGTGCCTGCCGCTGTCGGCTCATATTTCTAGACCCTATGGACTGTGGCTGGTGGGCTGCAGCCCTGGACTACTCGAGCGGGATCTCACGGCTACGCGGTCCACCCGCCACGACCCCGGCACCAGTGAGCACCGCTGCGCGCGCGGCAATGGCGGAGCCCCTGGCTCCGGCCATGTCCAGATCCGGCACCAGGGCGATCGACTCGACGCGAGCCTGTTCCTCGCGCAGCACGGTGTGCTGCCTGACCCGATCGAGGAACCAGTCCCTGAAGTGCGGCGCGGCCTCGACGACACCGCCACCGAGAAGGTAGACGTGCGGGTCGGTGAAGTTGGCGGCGATCGTCAGCAGCCTGCCGATGGCCATGGCCTGCTGCTCGAAGATCTTCAGTGCTAGCGGATCGCCGGCCTCGCCGTAGCCGCGGACGAGCTTCGCCGCCACGGCGGCGGGCTGGCCCGCCAGCTCGTGGCCGGGGAAGCGGCTCAGCCAGTAAGGCAGCAGGCTCTTCTGGATGCCGGTCAGGGACGCGAAGCTTTCTGCATCACCGGGCAGGCCGCAATTGCAGACAGGCACGGGCTGGCCCGGCTCGAGCAGCCCGTCCAGCGGCAGCCAGATGTGGCCGAGTTCGCCCGCCATCCCGGCCGCGCCCCTGATGACCTGGCCCGCTTCGACGACGCCGCCGCCGAGCCCGGTGCCCACGACAACGCAGACCGACGATCTCAGCAACGCCTCGGTCGAACCGAAGTGGGCGTAGTGGGCGTACAGCGCAGCGGCGTTCGCGTCATTGTTGAACACGACAGGGAAGTCGATCCTGGCCTCCAGGGCGCTGCGCACGTCAAAGCCGCGCCACTGCGGGCTGGCGAAGTTGGTCGCGCCCTTCAATGAGATGACGCCATCGGCCGTGACCGGTCCAGGCGTGTCGAGCCCGACCGCGCGGACAGCGGCGGGCGGGATGCCGGTCATCCTCAGCGCGTCTTCCAGTGCGTGGGCGAGCGCGTCGACGGCCTTGTCCGGGCCGTCAAGGACGCAGCTCGGCGACTCGACCATCTCCTCGACCAGGAATTTGCCGTCGCCGTCGAGCACCGTCGCGTTGATCGTGGTGCCGCCGCTGTCGAGCCCGACGACAACCCACCGATCGGATTCCATCCCAGCCTCCCGCCTGCCCCCGGCGAGCGCCGGAACCTCCGCCTGCACCCGGGCGAGCGCCCGAACCTCCGCCTGCACCCCGCGAGCGCCCCGAACCTCCGCTTGCCCTCGCAGCTTGCCGAGCCGTGCGCACCAGCCTAATGGCCAGGCAGGCTACTCAGGGCTGACCACGTTCCGACCCGGCGGGTGTACGCGAAATCGGGCGCTGAGTGCGACTGCGGCCGCGGAACACGCTGACCTCGCGATAGCCGGCTTGCACGGCCATCGCCGTCACGTCGCCGATGCGCCACGAGACTTCAGTCAGCTCATGTCCGTCGGAGGCGGTGGTGATCGGCACGCCGCGTCGCAGGAATCGCGTCAGCAGGTCAGGGGCCGGATAGGCCTCCGCGCAGGGCTTGCGCCAGCCCGATGAGTTCAGCTCCGCGGCCAGGCCGCAGGCGCGGGCGGCCTCCGCGATCCGTTCGTAGAACTCCGCGGGCACATCCGGGCGGTACCCCGCCACCTTCGCGAGGTCCGGATGCGCGAGGACGTCGACCGCGCGGGTGGCCGCGAGCTCCTCGAGCGACCTGGTATAGGAGTCCCAGACCCGGTCAACGCCCCGGCTGATCCACTGATCCTGCGCATCCCTCCCGTCGAGCGCGTTGATCAGCCACGCGCCGATCCAGTGCACGCTGCCGAGCAGGACGTCGAACGGATACCCGTCGAGAAGCGCGGCCACCCTGTCCATCTGGCCGGGGAGGTAGTCCACCTCCAGGCCGACCACGACCGGCAGGCCCGCCCGCCTCGCCGCCAGCGCGGTCTCCACGTACTGGTCCAGATCGGCGCCAAGCTCGCCGTCCCAGTACGCCAGCGTCGCGGCCCGCAGGGCCGGGTTCGGATCCCGGTCCCACCAGCCGCGCACGAGCGCGTCGACCTGGGCGAACCGCGAGGTGTGCTCGGTGACCGCGATCTCGGTAACGCCGAGGTTCGCCGCCCGCTCGCAGTACGCGGCCAGCTGGTCGACGGTTGCCTGCAGCGACAAGTGCGGCGCGTGACGCCACAGGTGTACGTGGTAGTCGATCACGCTGCCTCATGCTAACCCGCGGGCTCGCCGCCAGAACGTGGCGGCCGGGTGAACACTACGGGAGACGGATTGTCGCATCCGGCCTTCACCCAGGCCAGGCGACTGGATCAAGCCGAGAACGTAGTGCGGGACTTGCTGGCCGTGCATTTCGGTGTGGAAGTCGGCGAGACGGGCGAAGTCGAGATCGTGCCTGTGCTTGAGGCCGCCCTCGCAGAGGTTGTCAGCCAGACGCGGAGCACGAGGGAAGAAGCGGAGCGGCTACGGATAGACGCCGTCTACCTGACCAGGGAGACCGCGCAGCGCCTCAAAGCCGAGGGTCTCCGCAGCGTGATATCAGCATCTTGCTGGGTGTTTCGCATCAGGCTGTCAGCCAGATGCTCGCCGGCTAGCGCGGCTGCGGGGACGTTGCTGTTGCCTTGGCCAGAGCGCGAAGCGCCGCGGGGAACACCCCCGCCGGCGGGGTCACGAGGCCGGCCCCGACCTGGCCGGTTCCGGCGACCCTCCCGGCCATGCCGGTGTTGATCTGCGGCAGGATCCCTGTGCGTGCCACGAGCGTGACGTCGATGCCGGCCGGGGTGCCGCGGAAGTCGAGCGCGGGCACCTGAAAATGCTGGTGCTCGGCCAAAGTGATTTCGTACATCCGCCGGGTCGCGGCGAGCGCGTCGCTGACCGAACCGCCGACGAGCCGCACGATTGCCGGGGCCGCCGCCATCGCGAAGCCGCCGAGGCCCGCCGTCTCCGTGATCGCCGAGTCGCCGATGTCCGGGTTCGCGTCCGCCGGACCATAATCGCCGAGGAACAGTCCCCGCGGAGTCAGCGCCGGCGCGGTGAACCACTGGTCCCCGGTCCCCGCGACCTGGATGCCGAAGTCGGTGCCGTTCCTGGCCATCGCGACGACCATGGTCGAGCCGGGCACGTCGCGGGCCGCGTCGAGCGCGAGCTTGCAGGCCGGCATCGCGAGGTTGAGGAAGAAGTGGTCATTGCCCCCGATAAAGGTGACCGCCGCCGACACATCCGATGCCGGGAACGAAGCCTCGACCAGCCAAGGCAGTACGTCGCGCAGCAGCATTAGGGTGCCGGTCCGATTGCGGTTGTGGGCTTCGTCGCCCATCTGGACCATCTGGGCCAGGATCGCGGTGACATCGACGGGACCGCCCGCGCGGATGGCCGACTGGAGCAGCGGCCCGAGCACCGACGCCATCCACCGCAGCCGGTCGATCACCTCCGGCGAGTAGGCGCCGTACCGCAGCACCTTGCCGAGGCCCTCGTTCAGCGAGCAGTACGCGCGGCGGCCGGTGGCCTGATCCTCCAGCACGAACAGCCACATCGACGGGGAGATCACGCCCGCCATCGGGCCGACCGCGTGATGTGCGTGGCACGGGTCGAGTGCGAAGCCGCCGCGCTCCGCCATCGCGGCGGCGTCCTGCGGGTCGGCGGCTAGTTCCTCGAACACGGCCGCGCCCATCAGCGCTCCGCGCAGTGGGCCTGAGGCGCGGTCCCAGGTGATCGGCGGTCCCGCGTGCAGGAACTCGCCGGGCCGCAGGCCCAGCGCGTCCCGCGCCGGCATTAGGTCGACTAGCAAGGCCCGCGCCGCCAGCATCCGGCCTACCGCGAACGCATTGGCGTCGGTCCGCCGCCGGTCCCCCAGAACCGTAACGAGGTCGCCCTCGGTGCCCGTCATCGGCGGCTTCCAGTCCACCCTGGTGACCCGCGCGGCCTGCCGCTCCGCCGCGTCGGCCAGCAGCTCCAGCCCGGCGCTGATCACGTGCGGCTCACGCCGCAGCAGGTCGGTCATGACGCCCGGCTGATCTGCTCGCACGCGAAGACGGTGGCCTGCGCGTTGGAGGCGAACACGTGCGCGCCAGCCGCCTGCAGGGCGCTGGCCTGGCCGGCCAGGTCTTGCGGGTCGGACGCCGTGCCGACCAGCGACACGACGACCACCGGGCCGGAGCGCCCGCGCGCTGCGGCGATGGCAGGCGCTAGCTCCGCCGCCGGATCGGGATGCGCGCCGTGCCCGAGCACGACGTCAAGCAGGATGACAGCCGTGTCCGGACTGCTGGCCTCGGCGGCTAGCCGCTCCAGGCGGAGGGACTGATCGATCATCGGGTGCGCGCGTCCCGTGGTCAGCTGATCGTCGCCGAAGTCGATCATGGCGTGGGTCGTCGCAACCGCATGCGGGTTCAGATACAGGGCCGGGTCCAGGGGGACGTTCGACTTGACCGGCCCCAGCCGCTCGCTGGCGATCGCCAGCGCCTCGTCGCACAGCGTGCCGCCAGCGAACAGCCCGCGCAGCGCGCCGGTTCGCGGCCCCTCCTGGGCCGCCAGCCAGCGTGGCCAGGTCGGCACCGGCCGGCCGAGTGCGCGCAGGGTCTGCTCGGTCGCGGCGGTGAGATCGGGCTCGCCCAGGCCAACCAGCGCAAACTGCACGGGGGTCGCGAGCGTGGCGGCCAGCTCCCTGACCTCGCGGGCAACCTCCGGCGCGGGCGGCTTGGAGATCAGCAGGATCAGTTCGGTCGCCGGGTCCTCGTCAAGCGCGGCCAGCGCGGCGCGAGCCGAGCGACCGCCGACCTCCGCCGACAGGTCGCGCCCGCCGACGCCGAGGGCTGCGCTCACGCCAGCGCCCGCGTGGGCGAGCAGGCACAGCACCTGCTGCGCGCCCGTGCCTGAGGCAGCGACCAGCCCCACGGGCCCAGGCTCCAGAGTGTGGGAGAAGCCGAGCCCGACGCCGCCGACGATCGCGGTGCCGCAGTCCGGCCCGAGTACGAGCAGGCCGCGCTCCGCGGCCAGGTCCTTGAGCAGCACCTCCTGCTCGACCGGCATGTTGTCCGAGAAGATCATCACGTCGGAGCCCGCGTCGAGCGCATCCATCGCCTCGGCGAACGCGTACCGGCCGGGCACCGACACCAGCGCGAGCCCGCGTCCGCTCGCGCGGACCGCAGACCCGGTCGTCCGCGCCAACTCGACCACCGCAGAGCCA
>JASHOL010000484.1 GCA_030041135.1 Streptosporangiaceae bacterium | reverse complement strand
CAGGCGGCCACGACGCGCCCCCACCACCCGCCGACCGGGCGCACGCGATATTCGGTTGCCCGGCGCCGAGCCCGCTGTTTCGCTGGACTGATGACGTCGCCCGCTGCTCAGCAGACGTCCAGCGTCGCGGGCGCCCCGGCCACGCTGTCGTACCGTGACGCGCCGGAGCTCGCCGCCGAGCACGGGACCGTGCTGCTGTATCACGGGTTCGGCGGCTCGAGGGAGCGCGTCGGTTACTACGCCCAGGCGCTCGCCGAGGCCGGGTTCCTCGCCGTCAGCGTCGACGCAGTCGGCCACGGCGACCGGCGCCTCCCCGGGTTCGAGGCGATCTTCAACGATGAGCGATGGGACCGCGAGTTCGAGGCGACCGAGACCGACTTCCTGCGGCTCATCGACGACACCGCGGCCGAGGTGCCGTCGATCATCGAAGATCTGGCCGCCCGCGGCCTGGCCAGGGACGGCCTGGTCGGGATCGGCGGGCGGTCGCTCGGGGCCAACGTCTGTTACGCGGCCGTTCTCGCCGACGCCAGGGTGGTAGCGGCGGCGCCGGTCGTCGGCTCGCCCGAGTGGACCCTTCCGAGCGCCCACAGCCCGCACCATCACCCTGACCGCTTCTTCCCGGCCGCAGTCCTGACCCAGGCCGCCGAACTCGACGAGCACTGCCCGCCCGGCCCGATCAGGACATTCCATGCCCGGCTTGCCCCGTTCTACGAGCGGGAGCCTGACCGGATCGAGTACGTGGAGTATCCGGGAGTCGGACACTTCCTCACGCCGCAGATCAACGATCAGACCTGCCGCCGGATGGTGGCCTGGTTCCGGCGGTGGCTGGCCCCCACCGGGCCGCGACATCAGGCAGGAGGTTGATTCGCAGAGATACGATGCAGGTCAGCGGGCAGGGAGCCGTTCTCCTGCCTCCGGAGCGGAGCGGTAATGCCAGAGCCAGCTGTGAAACTGAGGGACGTTGCGACGCTGGCCGGCGTGCACCCGGCGACGGCGTCGCGCGCGCTCAACCCGGAAACGCGGCTGCTCGTAAGCGAAGAGACCGCGAACCGGGTGCTGGCCGCGGCGGCCGAGCTCGGCTACCGGCCGAATACGGTGGCCCGCAGCCTGCGGACCCGGCGGTCACACACGGTAGGCGTGCTCATCCCTGACCTGAACAACCCGCTGTTCCCGCCGATCGTCCGCGGGCTCGAAGACCGGCTGAGAGCCGACGGTTACGTCGCCCTCATCGGCAACACCGACGGTGACGACGCCCGCGAGCGGAAGGTGTTCGAGCAGATGCGGGCCCGTCACGTCGACGGCTACGTGCTGGCCACGGCGCACCTGCGCAACCCGCTGCTGGCCGAGGCGGTGCGGGCCGGCATGCCGGTCGTGCTGATGAACCGGATCGCCGAGGACTACAGCCTGCCCGCGGTCACGGTGGACAACGAGCGCGGGGTCAAGATGGCGATCAGTCACCTGCTGTCGCTCGGCCACCGCAAGATCGCGTGCGTCGCCGGGCCGCAGGACGTGTCCACCGGCCTCGCCCGGTATCGCGGCTTCCAGGCGGCCATGACTGCCGCCGGACTGGAGGTGCCGCCGGGCCGCGTGGCCTTTGCCCGCGCGTTCTCGATCGAGGAAGGACGTCGGTGCACGGCCGAGATCCTCGCCGCCGGCAACGGGCTCACCGCGATCGCCGCTGGCAACGACATGCTGGCCGTGGGCTGCTATCACGCGCTAGATCAGGCCGGCCTTGGCTGTCCCGGCGACGTGTCGGTTGTCGGCTTCAACGACATGCCCTTCATCGACATGCTCCGGCCGCCGCTGACGACCGTCGCGTTCTCCCACTACCAGGTCGGCACCGAAGCGGCGCAGTTGCTGCTCGATCGGCTGAACGGCGATACAGGAGCGCCGAAGGTGCTGTACCTCGCGCCGGAACTGGTCGTCAGAAGCTCAACCGCCCACCTTTCCTAGTCATGTTATTTTCTGCCATTGACAACGTATTGCCCGTACGCCAGTCTCGTGGTGCAAACGATTGTGGAAACGATTGTGGCCATCGTTATCCGAGGCGCATGGGACGAATGAGCGATAACCACGGCGGCCAGGTTGGCTGGCTGGGAGCGGGGCGGATGGGGTCGGTGCTGATCCGCCGACTGCTCGCCGCCGGGACGGATGTGCTGGTCTATAACCGGACGAAGGCGAGGGCCGAGCCGCTGGCGGCACACGGGGCGATGATCGCCGACCGCGCCGCCGACCTGGCTCAGGCCGGGGTGGTCTTCGTCATGGTGGGTACGTCCGAGGACCTGCTCGACGCGCTGCTCGGCCCGGCCGGGCTGATGGCGGCCGAGCAGGCACCGCGCATCGTCGTCGACCTGTCGACGGTGTCGGTCGAGGCGTCACGAGAGGCCAGGATGGAACTCGCGCGGCGCGGCACGGAATTTCTGGCCGCACCGGTCATGGGAAATCCCAGGGTGGCGGCCGCCGGACGGCTGACTTTCGCACTGTCCGGCTCGCCGGACGCGGCCGCCGCGGCCCGCCCATACCTCGATGCCCTCGGCGCGGGTTGCAGCTACGTCGGGGAGGGCGAAATAGCCAGGACCGTCAAGCTGTGTCATAACCTCTTCCTGGGCGTGGTCACCCAATCCCTGGCGGAGGTGACAGTGCTCGCCGAGAAGGCCGGGGTGAGCAGGCAGGCGTTTCTCGCCTGCATCAACAACAGCGTGATGGGGTCGACGTTCACCAGGTACAAGTCGCCCGCGCTGGTGAACCTGGACTTTCACGCGACCTTCACCTCGGCATTGCTGCGCAAGGACTTTGACCTCGGGCTGGCCGCGGCGCGCGAGCACGCGGTCCCCATGCCGATCGCCGCAGCCACCCACCAGATCGTGCAGAGCCTGGTCGGCTACGGCTATGGAGAGCAGGACTTCGCCACCCTTATCGAGTTGCAGGCCCGCGCGTCGGGGCTGGAGCTCATCAGTGAGAACGCAGAGGTACACGACGGGCTCGAGCCCGACGACCGGGAGACGCTCGCCCCGCTGCCCCGTCAGGGCCAGGCCCCGCTTTCCCCCGAGAACGAGGACCAGCCCCGCGTGCTCGGGACCACCAACTGACACCGCACGGTGAGCCACTCGCCTCACCACCACAGCTCGCCGGCTCCTCCGGCCCGCCGTCCCTCACGAACCGCCTTTCCCGTCTGGAAGGAGCACCGGGGATGAGATCGCACCGGCAGCGCACCCAGTATCTAGCCCTCGGCACCGCCGCGCTGATGGTCAGCGCGCTCACAGGCGCGTACCGGCACTGAGGTGCTCGAGCACCCAGAGATCGGCGCGCTCTACCTGGGCGGCCAGCCGACGGCGGGATCGCAGGAGGCCGCGTCCACGCAGGCCATGCCCCCCGTGGGGCCGCTCGCGTGATTGTCGACAGTCACTGTCACGTCATCCCGGCCGGGATGTTCACCCAGGCCGTACCCGATGACTGGCGGCCGGTCCTCAGGCGCGAGAGCGGCCGGCTCACAGTGTCCTTCCAGGGCCGCGAGCTGACCTCGGTCACCGGTGACTTCGCCGACGTGAGTGAGATGCTGGCCGACGCGGCCACCAGCGGCATCACGCACTTGCTGATCTCGCCATGGATCCTGCTGGTGCCGGTGCGTGCACGGAAAGCCGACGCCGTGCGCATCTGCCGGGTGCAGAACGAGAGCCTCGCGCGCGCGGCGGCGAGTCAGCCGGATGGCCGGGTGCATGCCCTCGGCGCCGTGCCACTGCAAGACCCCGCGCTGGCAGCGGCCGAACTACAGCGCCTCATGGACCTGCCAGGCATCCGCGGCGTCGAGGTGCCGGCCAGCGTCGGCGACCGGTACCTCGGCGAGGACGCCTTCACCCCGTTCTGGGAGGCTGCGGCCGGCACCGGGGCGATCGTCTTCGTGCATCCGACCACGACCGGGCTCGGCTTGGCCGCGCTCAACGACTATTACCTGTGGAACTCGATCGGCAATCCCGTGGAAACGGCTATCGCCGCCGGCCAGCTCGTGGCGGGCGGGATGCTCGAGCGCTGTCCCGGCCTGGTCGTGCTGCTCGCTCACGGCGGCGGCGCGCTGCTCGGACTGCGCGGCCGGCTTCGCCGCGCCTACGCCGTCCGGCCTGAAGCGCGGTCTTACGCCACGATCGCCCCCGATGACCTGCTCAGGTCGCTCTACTTCGACAGCCTGACCCACGATCGGGCCGTGCTCGCGGACCTGGTCACGTTCGCCGGCGCCGACCATGTGCTGCTCGGCACGGACCGGCCGTTCGACATGGGTACTGACAAGCCGGTCGAGGAGATCGCCGCGCTCGGCCTCGCCCCCGCCGACGAGCAACTGATCCTCGGCGGCAACGCCGAGCGCCTGCTCCGCATAGCACCGGACCAGTGAGGTGAACCACGATGGCCATTCACACCTTCGGCGCCAACGCCGTGGACTGGGAGCAGCGGGTAGACCTGCCCAGGCTGCGCGAGGAGCGGCTGGCGAGGCTGGCGGCGAAGCTGGCGGAGTCCTCGCTGGGTGCGCTGCTCAGCTTCGACTTCGGCAACATCCGGTACATGACGGCTACGCATATCGGCACGTGGGGCATGGACAAGCTGGTCAGGTTCGCGCTGCTGCCACGCGGCGGCAAGCCCGTCGTGTGGGACTTCGGATCGGCCGCGCGGCACCATCAGCTGTACAACCCTTGGCTTGATCACACCGACGGACCGCCCACACCCGATGGCGCGCGCGCGACCGGCGCCAGGGCCGGAATCTCCACGCTGCGCGGCGCCCTCCACCCCGATGCCGGAATGGCGCGACAGGTAGCGGCGCAGGTCGCAGAGGTGCTGCGCGAGCATGGCCTGGCCGGCGAGCCGCTGGGAGTCGATGTCGCCGAGATCCCGGTGCTTGCGGCGCTGCGCGCCGAGGGCATCGAGGTGGCCGATGGCCAGCAGGTGTTCCTCGAGGCTCGCCGGATCAAGACCGCCGACGAAATCGCCTTGCTCACGCACGCGTGCTCGATGGTCGACGCGGCGTATCAGCAGCTTTATGAGTTCCTGCGCCCTGGCGTGCGCGAGAACGAGTGCGTCGGCGTGGTCTCCAAGGTGCTGTATGACCTTGGCAGCGAGTACGTCGAAGGCGTGAACGCGATCTCCGGCGAGCGGTGCTCGCCGCACCCGCACGTCTACTCGGACCGGCTGATCCGGCCAGGAGACCCGGCGTTCTTCGACATCCTGCACAGCTACAACGGCTACCGGACCTGTTATTACCGTACGTTCGCCGTCGGCAGCGCGTCCCGCGCGCAGCGCGATGCCTACATCCGCTGCCGCGACTACATGGACCAGGCGATCGCCATGGTCAAGCCGGGCGTCACGACCGGGGACATCGTGTCGCTGTGGCCGCGGGCCGAGGAGTTCGGCTTCCCTGACGAGATGGCGGCCTTCGCGCTTCAGTACGGGCACGGCGTAGGGCTGTCGATCTGGGAGAAGCCGATCTTCAGCCGGCTGGTCTCACTTGATCATCCGGAACCACTGGAAGAGGGCATGGTGTTCGCGCTGGAAACCTACTGGCCGGCCAGCGACGGCTGGTCGGCGGCCAGGATCGAGGAGGAGGTCGTCGTGACGGCGGACGGCGGCGAGGTGATCACCAAGTTCCCGGCCGAGGAACTGCTGGTCGCGGGGCGCAAGTACTGGACCGCCGGCGGCGAGCTGAACACGCTACGGGAGAGCCAGTCCAACCTCAACACGGCTGCTGGCCGGGGGGGCACTCTGCACCCTGGGGACACCCCAGACCCCGTTGGCCCGAATCCCCCCGCCGATGCCGGCCGCGGGGAAACCCGATGAGCCTCGACGAGATCCCGCAGGACGCCGCGCAGACACCCGACAGCGCAGTCGCGGAGGCGGGGATCGACGGCCACCGGCTGCTGGACCTGCTCGAGCAGATGGCCGTGATCCGCGTCACCGAGAAGGCGGCGCACGACCTGTTCCTGGCCGGGCTGGTGAAGGGCACGACGCACCTGGCCGCCGGGCATGAGGCGGTCGCGGTCGGCGCGAGCGCGGCGCTGCGGCCCGACGACTACGTGTTCGCGACCTACCGCGGCCATCACCACGCCATGGCCCGCGGCGCCTCACCGGCCGAGTGCCTGGCCGAGCTGATGAGCAAGGCCACCGGAGTCTGCAAGGCCAAGGGCGGCTCGATGCACCTGACCAAGGCCTCGGCTGGCATGCTCGGCTCCTACGCGATCGTCGGCGCGCACCTCCCGATGGCCGCCGGGGCCGCGTGGTCGGCCCGGCTGCGCGGCACGAGCCAGGTGGCCGTTGCCTTCTTCGGTGACGGTGCCACCAACATCGGCGCCTTCCACGAAGCGCTGAACCTGGCCTCGGTGTGGTCACTCCCGGTCCTGTTCGTCTGCGAGAACAACCTCTACATGGAGTACACGCCGATCGGCTCGGTGACGGCCGCCGAGCATCCTGCCGCCGACCGCGCGCCAGGCTACCGGCTGCCGGCTGAGGTTATTGACGGGAACGATGTCGTCGCCGTGGCTGATGCCGTCGGCCGGGCCGCTGATCGCGCGAGGTCAGGCGATGGTCCGACGGTGCTCGAGGCCCAGACTTACCGGCATTTCGGGCATAGCCGCACCGACCCGGCCAGCTACCGGCCCGCCGGGGAGCTTGAGGCCTGGCTGGACCGCGACCCGCTGGAGGTGGCGCGGAAGAGGCTGGTCGACCTCGGAGTCCCGGAGAGCGAGATCGCCGCGGCGATCGACCGGGCCTCAAGCACTGTCGCCGACGCGGTCGCCGAAGCTAAGGCAGCCGATGGCGCCGACCCGGCGCAGGCGCTGAGCGACGTATGGGCGGACGGAGGCTACCAGTGGCGGACTTGATGACCTACAGGGAAGCCGTGGCCGAGGGCCTGGCCAGGGAGATGCGCCGCGACCCGGCGGTCGTCTGCCTGGGCGAGGACATCGGCGCGGCCGGCGGCGTGTTCAAGACGACGGTGGGCCTGCTGGCCGAGTTCGGGCCCGGCCGCGTGCGGGACACGCCGATCTCGGAGCAGGCCATCGTGGGCATGGCGATGGGCGCGGCCATGACCGGCGTGCGGCCGGTCGCGGAGATCATGTTCTCCGACTTCCTCGCCTGCTGCTGGGACTACCTGGCCAATGAGATTCCCAAGATGCGGTACATGACCGGCGGCCAGGTGACGATCCCGCTGGTGGTAAGGACCGCCAACGGCGGCGGGCTCGGCTTCGGCGCGCAGCACTCCCAGTCGGTGGAGAACTGGGCCCTCGCCGTGCCTGGCCTGAAGATAGCCGCCCCGTCCACGCCGGCCGACGTCATCGGCCTGCTCGCGGCGGCCATCCGCAGCGACGACCCGGTCGTGTTCTTCGAGCACAAGGGGCTATTCGCCAGCCGCGGGGAGACCGCTCCCGATGACCATTTCGTGCCGCTGGGCCAGGCCGCCATCGCCAGGGCCGGCACCGATGTCACGGTCGTCGCGCTGGCGGCCACGGTGCCGCTCGCGCTCACCGCCGCGGAAGAACTGGCGTCGTCCGGGGCCAGCGTGGAAGTCATTGACCTGCGCTGCCTGGTACCGCTGGACATGGCCACGGTGCTGGCCTCGGTGCGGCGCACGTCCCGCCTGCTCATCGTCGAGGAAAACCCGCTCCAGGGCGGCTGGGGCGGCACCGT
>JASHOL010000045.1 GCA_030041135.1 Streptosporangiaceae bacterium | reverse complement strand
ACTCAAGAGGGAAGGACTCGAAGATGCGCAACAGTTTGAACGCTGCTCAGAAGGTGCGGCTCTGGTTCATGCTGGCGGCCCTTGTCATCGGATTCATCTCAATGATCATCTCGCTGTCAGAGACGGGCATGGAGATTGACGGCACGTGGACTATGCCAATTTCGGCTTGGAACGGGCTCTCGGCCTGCATGTTCTTGGTGTTCGCGAGCATCGTTGCCCTGGCGGTACTCGGGCCGATCACGCTGTATCGGTTCCTCCATCCGATAGCGCAGCCACCTTCGGGACACCCGCAGACACCGTATACAGCGCACCCGCAGACACCGTACCGAGGCAACCCCTACACCCAGCAGTCGCCGTACCCGCCGACCCAGCAGCCGCCATACGGCCAGGTATAAGACCACGGCCAGGTATAAGAACGAGAGTCCGTGACGCCAGAAGGCCGGCAGGTCCCTCCTCCAAGGACCAGCAGGCCTTCTGGCATTTCCAAGCTTGATCGTCTTCGTCCGGAAGCCAGGTGGTCCGAGGGTCCTGTGCAGCGCCGTCCAGGCTAACCTGCAATCATCGGTTGCACACCGCGAAACGACGTGCTACCTTTGGTTGCAGATTAGGAACCGGAGCCGGCGAGGCCGGCACGTGACGTCAGATGATGATCCGGTGGCCGGCGGTGGCCGCCGGAGCGCGGCGGAAGGGATCGGCTACTCATGCCAGGCCTAGTGATTGAGCGGGAGATTCTGATCGAGGCGCCGCTGGAGGTGGTGTGGCGCACAATCACCGAGCCAGAGCAGATGAGCCTGTGGTTCGCCGACCGGGTGGACCTAGTCATAGAACCGGGCGCTCATGGCTACATGGGGTTCGGTGATCAGGGCGGGCCGGTCGTCGTGGAGATGGTCGATCCGCCGACTCGCTTCTCGTTCCGCTGGAATCACCCCCGCGGCGAGGAACCGGTGGTTGGCAACTCGATGCTCGTCGAGTTCACGCTGACGCCCCTGGGCGACGAGCAGACCCGTGTCCGCGTGTCAGAAAGCGGCCACGAGCTGCGCGACTGGCCCGACGCGGAGAAGCAGCGCTATGCCGACGAGCACCAGGAGGGTTGGGGCGAGTACCTCGACCGCCTCGCCGGCGTGCTCGCGGAGCTCCGATCGGGATGACGGCGCAGACCGATGACGAGCTGTGGTCGGCGATCGGCGACCCTTCTCGTCGCCGGGTGCTCGACCTCCTGGTCAGCAACGGCGAGGTCAGTGCCAGCTGGCTGGCCGGGCACGTTCCTTTCTCTCGCCAGGCAGTCTCCAAGCATCTGGTCGTGCTCGAACAGGCCGGGCTGATCAGCCGGCGCAAGCGGGGCCGGGAGGTCCTGTATCAGGTCGAGGCCGATCGCCTTGACCAGGCCGCTCGGGCGATGGCGGACGTCGCGGCTCAGTGGGACCGGCGCCTGGGCGCGATCAAACGACTCGCCGAGGCTGCGTACGCGGAAGCAAAGCAAAGGCGTGGCCTCGAACAGGAAGAGAGGGATAGCGATGCAGGATGAATCAGCGGCCTCGGGCGGACCGGCGGCCGACGGCAGTGACGCACCTGGCAGGCCGGCGGTCGCCGACCGAGCCGCCTTCGAGGCCGAGGTGGACAGGCTGCGGACCCGGGAGAAGGCTCACACTCGCGAGGGCGACGCCATCGCCGCGGCCCGCCGGCGACTCCCCATGGTCGAGGTCGACGCGAGCCTCACGCTGACGGGGCCCAGCGGCGCGGTCACCTTGCTCGAGGCATTCGAGGGCCGACGGCAGCTCATCGCCTACTACTTCATGTGGAATCGCGGCCACCCCGCGCCCGACCAGTGTGAGGGCTGCACCTACTACACCACTCAGGTCGCGGAACTGTCCCACCTGAACTCCCGCGACATCACCTACGCGGTGTTCTGCCAGGGCTCCTATGACGAGAGCATCCGCTACCGCAACTTCATGGGCTGGGAGATGCCCTGGTACTCCGCTGCCGAGTCCCTCGACAAGCTGCTGCCCGGACGTCAGATCGGCTTGTTCCACCTCGTGTGCTATCTGCGCGACGGCGACCGGGTTTTCGAAACCTACTGGACGAAGCGCCGCGGCGTGGAGGCCATGGACTACAGCTATGCGCTGATGGACCTCACCGTGTACGGCCGGCAGGAGTCCTGGGAGGACTCGCCGGCCGGCTGGCCGCAACGGTGCACCAATACGCGGACGGACGCCGGCCCGCCCGCCTGGACGCCGGCGTCAGCCTGGCCGGGCGGACGCCCCATCGCCCAGTGGTCGCGGCTCGCGGCCGGACGCTCTGACGACCTCGCCAGGAACTCGCAGTGAACGCAGACGATTTGCAACGAGCGGTGGCTAGCGCTCGCCCTGTCTTGGCCTCAGTCCGGCCGGAACATATGACCAGTCCAACCCCGTGCGGATCATGGACGGTACGCGACCTGATCATTCACATGATCGATGCGCCCATCTTCACGGCAGTCGTTATAGAGACGGGAGACTCCGCGAGCCACTTCGCCGCTCCGGTCGATCCCGCGACGGGCGATTACCTCACCGCCTACGACGGGGCCACCTCCCGCGCCGTTGCCGCGTTCCGTGCCGATGGCGCGATGTCGAAGCTGGTTACGCTCCCCGTTGTCGGTGAACTGCCGGGCGCGAGCCTTGCCGCACTCGCGACGTGTGATGCCTTCGTGCATGGCTGGGACCTGGCTACGGCGACCGGACTGCCGGCCGGCCTTGATGCCGACCTCGCCGCGGCCGTGCTCGAGGCCGTCCGCCCGCTGGTGACCGGTCAGATGAGAGGAGCCGACGGACGGGCACTGTTTGAGCCTGAAGTCGAGGTTCCTGCGGGCGCTTCGGCTACCGACCGGCTGGCGGGCTTTCTCGGCCGTCGACGGTGAGAGCGGAGAACGGCCGCCGAGGAGGCGGCGCAGGACCGGCCGCGCGCGGCGGCGCTCAGCCTTCGCTTCTGACTCGCTTGAAGCCGATAGTCGTCGCATACCGAGCGCGCCGCGCGAACTCCGCAGGCGGCCACACGGCCGGAACACCCACTTCCCGGCAGAGGTGAAGGATCTCCTGCGGCGCCATCCACAGCCCGACGTGCGCTCCGTACGGATCGGCCGAGCGGTTAAACAGCACCAGGTCAAGCGGCTTCGGATCAGCCACCACCGCCGACCCTTCGCGGTCATCCCAGAGCTCGGAAGACCGCAGCGGCAGGCACCGCAGGCCGAACAGGCTGAGCACGCCGTAGGCGTAGCGCTGGCAGTTCGACCCGGTAAGCCACGACGGCGGATCGCCGCCGCCTGGCAACGCAGAGTAAACGTACGGCACCCGCCAGACTCCGGCCGGCCATCCGCCGCCCGGCAGCGGCCACGACCGGCCGGGCGGTACCACCGGGGGTTGCACTCTCATGACACTAGCCTGCGAAACTGGGCCCGGCGCGGCCGACTTAGGTCGCCCGCCGATATAGTCGCGCCACGGGATGGGCGGGCGGCGGCTCAGAACGCGATGTCATGCTCAGGTATGACGCCGCATCATACGTTCGGCTCCACTGATTAACTTCAGAAGTGTTCTCAGGCGTGACGACAAAGATCATCAGGTACAGGCAGCCTAAGAGACGATGACAGCTTCAGCGAAACGAAAGGGCACCAACGCAAGACGGCCGCGCAATCCGGATCTCACCCTTCAGGCCTGGCCGCGGCCCATGCTGCCCATGGGCTTCGCCGGATCGCTCCGCAAGGTCCGCGCCAGGTTTCCCGGCGGTGTGCCGGCGCCGCGCCGCGCAGCGGACGACCTTGCGTTTGCCGAGCGCGCCGACCGCGCCGCCGCCGCTACGGCTGACGTAGTGACCAGCAGCCGCAGCGAGCTTGCCGAGGACAGCATCCTGCCGGCAGGCAAGCTAGCCGACGACAGCATCCTGCCGGCAGGCAAGCTAGCCGACGACGGCATCCTGCCGGCAGGCAAGCTAGCCGAGGCCGCAGGCAAGCCATCGTCCGCAGGCGAGCCATCATCCGCGGGCGAGCCTTCCTCGGTGGTTCCTGGTTTGGGGTGGGTGGCCGGGCGGCGGGCGCGGCGGGTGGTGTGGTCGGTGCTGGCCGTGCAGGTGGCGGCGGTGGTGGTGTTCGCGCTGGTGTACCGGCCGTTTGACCTGTGGATCTACTTGTGGGGCGGGCGGGCGGTGTCGCACGGGCTGCGGTTGTACTCGGTGCAGTTGCGGGGGAACA
>JASHOL010000483.1 GCA_030041135.1 Streptosporangiaceae bacterium | reverse complement strand
CCCGTAAGCTGCGGGCCGCCCTGTCCGCGCTCGGCATTACCATCGGCGTGGCCGCCATCGTCGCCGTGCTCGGCCTGTCCGCCTCATCCCAGGCCGGCCTGCTGGCCGAGATCAGGGCGCTCGGCACCAACCTGCTCACCGCCAGTGCCACCAGCGCGGTCCCCACTGCGAACAGCAACGCCCCGACCGAGCTTCCGGCCACCGCGCCCGCGATGATCGGCCGGCTGCCCGGCGTCACCGACGTGCAGGACACCGGGGACCTCGGCAGCGTCAACGCCTACCGGTCGCCGCTGATCAACCCCGTCAACACCAACGCCCTCTCGGTCCAGGCCACCAGCCTGGACCTGCCCGCGGCCTCGGGCACCTCGGTGGCCCAGGGCACCTTCCTCAACTCCGCCACCGCGCACGAGCCGGTCGCCGTGCTCGGCGCCGCGGCGGCGCAGTTGCTCGGCATCGACCGGGTCTGGCCGGGCGAGCGGATCTGGGTCGGCGGTATGTGGTTCTACGTCTGCGGGATCCTGCGTCCGGACGCCCTTGCTCCCGAGATTGACGCCTCGGTGCTGATCGGCTACCCGGCCGCAGAGAAATACCTGGGCTACGACGGCGACCCCACCACGGTCTACGTCCGCACGACCAACAGCCAGGTCCAGTCCGTGGACAACCTGCTGGCCGCCCAGGCCAACCCGGAGTATCCGGACAACGTCGGCGTCTCCCAGCCATCGGCCGCGCTCACCGCCGAGGCGGACGCGCAGGGCGCCTTCAGCGACCTGTTCCTCGGCCTGGGCGCGGTCGCGCTGATCGTCGGCGCGATCGGCGTGGCCAACATCATGGTCATCTCCGTGCTTGAGCGGCGCAGCGAGATCGGCCTGCGCCGGGCGCTCGGCGCCACCCGCGGGCACATCCGCGTTCAGTTCCTGACCGAGGCGATCGTGCTGGCGGCGGCCGGAGGCGCGGCCGGGGTGAGCGCGGGCGTGCTGGCCGTCGCCACTTACGCCCACGTCAAGGGCTGGGCGATCGTCGTCCCGGCCGAGGCCTGGGCGGGCGGTTTCGGCGCGGCCCTACTGATCGGCGCCATCGCCGGCCTGCTGCCCGCGCTCAAGGCGGCCCGCATGTCCCCCACCCAGGCACTGTGGACAGTGTGATCCCGGGGCTCGCGGCCGGGTCCGAGCAGTTCGGCGCCGCCGGGCCAGGCCGGCTCCTGGTCGCCAGCACATCGTGCAAGCCGGCGAACTACGAACCCAGGTCGGCGAGGATCTCCGCGAGCCTGCTCATCGCCGCGTCGATCCACGGCAGCCGCACGGGATCGGGCGCGGCCAGGGCGGTCTCGCGCTGCCCCTCGGAGTCGCCGTAGAGCAAGCCGGTGGCGACCCGCAGCCGCAGTGCGGCCGGGTCGTCGCCGAACGCGCTGCCGGGCAGCGTCCCGGCACCGTAACGCTCCAGCAGCAGCGCGGCCAGGCCGGCGCCGGTGGTGATCTCGTACTTGTCAGCCAGATGCGCGCGCCACGGCGCGAAGTCCGGATACAGGTAGAAAGCCGCCTGCGGCATCGCGACCCTCACCCCCGCGGCAGCGAAGACTCGCGCGGTCGCGCGCGCGACGGCAGCGTGGACACGCCGGGCGTGGCTGACGTACTCGGCGAGTTCTGGCGGCTCGGTGAAGGCCACGGCGGCAGCCTGCTGGACTGGCACCGGCGCGGCCGACCAGATCTCGCTGGCGACACCGCTCAGCCGGTCGCGCAACATCTGGCCGGCCGGGCCGTCCGGCATCCGGGCGACTCCCAGCCGCCATCCGCCGACCGACATGCTCTTGCTCAGCGCGGTGGTGACGACGGTGCGCTCGGGCGCGACGCTGGCCGGGCTGAGGAACGGCGTCGCGCTGTCGTGGATGAGGTCACGGTAGATCTCGTCGCTGACGATGATCAGGTCGTGCCGCTGCGCGGCCGCGCAGAGTTCGCGTACAGCTTCCGGGCTGGCCACCCGGCCAGTGGGATTGTCGGGCAGGGTCATCAAGACCGCGCCGATCCGCCGGCCCGCGGCGCGCGCGGCGCCGACGGCCTCGTCGAGCGCGGCCGGGTCGCAGATGCCGGCCTCGCCGGGCACTGTCGGCACGAAATTCGGGGCGAGTCCGGTCAGGCGGGCCTGAGCCGCGTAGCTGACCCAGCTGGGCCGGGGCATCGCAACGTCGGCGCCGAGGGCCAGCAGCAGCCCGAACAGCAGGGCCTTGCTGCCGGGCCCGGCCACGACACGGCTGGGCTCGGTGGGCGTACCGCGCCGGGTCCAGTAGCCCGCAGCCGCCTCGCGCAGCGCCGGAAGCCCGGCGACCGGGCCGTAGGCGCCGAGGCCGGACGCGCTGGCAAGCTCGGCTCGCAGGCGGCGATGGACGGGCAGCCCGGACTCGCCGAACGCGAGCGGTAGGACGGGCTGGCCGGCCCGTCGCCTGGTGGCGAGCACTTCATTGGCGGCGAGGGTCGCGGACACGGGGACGAGACGGCGGCCTGCGGGAAGGGTGAGCGAATCGGACATGAGGGTGGGGCCAGCCCAGGGCATCCCTTGAGCTCCTAGCTGCGGGGACAAGCTTTACTCGGTCATAAGCCAGCGATTGCTCGGGCAGTCGCTGGCCGCTGACCAGCATATGTGAGCCAAAGCATCAGGACTACCTGGCAAGTGCTGGTATAAGCATAAGGATCACTTATGCTGAGGGTCATGCTCGATGTGCACCGGCTGCGGCTGTTGCTTGAATTCGCGCAGCGGGGAACGATCGCGGCGACCGCGGCCGCACTTGGTTACACCCCGTCGGCCGTATCCCAGCAACTGGCCGCGCTCGAGCGGGAAGCGGGCGCAGCGCTGCTCGACCGGACGCCGCGGGCCGCCGAGCTGACCGAGGCCGGCCGGCGTCTCGCCGCCAGGGCGGCCGAGATCCTGGCGCTCATGGAGGCGGCCGAGTCCGACCTGGCCGCGCCCGAGCCGGTCGGGAAGGTCGCCATCTCCGCGTTCCCGACGGCAGCCGTGGCCTTCGCGCCGGCCCTGACCAGGGCCGTGCGGGCGCACCCCGGCCTGCGCATGCTGCTGCGCCAGACCCAGGGCGGCGAGGCGCTCCGGCTGGTCAAGGCGGGGCAGCTGGACGTCGCCAT
>JASHOL010000482.1 GCA_030041135.1 Streptosporangiaceae bacterium | reverse complement strand
GACCGAGAGCGTGCAGTCCCGCAGCGCCCACCGCTTCCCGTACCGCTTGCCCAGGCCGCGGGCCTCCACGACGGCGCTCACGCTACCCCCTCGGCGAAAAAGCTGCGGAACGCGGTACGGAAGATGGCCTCGACGTCGTCGGGACCCAGACCCGCCGACCGCGCCGAGCCCAGCCAGCCCGTCAGGTCAGCGAGCAGCCGCGCCTGCGCTACCCGGTCGGTTGCGGGCAGGGACCTGACCACAAACGTCCCCTGGCCGGGGCGGGCGCGCACCAGGCCCTCGCGTTCGAGGTCACGGTAGGCCTTCAGCACCGTGTTCGGGTTGATCGCCAGCCTGGCGACAACCTGCTGGGCTGTCGGCAGCCGCTCACCCGGCTCGAGCAGGCCCAGGCGGAGCGCGTCATGGACCTGCTGGACCAGTTGCAGGTAGGTGGCGACACCCGAGGCGGTATCAAGCTGGAACTCGATCATAAAACCCCCTTCCACTAAGTACTTAGTGGAAACCATATACAGCAGTTGACGGGCGCGCAAACGCGGCCAGGGCACCCGCCGGACGGCAAGTCCGGCCGAAAGTCCGGTTGCGCAGGTCCCGGCCGGCGGAGCAGACTCCTGACCCGTTCGCGGCCGGCGCATCGGCCCGGCTGACGCCGTGGCCGGCGCCTTGTGCTTGCAAACAGAGGATTGCTTCGGCCCCGGCCGGCGCCTCGTGCTCGCAAACCGAAGATGGAGGTGTGGGGTGCGCTCCTACCCGGCCGCCCGCAAGGGCAATGACGTCGACAGCTATCACGGCGAGCGGGTGGCAGATCCCTACCGCTGGCTGGAGACCACAACCGATCAGGAGACTCTCGGCTGGGTCAAGGCGCAGAACGAGCTCACCGAGGGGTTCCTGCGCGCAGTCCCCGACCGTGAGGCCATCCGGGCGCGCGTGACCGAACTGTCGGACTATCCCAAGCTGGGGGTGCCGTTCGAGCGCGGCGGCCGGTGGTTCCAGTTCCGCAACCCGGGTCTGGCCGCCCAGCCCGTGCTCTACCTCATGGACGAGCCGGGGGCGGATGGCCGCGTCCTGCTTGACCCCAACACTCTGTCCGCTGACGGCACGACCGCGGTCAGCTCGGCCGACGTGAGCGAGAACGGGAAACTGCTCGCGTACGCGACCAGTGACGGCGGCTCGGACTGGCTGACGTGGCACGTGCGAGACGTCGACACCGGAGCTGACCTGGCCGACGTGATCGAGTGGTCCAAGTTCTGTAGCGCGGCCTGGCGCACCGACGGGTCTGGCTTCTATTACAGCTCCATGCAGGCGGCGACGCCCGGCGCGGAGTACCTCGAGACCAACGCCGCACCGAGGATCATGCTGCACCGGATCGGCACTGCCCAGGGTGAGGACGAGCTGGTGTTCGCCGCGCCGGATCAGCCGGACTTGATGCCCTACGCCGAGGTCAGCGAGGACGGCCGGTTCCTGATCCTGACCATCGAGAAGGCGTCAGTGTTCGAGAACCAGATCCTGGTCTCCGACCTCGAAGACCCCAGCGGAGAGCTGCGGACGCTGATCGGCGACTTCGAGTCAGTCAACCAGGTGGTCATCACCGAGGGCACCACCTTCTACCTGGTCACCGACCACGGCGCCGAACGCAAGCGGCTGGTGGCCGTGGATCTTGACCGGCCGGCCAGGCCGCACTGGCGAGACGTCATCCCCGAGGCCCAGGAGACCCTGGTCGGCGCGTGGTTCTTCGGCGGCCACTTCGTCTGCCACTACCTGCGGGACGCTCAGTCGGTGCTGCGCGTGCACGCTCGTGACGGCCGGGCCGTGCGCGAGATCCCGCTGCCCGGCATGGCCGCGCTGGCCCTGGATTCCGACCTTCGCTGGGCCATCTCCGGGCGGCCGGGCTCGGACCTCATCCACTTCAGCGTCACAGCCTTTACCGAGCCCGGCTCGATCTGGTCGCACCGGCTGCAAGGAGGCCAGACCGAGATCGTGCGGCGAGCGCCAGCACCGCTCGATGCTGACCGCTATCTCACCGAGCAGGTGTTCGCCGAGTCCGCCGATGGCACCAGGGTGCCGATGTTCCTCACCCGCCGGCGGGACTTGCAGCCAGATGGCCAGGCGCCCGTGCTGCTCTACGCCTACGGCGGCTTCGACATCGCGATAACCCCTGAGTTCTCCGCGCAGTGGTCGGCCTGGCTCGATCGCGGCGGCGTGCTGGCCGTCGCCAACCTCCGCGGGGGCGGGGAGTACGGCCGGGCCTGGCACGAGGCCGGCCGGCGAGCGGCGAAGCAGCATGTGTTCGACGACTTCTGCGCCTGCGCTCGGTGGCTCGCCGCATCGGGCTGGTCGAGCGCCGACCGGATCGCGATCACCGGGGCATCCAACGGCGGCCTGCTGGTCGGCGCGTGCCTGACCCAGCATCCGGAGCTGTTCGGAGCCTGCGTGCCGCACGTCGGGGTGCACGACATGCTGAGGTTCCCCAAGTTCACCATCGGCTGGGCCTGGACCGGCGAGGTCGGCAGCCCCGACGATCCCGTGGAGTACCAGTGGCTGCGGGGCTACTCGCCGCTGCATAACGTGCGGCCAGGCGAGCACTATCCGGCAACGCTGCTGCTCACCGCCGACCACGACGACCGGGTCGTGCCCGGCCACTCGTTCAAGTTCGCTGCGGCGCTGCAGGCGGCGCAGGGCGGTGACGAGCCCATCCTGATCCGCGTTGACACCGCTGCCGGGCACGGGGCGGGCAAGCCGACGGACAAGCAGATCGCCGCCGACACCGACGTACTGGCCTTCCTTGCGGCCGTGCTGCCACGTGGAGGCGGATCCACCTGACGCACTCTGTCGGACGTGCAGGCGGCTCACCGTCATCTTTGACGTGACGGCCAGGCCAACCGGAGGTTACGTTCATGAAGCCGGGCGATGCTGGCGGTGCAGCGACCGGAAGGATCTCGGCACCATGCAACCAGACCAGGGCTCGGCGGAGCTGGCCGCCGATACCGGAGCCGATACGCGGGAAGGTGCCCTTCCCGGCGCCGAGCGGCTTCCCGGCGCCGAGCGGCACCAGGTGGTGCAGCAGGCGCTGGCGGATGTACGGGCGCTCGCGCGGCTGCAGGCCGACGTGCTGGCCCGCCTGGAGGAGGCCGATCGCGCCGGAGATGACGAGGCCGTGCTGCGCTGCCATGCTGAACTCGATCACGTCATGGCGAGGATGTCCGAGGCGGATGAGGTTCGCACCGGGGTGCTGGCGGCCTCGGACGTCGGCAATGACCTGGCCTGTGCGGGCTGCGGCGCGGCGGCCGAGCCGGTGTACGAAAGGCCGCGACTGCTCGGCTACCGGTGTGCGCACTGTGGCTGGCAGGGAGATGACCCCACGGCCCAGGCCGAGCTCAAACGCGCGGAAGCCCTGGCCACCGCAGCAGGTGCCGTAGACCGGGCAGTGCCGCTCGCCGAGCGCGCGCTGGCGAGCTTCGGCCAGCGCGGGAAGCGCGCTCGCGCGGAACGCGTCGCGACGGTGCACGAACTGCATGAGTGTCTGGCCGCAGCTGGCCGGAGGCTTCGCAAGACCTAAGCCAGGACAGCTCGACCGGGTTCATCGGGTCGTCGCCGGCTAACGGCGGCCCGGCGTCCGCGCCCTTCGACTCAGGCCGCGGCGCCGTCTACGTACGTCACGGTGTTCGCGCCGACCGCGGGGACGCGGGGACCCGGCAGCACGATCCCGGTCAGGTTGAGCGGGTCCGCCGCCGACAGGCATGCGGTCTCGCCCGTGTGCTGTTGCCTGCGGATCAGCTTGAGAACGTCGATCGCGTCCGGATGCGCGTACTGCTCCCCGCTGAACCCGTTGACGAACCGACCGCCGCGCATCGTCCCGCGCGCCTCCATCCGGCGGAAGGCCCAGAGGACGTCGCGCCACGGCACCGCGATCGGCTCCCGGACGAACAGGTCCCTGAACACGACGCCCCAGCGGACCGCGAGCTGCTGCGCAACCGCCTCGGCCAGCTCGTCCCGGTCGGCGTCGGCCAGCGGCGGCGGCAGCAGCGACCACCGGCCCGAGGCTCCGGTGCTCCCGCGCAGGCCCCGGCGCAGCCCACGCGTCGGTGCGTACCGCTCGGGGGCCCCGCGCCGCAGCAGCAGCCTCACCGCACGGAATCCGTCCGCGGTGACCAGCCCGCGGGCCACCGCGTCCCACAGCGCCTCGTCCACGTCGGACGGCAGCCGGCCCGTGATCGTGGCCAGGTCGGCGCGGAACAGTGCGCCGTGCTCGCGCAGCGCGTCCAGCACCTCCCTGGTCCGGCCGATCGCCGGCTCGGCCGGGCTGACATCGCCGCGGGCTGCCCGCAGCAGCCAGGGCAGGTCATCCCGCATCGCCAGGGTGATCGGCGTCGCCCTGGACGGGACCAGGCCGCTGCGGCGTGGCTCTGCCTCCGGCTCGCTGTCGCGGACGGAGAGCCGGCCCCAGCATGTCTGCCCGGACATGCACAACTCGTCCAGCCACTCGCGGCGGTAACCCTCGACCCGCGCCGCCAGCACCGAGTGCTCCCAGGCCCCGGTGGCCAGCTCGAATCCCTGAAGCTGCTCGATCACCGACAGGACCCCGAACCGGCCTTCGCGCCTGGTCCCGTCGGCCACGTGCTGCCAGCGGAGCAGGAACCGCATGAAGTCACGCGGGGTGACCGGCTCGATCTCACGCCGCTGGCGCTGCCTGGTATAGGCGTGGATGCGCGACAGCAGCCGCCGCGAGCAGAACTCCTCGGGCCCGGCGGGCGCGCGGAAACGGCCGCGGAGCGCGAAACCCTCGGCCTCCAGCGCGGCCAGCGCCCGCACGATCAGCGGCTCTCCCACGCCGGACGCCGCCGACAGTTCCGCCGCGGTCGACGGGCCGCGGCACTCAAGGTAGCCGCGGAGCAGGTCGGCCGCCGCTGCCTCCTCCTCGGGCGGCTCCACCGCAACCGGGCAGGGATGGTTGGGAACGAACTCGGCTCCGGGGAACAGTGCTCCTACCGCCGGCAGTCGCTCCACGGCCGACCACAGGACATCCGCCCCGGCGTGGATCTCGACCGCACGCCGGCCCGCGACCAGCGTGTCGAACCACGGCCGCCAGTCCTGCTC
>JASHOL010000481.1 GCA_030041135.1 Streptosporangiaceae bacterium | reverse complement strand
CGTGCCGCCGACGTCGCGTCCGTCGCGGCTCAGCGTCTCCGCTGACTACGCCGACACCGGCCAGACATCGCTCATGCACTTCGCTCTGCTGGAGCCGGACGGCACCTATGCCGGTTACTCCTGGCCGCAGGGCCTTGGCGACTACGGCAACGTCCAGGTCGCGAACCCGCCGCCTGGCACCTGGACCGCCGTGTTCTTCACCGAGCAGGACGGTGCCACCGCGGGCGGGGTCGGGACCAGCGGGACGGTCCAGTGGCAGGCGACCACCTCGCAATACAGCCCTGGCGCGCCCATCAGCCCGTCGGTCCTGACCCTCGGCCCCGGCCAGACCGGGACGGCCAACCTGACCCTGACCAGCCCGTCGGCGGCAGGCGACACCGCGCAGTCGGTGGTTGTCTCCGATGGCGCGCAGCAGACGACGATCCCGGTCGTCGTGCGCACGGCGATCGCTACCAACCGCAGCGGCGGCAGCTTCAGCGGCACGCTGACCGGCGGCAACGGCCGCGCGGACTGGCCCGCCCAGGAGAACGACTACGTGTTCAACGTGCCGCCGGGTACGCAGAGCCTGCACGCGGAGGTCACGCTCGCGAACGACCCGGACGACCTCGTGACCGCCCAGCTGATCGACCCGGACGGGCAGAACCTCGGCTACTCAACCAACGTCACGGTCAGCGCCACCGGAACGCCGGAGAGCACGCTGTCGGTGGACGCCTACCACGTCGACCCGCAGCCCGGTCAGTGGACGCTGATCCTGACCTGGGGCAACCCAGTCAGCGGGCTCGAGCTGTCCGAGCCGTTCTCCGGCACGATCGCGTTCAACGACGTGCACGTCGGCAGCGACCTGCCGCGGCACGCAGTCCTGAAAGAAGGGCAGACCTACAGCTACACGGTGACGGTCCACAACACCGGCCAGTCGCCCGAGGCGTACTTCGCCGACCCGCGGCTGCGGTCAGACGAGCCGCTCCCGCTGGTCAACATCAACTCCAACGTCAACGCGTCCAGCATGACGCTGCCGCTGCCGGCCAGCATTAACGGCGGCTACCCGTTCCCCTACTACTTCGTGCCGACGGAGACGAGCCAGTTGCAGGAGAGCCTCACCGGCAGCGTTCCGGTGGACTTCGACTCCTCGTACTTCCCCGGTGACCCCGACATCGAAGGCAGCCAGTCGGGCGACTCGGCGAGCGCGACGATCACTGAGCCCGAGGTGAGCCCAGGACTCTGGGACTTCAACCCCGACGAGATCGGGCCGTACCCGGCGACCGGCGCGCCGACAGCGACGGCGTCCGGCTCCGTGACGGCGGTGACCAGGGCCTTCGACCCGGCGGTTACCTCGTCCACCGGTGACCTGTGGTCGGCGTTCAACGGGGTCACGAGCGGGTTCACGCCCGTCTACGTGCCGGCCGGAGGCAGCGCCACGATTACGGTCAGCATCACGCCGAACGGAGCCGCCGGTTCCTTCCAGTCCGGCACCCTGTTCGTCGACGATGTCACGCTCGCCGGCCTGGACGGCATCTACGACCTGCCGGATGGCGACGAGCTGGCCGCACTACCGTACGGCTACCGGATCGCCGGGTAGCCACGCGACCGGAGGCCGGGCCCGAGCATGCCGCGGGCCCGGCCTTCCGGCAGTCAGGTCGCTGCGCGCCGGAACACTCGCGCCGGCATCCCGGGGCTGCCAGGTGGCCGACTTCGTTCCCGCCTGAAACGCGGCTGGCTGGTGACTAGATCCGCTCGATGATCGTGGCCGTTGCCATCGCCCCGCCCGCGCACATCGAGACGAGCGCGGTGCTGCCGTCGCGGCGCTCAAGCTCGTGCAGGGCCGTGGTGAGCAGCCGCGAGCCGGTGCTGCCGACTGGATGGCCGAGCGCGATGGCGCCGCCGTTCACGTTGACCTTGCCTGGGTCGGGCTCGTGCTGGCTCATCCACGACAGCACCACCGAGGCGAACGCCTCGTTCACCTCGAACAGGTCGATGTCGCCGATCGTCATCCCGCTGCGGGCGAGCACGCGCGAGGTCGCGGCTACCGGCCCGTCTAGGTGGTAGTACGGCTCGTCGCCGATGAGGGCCTGGGACAGGATCCTGGCCCGCGGCCGGAGGCCCAGTTCACTGGCGCGCTCCTGTGAGACCAGCAGCACCGCGGCGGCGCCGTCGGAGATCTGCGAGGACGTCCCGGCTGTGTGCAGGCCGTCGGGCAGCACCGGCTTGAGCCGGGCCAGCCCCTCCGGCGTGGTCTCGCGCAGCCCTTCATCGCGGTCGACGTCACTGACCTCTCCGGTCGGCGCGCCGTCGGCGTCCAGCACCGGCGCCTTCACCGGGATGACCTCCCGGTCGAACCGGCCCTCGGCCCAGGCCCTGGCCGCGTTCCGTTGCGAGCGAAGCCCGAACGCGTCGAGGTCAGGCCGGCTGATGCCGCGCCTGATCGCGATCCGCTCGGCCGCCTGGAACTGGTTCGGCATGTCGATAGCCCAGGAATCAGGTCGCGGCTTGCCGATGCCGGTACCGATGTTGGCGCCGAGCCCGACCCGGGTCATGGCCTCGACGCCGCACCCGATGCCGACGTCGATGGCCCCGGCCGCGATGAGCCCGGCAATGAGGTGCACGGCCTGCTGGGCCGAACCGCACTGGGCGTCCAGCGTCTGGCAGCCGGTCTGCACCGGCATCCCCGCGTGCAGCCATGCGGTCCTGGTGACGTTGCCTGCCTGCTCTCCGGCCTGCGTGACGCAGCCGCCCGCGATCTGCTCGACCGCGGACGGCTCGAGACCGGCCCGCTCGATCAGCGCGGTCTGCGCCCGGCCGAGTATCTCCGCCGGGTGCAGGCCGGACAGCGCGCCGCGGCGCTTGCCGATCGGAGTCCGCACCGCCTCGACTATCACCGCAGTACCCACGCCAGCTCCCTCACCCTAGGCCAGCTCCATAGTAGAACGTGTTCTTGAAAATTCGAGTCAGCGGCCATTCACCCCAGCATCCGGACGTGCTTCAATCCCACTAGAACACGTTACAGATCCAGGAGGCTCGCGATGGCTCAGCCGCGGATAGCGCCTGCCTTTGACCTGACCGACCCCGACCTGTACGCCCATCGCGTCCCCCACGAGGAGTTCGCCGAGCTGCGCCGCTCGGCGAAGATCCGGTGGAACCCCCAGCCCTCGGACATGGGCTTCGACGACGAGGGATTCTGGGCGGTCACCAAGCACGAGGACGTGGTCGCGGTTTCCAGGGACTCTGATACCTGGTCCAGCTACGAGAACGGCGCGATCATCCGGTTCATGAGCGGCAACAGCCGCGAACAGGTCGAGCTGCAGCGGGTGATCATGCTCAACATCGACCCGCCCCACCACACGAAGGTGCGCGGGATCGTGTCGAAGGGCTTCACGCCGCGGGCGATCAACAACCTGCGCGACGTGCTGCACGACCGCGCCCGGAAGATCGTCAAGGAGGCGGTGGCGAAGGGCTCTGGCGACTTTGTCACCGACGTCGCCTGCGAGCTGCCGCTCCAGGCGATCGCCGAGCTGATCGGCGTTCCGCAGGAAGACCGGCACAAGCTCTTCTCCTGGTCCAACGACATGGTCGGCTACGACGACCCCGATTTCGAGGGCGACGGCGAGGCGGCCTCGGTCGAGATCCTCAGCTACAGCATGGTGATGGCCGAAGACCGGCGGGCCTGCCCGCGCGACGACATCGTCAGCAAACTGGTCAGCGCCCAGATCGACGGCGACGAGCTGACGTCAGACGAGTTCGGCTTCTTCGTCATCCTGCTCGCGGTGGCGGGGAACGAGACCACCCGCAACGCGATCTCGCACGGCATGCTGGCGTTCCTCGACCACCCAGACCAGTGGGAACTGTTCAAGGCCGAGCGCCCGGCCACGGCGGTCGACGAGATCGTCCGCTGGGCGACGCCCGTGACCGTGTTCCAGCGGACGGCGACCAGGGACACCGAACTCGGCGGCCAGGCGATCAAGAAGGGGCAGCGGGTCGGGCTGTTCTACCGCTCGGCCAATTTCGACGAGGACGTGTTCGAGGAGCCCGAGCAGTTCAACATCCTGCGCAATCCGAACCCGCACGTCGGCTTCGGCGGCACCGGCGCTCACTACTGCCTCGGCGCCAACCTGGCCCGACTCGAGATCGACCTGATGTTCAACGCGATCGCGGACGCGATGCCGGACATCAGCAAGGCCGGCGATCCGCAGCGGCTGCGCTCCGGCTGGCTGAACGGCGTCAAGCGGCTTCCCGTGTCCTACCGGTGAGCCGCTTTCGGCTCTTCAGACTCCGTCAGACTCCGTCAGAGCCCGGAAGCGCGCAGAACCAGGCTTCGTCCTTGGTGAGGTAGCGGTCCAGGCGCAGGCCCGCGGACGCCAGGGATTCGGCGAGCACGGGCGCGGTGAGCTGCCTGGCGGTGAATGTCTGGGTCCACCGGCGGTCCCCGGCTACATACTCGACCATCGCCGACAGCAGGTCGGGCGCCGGCCGCGTGACGCCGTGCAGCCGCATGATGATCCCGTTCCGCTCGTGCTCGGTCTCGCTGGCGCTCTCGAACCAGGCCGGCTGGTGCTGCTCGACGATGACGCAGCCGGTGTCGCTGACGTGAGCGCGGCAGGTCGCCAGCAGCGCCGCCCTGACATCGTCATCCGGAACATTGATGAGGTGCGAGGCGAGGAGCACGGCGTCGAAACGGCGGCCGATGGACAGGTCCTGGATCGAGGAGCAGACGGTCTCGGCATCGGTCACGTGAGCGAGCATGTCGGGCGACTCGTCGACCGCAACCACGGCGTGCCCGAGCGCGGTCAGCGGCCGGGTCATCCGCCCGGTCCCGCAGCCAAGCTCGAGGATCGACGCGCCGGGGCCGGCCGCCTCGTGCACGATCTCGGCCTCGCCGTTGTCGGTCATGAGTGCGTAGAAGTCGACCGCGCAGCCGTCGGGCGCGATGGGTCCTGGGCCGGTTCCTGCCGACCAGCGTGAAGGGGGCATGAGCTCATTAAACCTTGCTCATCCGGTGTCAGCGGCACGGCTCAGTCGAGGGCGGACCGAACATCGGTCTGGCTGAAGTCGCGCCCCTTGAATAGCAGTTCCTCGCCAGCAGCGCGCGCGAGCGCATACGCGAAGCAGTCTCCGAAGTTGAGTCCGGCGGGATGCCTGCTTCCCTTGCCGAAGTCACGGTAAGCCTGCCTGGCCAACAGCGCCTGCTCGTACGTGACCGGCTCGATCCGGAGATCGGCCTCGGCCACGAGGTCATCCAGTCGCCTGCTGAGCACCGGATCACGGTTAGCATCGACGACGATCGCGGTCTCCAGGTACGTCCCCGCCGACATCCGCGGCCCGCCCGCCGCGGCGAGAGCCACTACGTACCGGTTGGCGTCGGGTTCGTCCCGCAGGATCGCGATCAGCGCCGAGGTGTCGACGATCATCGCGGCAGGCCGTTCTCGTCGTAGAGCAGATCAGCATGATCGGCGCCACGGTACTCGGGTGCCCATCGCTGGCCAGCGTCCTCCGCGATGGCCCGGAGCCGACTTATTCGGCGGCTGGTTTCCTGGTCACCAGCGCTGCGCACGCGCTCCAGCCGCTCGCGCAGTGCGACGGTTATCGCTCTGGTGAGGCTCTCGCCCGTCTCGCGAGATAGGCTGCGGGCCAGCTCCTCTGCCTCTTCGCTCTTGATATTGAGGCTCATGGAAGAATACTACCATCATCCTTACACCATTCTGCCATCTGCGCCTGGGGGTGCGATCAGTCAGGGGTGTCAGCGACGATCCACATCGAGAAGTACTGGGAGCCTCCGCCGTAGGCGTGACCGAGAGCGGTGCGCGCGCCCGCAACCTGGTGCGCGCCGGCCTTGCCCATCACCTGCATCGCCGCCTCGGCGAACCGCAGCAGCCCGGACGCGCCGATCGGGTTGGAGCACAGTACCCCGCCGGACGGGTTGACCGGGATCGAGCCGCCGATCTCGGTCTGCCCGGACTCGGTGAACTGCCAGCCCTTGCCCTCGGGCGCGAAGCCCAGGTTCTCCAGCCACATGGGCTCGAACCAGGAGAACGGCACGTAGATCTCGGCCACGTCGACCTGCTCGAGCGGGTTGGCGATGCCGGCCTGCGCCCACAGCGCGGCGGCCGCATCCGCGCCCGCCCGCGGGTTCACGTTGTCCTTGCCGGAGAACATGGTCGGCTCGGTCCGCATCGACGTGGCCCTGATCCACGCCACCGGGGCCGATGACGCCTCGGCCGAGGCCTGGTCGCCGATGACGACGGCGCACGCGCCGTCGGAGGACGGGCAGGTCTCGTCGTAGCGGACCGGGTCCCACAGCATCGGCGATGCCTGCACCGACTCCAGCGTGATGTCGGGCTGGCGCAGGTGCGCATACGGGTTGAGCGCGCCGTTGCGCCGGTCCTTCACCGCGACCATCGCGCCGACGTGCGTGGGCGCCCCGCTGCGGCGGATATAGGACCGGACGTGCGGGGCGAAGTACCCGCCCGCGCCGGCCAGCAGCGGTATCGAGAACGGCGGCGTGATCGACAAGGCCCACATCGCGTTGGACTCTGACTGCTTCTCGAACGCGACGGCGAGCACGCGCCGGTGCCGGCCGGCCTGGACCAGGCTCGCCGCGACATTCCCGGTGGCCCCGCCGACCGAGCCGGCCGTGTGCACGCGCAGCAGCGGCTTGCCGACGGCACCGAGCGCGTCGGCCAGGTACAGCTCGGGCATCATCACGCCCTCGAACAGGTCGGGCGCCTTGCCGACCACGACCGCATCGATGTCAGATAGCTCGAGCCGTGCGTCGGCCAGCGCCCGGTCGACCGCCTCGCGGCACAGGCCCGCGATGGACACGTCAGGCCGCTTGCTGCGGTGGTGCGTCTGGCCGGTCCCGAGCACCGCGGCCCGCTGCTTCGAACCAGCGGTCTTCATCTCGCCTCCATCACGCACACGAGGTTCTGCTGCAGCGCCGGGCCGCTGGTGGCGTGCCCGAGGGCGCTGGCCGCCTCACCTGACATGATGTGGCGGGCCGCCCAGCCGATCCGGGCCAGGCCGGCGGCGAACATCGGATTGCCCGCCAGCGCGCCGCCGGACGGGCTGATCCTGGTCTCGCCGTTGAGGCCCATCGCCTGCCTGAGCACGATGTCCTGATGGGTGAACGGCGCGTGCAGTTCGGCCACCTCAACCCCAGCGGCGCCTGCGGCCCCGGCGGCAGCCGACACCGCCGCGGCGGCCGAGGGTGAGGTCAGGAGGTCCCGCGAGCCGAGCGAGCCCGAGTCGATCCGATGCTCGAAGCCGCTGATCCACGCCGGGCGCGGGCAGAGCTCGCGGGCCCGGTCGCCGGCCGCGATGATCACGACGGCCGCGCCGTCGGTCACCGGCGCGCAGTCGTGCGCGCGCAGCGGGTCGGCCAGGTACGGCTCGGCGAGCAGGTCACCGGCGCTGCAGGCGCCCGACAGCTGAGCGCGCGGGTTCGACACGGCGGCGGCCCGGCT
>JASHOL010000480.1 GCA_030041135.1 Streptosporangiaceae bacterium | reverse complement strand
GCGCCGACGACGTAGTCGAGCGGCAGGACCGCGTAACCGGGCAGGTTCCGGTGCTGGGCCCTGGCCAGCACCAGGAACGCCTCGAGCAGGCTGTCGATCCGGTCCAGCTCCGCCCGCACCCGCGAGGCCAGCGCGACCGTCTGGGGCGGGGCTCCCTCCGGCTTGGCCACGGCGACGTCCAGCGACGCCCGGATCGTGGCCAGCGGGGTGCGCAGCTCGTGCGAGGCGTTCGCCACGAACCGGCGCTGCGCGCGGAACGCGGCTTCCAGCCGCTCCAGCAGGCCGTCGATGGTGTCGCCGAGTTCTTTCAGCTCGTCGTCGGGCCCGGTCACGGCCAGCCGCTCGTCGAGGTTCTGGGCCGAGATCTGCTGGGTGGCGGCGGTCATCTGCCTGATCGGGCGCAGCGCCCGCCCGGCCAGGAACCAGCCCATGAGCACAGATCCGACGGTCATGAAGCCCAGGGCGATGGACGAGGCGACGAGCACGGCGTGGCCGACGGACTGCGGCTGGCTGGTGGCCGCCTTGTTCGCGAGGGCCTGCTCCAGCCCGTGGACCTCAGCCCTCAGGGTGGCCAGCTGGCCGGCGGTCGACACCGCGCCGCGGGGCTTGCCCGTTACGCGCACCGAACTGCTCCTGACCACGTACCCGCCGGAAATCAGGAGCAGGACGGCGCCGGAGGCCAGGAACAAGACGCCGTACATCGCGGTCAGTCGCCACCGCAGGGTCCGCATCAGCGGCGGCAGCGGCATCCACGAGAACACGCGACGCGGCGCGAACCACGAGAACACGCGACGCGGTGCGAACCACGAGGGCAGGCGACGCGGCCGGCCGCCGCGGGAGTGCTGCGCCTGGCTCATCGACCCTCCTCCCGTCCGGCGCGTTATCGCCATTGTCCGCCGTGCTCACTGTCTGCGGTGCTCATTGTCGGCCCGGTGCTCATTGTCGGCCCGGTTCAGCGTTTGGCCGGTTCAGCGTTCATCCAGGTCAGGGTTCGCCCAGTTCAGGGGCTTGGTTCCCGGATCAAGGATGCCTGGTCAGACCTAACAACGAGATAACAGCGCCTGTGCGGCCCATGTTATGGCCGATTCCGTAGAAACAACTCACGGGAATTGAGCGGCGCAGGTTCCGGCCGGAACCGGGAGCCGCGTCGGCGGCGAAAGGAGCCGCTTCAGTGACTAGAGAGAAGGATGAGATGCAGGCGACGATTGAAGTCAACGGGCTGCGCAAGCGGTTCGGGCCGGCGGTGGCGCTTGACGGGATGACGTTCACCGTCCAGCCGGGCCACGTGACCGGCTTCGTCGGTCCGAACGGGGCCGGTAAGTCCACGACGATGCGGGTAATTCTCGGCCTGGACGCTCCGGATGCCGGCGCGGCACTGGTGGCGGGGAAGCCCTACGCCAGCATCAGGCGGCCGCTGAGCGTGATCGGCTCGCTGCTTGACGCGGGCGCGCTGCAGCCGAGCCGCACGGCCAGGAACCACTTGCTGTGGCTGGCCCACTCGCAGGGGCTGACCGCCAAGCGGGTGGATGAGGTGATCGAGCAGGCCGGCCTCGAGAAGGTCGCCAAGCGACGGGCCGGTGGCTACTCGCTCGGCATGCGCCAGCGGCTCGGCATCGCGGCGGCCATGCTCGGCAATCCGGCCGCGATCATGCTGGACGAGCCGTTCAACGGGATGGACCCAGAGGGCATCGTGTGGATGCGCGGATTCCTGCGCTCACTCGCCGCCCAGGGCCGGGCGGTGCTGGTGTCCAGCCACCTGATGAGCGAGCTGCAAGACGCCGCGGATCATCTGGTTGTCGTCGGCCGGGGCAAGGTCATCGCGGACACCACCGTCGCGAGCCTGCTCGCGGCCGCGTCCGGCGACCGGGTGGCCCTGCGCACGATCGCCAGGCCGGAGGCGGCGGCGGCGCTGGAGGCCGCGGGGGCCACCATCGCCGCCTCCGGCTGGGACACCCTCACGGTCTCGGGGCTGCCGGCCGAACGCGTCGTGGCGGTCCTGTCAGAAAACGCGGTGCCGTTCTCCGAGGTGTCCGCGCACCGGGCCACGCTGGAGCAGGCCTACATGGAACTGACCAGGGACGCGGTCGAATACCGCCCGGTCGAGTCATTTGGCGGTCCCGCCGAACCTGCCGCAGCCACCGGAGCTTCCGAGGAGGTTACGCGATGAGCACCGACGCGCTTTCCGCAACGCGCGCTGACACCACCGCCGAGGCCGAGGCCCGGCACGGTGGGTTCGGCCCGCTGCTCCGCTCGGAGTGGACCAAGTTCCGCACCGTTCGCGGCTGGGTCATCGGCATGGTCATCGCCGCGATGCTCATGGTGTTCCTCGGGCTGACCCTCGCCAGGGGCGGCGGCGTCACGTGCGGCTACACCAACGGTCTCACGCGGACCGGCAAGGCCTGCCTGCCCTACGTCCCGTACGGGCCGGGCGGCGAGGTCGTGACCGACAGCTTCAACTTCGTCCACCAGCCGCTCGCCGGCGACGGCACCATCACCGTCAGGGTGATCTCGCTCACCGGCGAGCACCCGAGCTTCGGTAACGGGCACGCGGCCCAGGTCGGCGGGGGCATGGTGCCGGGCGTCGTGCCCTGGTCGAAGGCCGGCATCATCATCAAGCAGAGCCTGCACCAGGGCTCGGCCTATGCGGCGATGATGGTCACCGGCAGCAACGGCGTGCGCATGCAGTACAACTACACCGGCGATATCGCGGGCATGCCGGGAACCGTCTCGTCCGCGCATCCGCGCTGGCTGCGGCTGACCCGCTCCGGCGACACGATCACCGGCTTCGACTCCGCCGACGGCAGGGACTGGACGCAGGTCGGCACCGTCACGCTCAGCGGGCTGCCCGCGACCGTGCAGGTCGGCCTGTTCGCGACCTCGCCGACGTACTTCGTCACGAACACGTCCTTCGGCGGGAACAGCAACCAGGGCGGTAATAGCCAGGCCACTGGCGTCTTCGACCACCTCACGGCGTCGGGCACGCCGGCGGGCGGCAAGTGGGCCGACACCCAGGTCGGTGGCGGCGGTCCGATCGGCAGCGGCCCCGGTCCTGGCGGCCCGCTCGGCGCCGGCTCGCCGGGCACCGGTCCCGGTGGGAACGGCCCGTCCGGGTACACCGAGGCGGGCGGCACGTACACGCTGACCGGCTCGGGCGACATCGCTCCGGTCACGCCAGGACCTGGCAGCAACCTTCCGACCGCAACCCTCCAGCAGAGTCTGGCCGGTGCGTTCATCGCCCTGATCGTGATCGTCGTCGTGGCGGCGATGTTCTTCACCGCCGAGTACCGCCGCGGCCTGATCCGCACGACGCTCGCGGCGACGCCGAGGCGCGGCGCGGTCCTGGCGGCCAAGGCCATGGTGGCCGCCGGGGTCACCTTCGTCGTGGGCCTGGTGGCCAGCGCGGTCGCGATAACGATCGGGCCGCACCTAGAAGCCGACAACGGCCAGGTCGTGCTGCCGGTGTCCGCGCTAACCGAGGTCCGTGTGGTGATAGGCACCGCGGCCATGCTGGCCGTCGCGGCCGTATTCGCGGTCGCCCTCGGTGCCGTGCTGCGCCGCAGCGCCGCAGCGATCACGATCGCTATCGTGACGGTCGTGCTGCCGTTCCTGCTGGCCGTGCTGAACGCGGTCCCGTCCAGCGTCGGGGACTGGCTCCTCCGAGTGACACCGGCGGCCGCCCTGGCCGTCGAGCAGAGCATTCCGAACTACCACCAGGTCCTTTCCCAGACCGACCCGATCCAGGGCTACTACCCGTTGTCGCCGCTAGGCGGGTTCGTCGTGATCTGCATCTGGGCGGCCGCGGGGCTGGCCCTCGCCCTTTACGTGCTGCGCAGGAGAGACGCATGAGTGAGGTGGCGGCGAGCGGGATGCAGGGCATGAGCGAGCTGACGGCGAGCGGGAGGCACAAAATGAGTACGACGGTGCGGGAAAACCGGACCGAGCAGACGGCGGCGCGGGCCACGGCGGCCGCCAGAGGCGCGGGCATCCTCGACGCGCTCCACGCGGAGTGGACGAAGTTGCGCACCGTCTCCGGGCCGGCCTGGCTCCTCCTCGGCATCGCGGCGCTGACGATCGGCGTCGGCGCCGCGGCCGCCGGGGTGACGCGCTGCCCGGCCGGCATGCAGTGCGCGGTCGATCCGACCAAGCTCAGCCTGACCGGGATCCAGTTCGGCCAGGCGGTAGTCGCGATCCTGGCCGTGCTGACGATCTGCAACGAGTACAGCACGGGGCTGATCCGGATCACCTTCACGGCGATGCCGCGCCGGGAACTGGTCTACGCGGCCAAGGCGATCCTGGTCACGGGCCTGGTGCTGGTGGCCGGCGCCGTGGCGGTATTCGGGTCGGTGCTGGCCGGGCACCTCATCCTGCCCGGCCACGGCTTCACCGCGGCACGCGGCTTTCACGACGTGTGGTTCTCTTACGGGCCCACGCTGCGGGCCGCGGCGGGCTCGGTCCTGTACCTGAGCCTGATCGCGCTGCTGAGTCTCGGCATCGCGGCCATAATCAGGGACTCCGCGGTGTCGATCGGCGCGGCACTCGCCGTGCTGTACATCTTCCCGATCGCCCTTGCCTTCGTGACCAACGCAACCTGGCAGCACCGGCTCGAGCACTGGACGCCGACCAACGCCGGGCTGACGATCGAGGACACGACGGGCCTGCACGGGCTGGCGGTAAGCCCGTGGGGCGGGCTTGGAGTCCTGGCCATCTGGGCGGGTGCGGCGCTGCTGCTCGGCGGGCTCGTGCTCCGCTTCAGGGATGCTTAGGGAGGGAACTAGGCGTGTACCGGGGCGGTGTCGCACCCGGCCTCGGGCCAGCCGAACGGAAACGGCTGGTCCGAGGCCGGCGCGGCGCCGCCCCGGCCGTCGTCCGGACGGCTCATGCGTCGCGGATTCCTGCCCGCAGGTCAGCCGCGGTCCGGTTACGTAGCGAGTTGATGACGCGGATCACGGCGCGCGTGACCGGCTCGAGGCTCGGGACGTGGATCTTGTCGATCGTGTCCGCCGAGTCGAACAGGTACATGGGCGCGGTCAGGAAGTGCACGATCGGGACGCCCGCGAGGTAGAACGCGCTGCCGTCGGTGGTCGGCGCCTCGCCGAACACCGTCGGCTTCAGGACGAGCGACCGGCGCAGGTCCTCGGCGCGCAAAGCGTCGGCCACGGCGGCTTCGAGCCCTGGTTCAGTGCTGGTGAACCACCAGCGGGGTTCTGGCTGGCCGGTTCGCTCGAGCCGCTCCCCGTCGCCGCGGACCTCGGCCGCGGCGTGCTCGAGGTGTATCTCGAGCACCACCCGCTCGAGTTCTTCTGCGTGCTGACTCACGAACGCCCGCGCCCCGGCGCCGCCGGCCATGTGGCCGGCGGTCAGCACGAACGTGAGGTTATGCGGCCGCTGCTCCGGGGGCACGCTGGCCCAGTAAGTGGCCTGAGCGAGGACAAGAGCCATTCCGCTGGCGTCTTCGACCGCTGACGCCCACGGCGCATCGTGATGGGATCCGACGACGACCGTCTGGTCGCCGGTCCCGTGCAGCCGCCCGACCACATTGTGGCTGTGCACGATCGTCGTGCGGCCGTCCACGCCGAGCCGTGCGCGATGCGGCCGAGCGGCTGCGTTGGCCCTGGGGGACGACGACCGCCCGGCGAGCATGCGCTGCAAGATGATACCGTCCGACCGGCTCAGCCACAGACCCGAGATCGGCCGCGGCCGCGCGTCATAGGGCACGTAGTAGTCGCGCGTCTCCCAGGGAACTCCGGTCAGGATGCCGACATAGCCGGCCGCCCCGGCCTCGACCGCCGCGTCGCCAACGGTGTTGAAACGCGGGCCGAATGGCAGCGTCTGTAGGAGCGTGCCGAAGTCGCCGTCGGGGTCATAGGCGAACGTTGCGCCATCCCGCATCAGCGACTGGGGCAGGTCGACGAAGGTGAGAGGCTCGACGATGATCTGATCGCGAACATCGGCCGCGTCGGCCGGGAGCAGATCTCGCTCCAGTTCGGTGCAGCCCCTTGTATACGGCAACGCAAACCCGGTGAA
>JASHOL010000044.1 GCA_030041135.1 Streptosporangiaceae bacterium | reverse complement strand
GACCCGTGGCTCGACATCAGGATCGCCGACGTCGAACTGCCGGACGGCAGGCACCTGGACCACCGGCTGATCAGGACATCGCCCGGAGCCGGCGCCGTCGTCACGGACGAAACTGGCCGCGTCCTGCTCCTGTGGCGGCACCGCTTCATTACCGACTCGTGGGGCTGGGAGATCCCCATCGGCAGGGCCGATCCCGGCGAGGAACTGGCGGTCTGCGCGGCTCGCGAAGTAGAGGAAGAGACCGGCTGGCGGCCTGGACCTTTGCGCTATCTGCTCCGGGTCGAGCCGACGCCGGGGATATCGAACTCGGTCCACCACATCTACCAGGCCGGCGGCGCGAGCCGGATCGGGCAACCGGAAGATGACTTCGAGTCCGATCGCATCGAGTGGGTGCCGCTGAGCAGCGTGCCGGATCTCGTGAGACGAGGCGAGATCACCTCAGGAACGACTCTTGCCGCTCTGCTCTACACGCTCGCAACCGAGTCCGCATAGACCTGACTGGCTTCCTCCCGCCGGGGTCCAGTGCTGAGAGAATCGGCGAGTGCCAGACACTCCGCGTGCCCTGCCTGCCGAGTCCCCCGAGGCGATGCGCGCTCGGGTCCTGGCCAGCTTTGCCCGGCAGGCGATGATGGCCACCCTTGGCGTGGAGCTGACGTCGGTGGTGCCCGGCCGGGTCGAGTTGACCCTGAGTCACGACGAGAGGTTTACGCAGCAGCACGGCTTCCTGCACGCCGGCGCGGTGGCTGCGGTGCTGGACAGCGCGTGCGGGTACGCGGCGTTCAGCCTGATGCCACCTGAAGCGGCCGTGCTGACTGCTAGCTACACGATCAACCTGCTTGCCCCGGCCGGCGGGCGGCGGTTCACGATGACGGGCGAGGTCCTGCGGGCCGGTCGGACGCTGACCGTGTGCCGGGGCGATGCGTTCGCCGACGGGGCAGACAAGCCGTTTGCGGTCATGCAGGCCACGATGACCGCCGTCTACGGTCGGCCCGGCGTCCAGCACTGATCAGACGCAGCTACTGATCTGGTGCGCCGGGCCCGCGTAGCGGAACGGCAGTCGCCCGCTGACTCCGGGCACGCAGCGGAAGATGTCGCCCGCGTGAGGTTCGGCGGCCACCTGGGCCTGCGTGAAGTTCTCCCGCGCGGTCGTGATGTACAGCGTGCTCAGGTCCACCCCGCCGAAGGCCGCCGAAGTGACCTGGCTGACCGGCAGGCGCACGACCGTGTCCAGGGTCCCGTCTGGTTCATACCGGCGGATCTCGCCGGTTCCCCAGACCGCGATCCAGATCCCGCCGTCCGCGTCGATCGTAAGGCCGTCGGGGACGCCGTTGTCGCCCGGAGTGACATCGACGAACCGGCGGCGGTTCGACAGCGCGCCGGTCTCCGGGTCGGTATCGAACCGGTCGATCGCGCCGGTTGGGCTGTCCACGTAGTAAAAGCTCGTCCTGTCATCGGTCCAGTCCAGCCCGTTGGACAGGCTGACGCCGGTCACCAGCTCGCTGATGGCGCCATCGGGGCTGAGCCGGTACAGGCAGCCGAGCCCGTCGCGGCCATCATCGCGTTGCATCGTTCCGGCCCAGAAGCCTCCCCACGGGTCTGGCTTGCCGTCGTTGAACCGGACGAGAGTTAGGTCGATCGGCGGACTGTGCAGCCGTTCGAGGTTGCGGCCATCCGCGTCGCACAGCGCGAACCCGTTCTCGAGCGCCAGCACCAGCCGGCCGGCGGTCGTCAGGCCCGCGGCCCCGATCAGGCCGCCCACGCCGAAACTGCTCCTGGTGCCCGCAGCCGGATCGAAGCTGTGCACGCGGCCGGCCAGAATGTCGACCCAGAGCAGCTGCTCCCTGTCGCCATCCCAGACCGGCCCCTCGGCCAGCTCGCACTGGGCCGGGACGGCGAGCTCGGCGGTCAGGACCCGCGGTGCGGTCATGTTCCGGTCTCCTCCAGCAGAGTCTTGCGAACCCAAACCTATGCGGTCGACACCTTCCCCGGCGGCGCTCACGTCGGGATCGGGATGCGACGATGACTTCCTGCAGGCGCGCCGCCCGTCCCCCTCAGCAGGAGGAATCGATGCAAGAGAGCCGATCGCCCGCACATCCGGATCAGGTACTCGCCACTTTTCCCGACCAGCAGCCGGGCGAGGTAGCCGAGGCCGTCGCTGCGGCTCGCGGCGCGGCACCCGGATGGGCCCGGCTGCCCGCGCTCGAGCGCAGCCAGGCGCTGGATGCCGCGGCCGACGCGATCGCCGGCGCGGCTGCTGACCTGACCGAACTCGGCATCGCCGAGGTCGGCAAGCCCCGCGGCGAGATGGCCGGCGAGGTCGCCCGCGGCGTGGCGATCCTGCGGTACTACGCGCAAGCAACGCTGGACCCGGACGGTGACACGCTGCCGTCGGCCGACGGCCGGTCGCTGCTCCTGAGCCGCCGAAAGCCGCACGGCGTCGCCGGATGCATTACGCCATGGAACTTCCCGGTCGCGATTCCTCTCTGGAAGATCGCGCCGGCACTGGCCTATGGCAACGCGGTCGCCTGGAAGCCATCTCCCGCTGCCACCGCGATCGCGCGCGAGCTTGCGGCGCTGCTGGCAGCCGCGCTGCCGCCCCGGTTGCTCGCCCTGGTGACCGGCGACGCCGACACCGGCCAGGCGCTGACCGAGACGGCAGATCTCATCTCGTTCACCGGGTCGGCCGCGGTCGGCCGGTCGGTGGCGGTGGCGGCCGCACGGCGCGGCATCCCCGCGCAGGCCGAGATGGGCGGGCAGAACCCGGCCGTGATCCTGCCTGACGCCGACCTGGACCAGGCCGCGCCGATGATCGCGCAGGCGGCGATGGGATACGCGGGCCAGAAATGCACGGCCACGTCGCGGGTAATCGTCGTCGGCGACGCCGAGGCCGCGGGCGAGGCCCTGGCGGCTGCGGTGCGCCGGCTGCCGATCGGCGATCCGGCCGATGAGCGCACCGTCGTCGGCCCCGTGATCAGCGAGGCCGCAATGGCGCGGGTTCTCGGGGCCGCGGCCGAGGTGGAGCGAGACGGTGGCCGGGTCATTCTCGGCGATGACCCGGTACCGGAGGAGGGCTACTTCGTGGCGCCGGTGCTGGCTGACCGGATCAAACCGTCGGCCAGGATCGCGCAGGAGGAGATATTCGGCCCGTTCGCAGTCATCCTCAGCGCCCGCGACGACGCCGACGCCCTCCGCATCGCCAACGGAGTCCGGTACGGGCTGGCCGCCTCGGTATTCACCCGCGACCTGGACCGCGCGCTCCGGTTCACCGCCGAGCTGGAGGCCGGCCTGGTGCGGGTCAACGGGCCCACGTCCGGGGTGGACTTCTACGCCCCGTTCGGCGGCGTGAAGGACTCCAGCGCCGGACCGCGGGAGCAGGGCAAGGCGGCCAGGGACTTCTACACGGTGACCAGGACGATCACGATCTCACCCAGTTCGCCTGGCTGAGCCGGTCAGTCGGCCTGGGCGACGGCCGGCGGCCGGAATAGGTCAGCGGCCCTGGGGTAGATGTCGGCCGCTATCGCGACGCTCATCGGCTTGATCAGTTCGCGCAGCCGCAGGCATCCGGCCTCGCCCAGGGCCTCGAGCGGACCGAGGGCGAGCAGGTCGGTCTGGTGCTCGACCGCCTCCCGGTGCTCGCGACCCGCGTCGGTCGCTACCTCTTCGGCGTCGATCAGCCCGCGGCTGCGCAGGGTGTCGGCCGCCGCCGACCACTGCTGCGCCGACCAGCTCCTGGTCCTGGCAAAGTCTCGCGGCACGCCGCCCACCGCCACATGCATGACCAGCGCCTCGCATCCGTCGTAACCGGCCGCTTGCAGGGCCATCAGATGACCGTCACCGCGGTGCTCGCGCAACAGTGTCAGCGCGTGCCACAGCCGCAGGTGCGGCTCGTCCGGCCACGGCAGCGACGCGTGCCCGGCATAAAGAGCGCGGCCTTCAGGCCGGCACGCCCGCGCCGCGATCGTGGCCAGCCGCGCCGCTTCGCGCACTTCGGGCCCGGACACCGCTGCGTCGCCCAGCACGCGCCGCAGCGCTGCGTCGACGGCGCTGAGCCGGGGCTCGAGGATCGCCGCCGGGGTGGCCAGCGACCAGGCCGCCGGGATGCAGGAGCGGATCAGCTCCGGCTGGAAGTTGTAGAACGTGGCAATCACGACGTCGGCGGATACCGCGCCCATCGGCGCCGCGCGTCCGGCGAAGTACCCCATGGGCCCGGCCGTCAGGCCAGCAGCCGCGGATGCCGTCGCCGCCTCAGGCACCAGGAAGATGATGGACGGATAGGGGTCGGCGGTCCGGGCGAGCTTGCGCGCTATGACAGGGTCCACGGTTGGAACCTAGCAGTTCAGGCGGCCGCGGACACGGGGCGTAGTCGCCTGTTCCGGGAGCCAGAGTGGCGGCGGCGCGAATGACCCGAGACGGGTGAGGTGGTCCGGTGAGATCTGGAGATATTCGCTGTCAGGCACATCTCGAGGAAGGTCACGATGAACACTCAGAGCTACTCACCATACCGGCTCAAAGCCACCCCCATGGTGGTTGGTCTCGTGCTAGTCGGGGCCGGCTGTCTCATGGGCATGTCCGGCGTGATCGTCGGCGGAACCGCGGTCATGTCCGCTGCTCGCCGGTGGTTCCTCGGCCTGGCCGACCAGGCCCCGCAGGCCATCAAGCCCAAGTGGGGCCAGCAGACGAAGGTCGGCATGACAGCCGAGTCGCCGGCCATGCACGGCAACGGCGCGCGCGTCCGAAGCGGTCGCGCCTGATTACCTCGCGGCGGCGCCGGAACGAGCTGGCGCAAGCCACCAAACCCAGTCCGGTCCGGGCCGGCAAGGCATTCAGCTTGAAGAGCGGCCGGCCGCCCCTCACCGCCGAGGTGGCGGCCGACTGGCTCCGCGACCGCTTGCGCCGCAACGCGTTCATCCGACCGTTCCTGCCGCCACGCTTAAGCCCTCATGGCCACGAGGCTGAGCGCCGGACGGTCAGCGTGGCCGGCCTCGTGCAGGGCATCGTGCTGGTCACGTCCCCGGCCGCCAGCACGATTTTGACGAGCCGGGAGTTCTACGGGCTGTCCGGCACACGGGTACGGCGACATGTTCCTGCCGCAGGTTGCGCTGGCCATGGCGGCCTCGCTCCTCGGCGCCCGCCTCGCCCAGAGGATCACGATCAAGCGCGTCCGCATTTTCGGTCTCACGGCGAGCCTGATTGCCATGGACTGCTGCTGGTCAGCTCCCTCGTCAAGACCGATCACCCTGCGGCCTACAGTTTGCTGCTCGTCGCCACGGCTTTCGTTGGGCTGGATTCGCCTCGGTGGCCCTCGCGCTCGCGCGGATACGCCGCCCTCGGAATCGTGATCTTCGGGCTCACGGGCCTGGGCTGCTCAGCGCTCCTCCCGGCCTGGACGCCGGGCGACCGGCAGCGTCACCAGGCACGTGCCGACGTGAGAAATCACCCGCTGCGGATGATGGCGGGACGGCGCCAGCGGAGAGATTGTCCCGAGAGATACGTTCTCCAGGGGAAGGACGCCATGCATATCAGCCAGAGCTCGTCCGCCGGGTTCCAGATGAACACGACGCAGGTGATGGTCGGGGCCGTGCTCCTCGGGGCCGGCTGCCTTCTCGGCATCGCCGGCATGATCACAGGCGGCCAGGCGCTGTTCTCGTCTACCAGGCGCTGGCTGCGTGAGCTCGAGGTTCCGCCGAGCGAGGTCGTCAAGCACAAGTGGGACCAGACGAAGGCGGCAACCACCGCCGGTGCGCAGGCGTGGCACAGCGCCGACGGTATGCACGCCCAGAGTCGCGCCTGATCGCGCGCCTAGTGCGCGGCTGCGCCCGTCGGCGCGACAGTCGCGAACCTTGTTTGCGAGCCGGGTGACCTGCGGTGGGGCCGGGTCACCCGGCTGGCGCCGTTCCTTGCTCGTGCTGGCAGCACGCCTCGCCGCTGACGAGGGGGAATGGTGGCGGCACCTGCGGATCCGTTTGCGCCTATGCGCTCAAGGCAGTACCTGCGGCTACTGGCGCTGGCCGCGATCCTGGGCGCCCCGATCTCGGCAATCGCCTTCTGGTTCCTTAAGCTCGTCGCTCTTCTGCAGGGCTGGGTGTTTGCCAGCTTGCCGAAGGGCTTGGGCTTCCACGGCGAACCGATCTGGTGGCCGTTGCTGCCCCTGGGCGTAGCCGGAGTGCTGGTCGGCGCCGTCATCAAGTACCAGCCAGGGAAGGGCGGCCACTCTCCTGCCGACGGCTTCAAGGCCGGCGGCGTCGCACAGCCGAACGAGCTGCCGGGCATTTTCGCGGCCGCGATCGCGAGCCTGGGCCTGGGCGTTGTGATCGGACCCGAGGCGCCGTTGATAGCGATCGGCGGTGGGCTGGCATTCCTGGCCGTCAAGCTCGCGAGACGAGATGTGCCGGCGACGGCCGGCGCGGTGGTCGCGGCGGCGGGCAGTTTCGCGGCGATCAGCACGCTGCTCGGCTCGCCGCTGGCCGGCGCGTTCTTGCTCCTCGAGGCTTCCGGGCTGGGCGGCGCCATGGCCACCATCGCTTTGCTGCCCGGGCTACTCGGGGCAGGCATCGGCGCCCTCATTTTCGTCGGACTCAACTCGCTGACCGGCTACGGCACCTTCTCGCTCGCCATACCGCACCTGCCCCCGTTCCACCACCCCGACGTTGCGCAGTTCGGCTGGGCAATCGTGCTCGGCGTCGCGGCCGCGTTCGGCGGCTATGGGATCAAGAGGCTCGCACTGTATCTGCGCGGGCATGTCGAGCACCGCCTGCTGCTGCTCACCCCCGTCGCCGGGCTGGCGATTGCCGGTCTGGCCATCGCCTACGCCGAAGGGAGCGGACATCCGACCTCCGATGTGCTGTTCTCGGGCCAGACGTTCCTCGGCCCGCTCATCACGCACGCCGCCGCCTATACCGCCTCTGCTCTGTTGCTGCTCATCGCGTGCAAGGGCGTCGCCTACGCGCTCGCACTGAGCGGATTCCGCGGCGGGCCGACATTCCCGGCAATGTTCATTGGCGCGGCGGGCGGTATCGCGCTGTCACATTTGCCGGGTTTGCCAGTCGTCCCTGGAGCGGCGATCGGCATCGGCGCCATGGCGGCAGCCATGCTCCGGCTCCCGATGACATCAGTCCTGCTTACTACCCTGTTCCTGGGCTCAGGCGGCATCACCGTGCTGCCGCTTGTCATCGTCGGCGTCGTCGTGTCCTTCGTCCTGACGATCTGGCTGGCCCGCCCTGCTCCGACCCCGAAGGCCCACACCGCCACCCAGACGGCGCCGCCACTGACCAGGCAGCCCGCCGCCATGCAGGTTCGCTGATGACTGGTGGTCGTAACAGGACCCGGACCACGCCGGTGATGGCCAGGTACGCGCCCAGCAGCAGGCAAATCCAGGCCATGAGCCGCAGGACATGACCCGTGAGCCAGGACTGCGTCCGCCTGAGCAGTGCAGCGACCCGGTCGGGCCAGGTCTCCAGGAGCAGCCAGGGAATGATGATCAGCAGGTACTCGATGATGACGAAGACGAAGACTCCGGCGACGCGCGTCGCCGTCGACCAGTGCCCGGCGACGAGGTTGTGCAGGGCAGTGAGGTACACGGCGCCCGGCAGGCCGCTCAGCACGCCGATCCCGAACGCAAGTAGTGGCCGTGGTCGGCGCAGCGCGCGCATGAGCCGGTTCTCCTTGTTGGCTTTGACCTCCCGCGGCTCCGACCTCTTGGCCGGGCCCTTGGCTCGCCGTTTGAGTGGCAACAGGCCGGCGAAAAGCGCTGCGGCAAGGACGAGCAAGATGAGCCCGAGCGTCAGATCCAGGGCGGCGCTCGGTTTCTGCTGTGCCTTGATGGCGTCCGCGTGGACGACCAGGACATCGATCAGGCCGATGGTGATGGCCGTGCCCATCGCGCCAGCGAGGATGCAGGCGAACATAGTTCGCGGCCGTCGGCTCTCGATGAGCACCAGGTCGACGGCCAGGAGCTGCGCATTGAGGGCGGCCGTGAACGCGAGGACGAAGAACTCGCCGTTCATGGCCCTCACCGCCTCCGGAACATCGGGACCGCCTCATCGGTGGCCGTTCTGAACGCGGTTCCCGCAATCGAGGAGTTCACGGTCATCCGGCGCGGGTGATGCACCGCACGGCCCGCGCTGCGACCGTGGGTGTGGGCACGGCCGCAGTGCGCCGACCGGTAAGCCGCTGCCCCCGCGCGGTCGGGCGGCCAAGACTGACCTTTAAAGGAGACGATCATGGACCGCTATCCGGACATCGCCCGTCACGGGCTCATCGGCGATCTGCAGACGGCCGCGCTGGTCACGACGGACGGCACCATCGACTTCTTCTGCTGCCCGCGGTTCGACTCGCCGAGCGTGTTCTGCTCGCTGCTGGATGCCGATAAGGGTGGCTATTGCCGCATCTCCCCCGTTGCCGACAGTTACGTGTCGAAGCAGCTGTACTTCCCGAACACCGCCGCGCTGATCACCCGGTTCATGACGCCGGATGGCGTCGGCGAGGTGCAGGACCTGATGCCGGTAATCGAGGGCCCGCCGACCGACCGGCACCGGCTGGTCAGGTACCTGCGGGTGGCACGCGGCCAGATGGAGTTCGTGCTCGAGGTCGAGCCCAGGTTCGACTACGGCCGGGCTACCCACACGGTGGAGATCACCGACGCGGGCGCGGTGTTCCGCGCCGCCGGCGGCATGGAGCTGACGCTGCACACAACGGGCAGGGCCGAGGATGACCAGGGCCTGGCCAGCGTCGAGCGCACCAAGAACGGGCTGCGCGCCACGCTCACGATGCGCGAGGGCGAGAGCGGCCGGGGCGTGGTGCTGGAGTGGATGGGGGGCCAGCCGAAGGTGGTACCGCCGGCCGAGCTGCAGCGACTGGCCGATGACACCGCCGCCTACTGGAAGGGCTGGCTGGGCCAGTCGACCTATACCGGGCGGTTCCGTGAGGTGGTGGACCGGTCGGCCATGACACTCAAGCTCCTGACCTACCAGCCGACCGGCGCGCCCGTCGCCGCGGCCACACTCGGGCTGCCCGAGCAGGCCGGCGGCGAGCGGAACTGGGACTACCGGTTCACCTGGATCAGGGACGGGTCGCTGACCATGCACGCCCTCTCCAACCTCGGGTACCTGGAAGAGGCGGCCAGGTTCGGTGCGTGGATGCGGGACCGGGTCACTGAAGGCGCCGCCGCCGCCAACGGCGCTAGCCCACTGAAGATCATGTACCGGGTCGACGGCTCGTCGGACCTGACCGAGGAGATCCTCGACCACTTCGAGGGGTGGCGCGGCTCCCGGCCGGTGCGGATCGGCAACGGGGCCGCCGGCCAGCTCCAGCTCGACATCTACGGCGAGGCGGCCGACGCCATCTACATCGGCGACTCGCACGGGCTCCCGATCGCCTACCAGGGCTGGCAAGCGCTCACCAAGGTCATCGACTGGGTCGCCGACAACTGGGACCAGCCTGACGAGGGCGTCTGGGAAACGCGCGGCGGCCGCAGGGACTTTACCTACGGCCGGTTCCAGTGCTGGGTCGCTCTCGACCGGGCGATCAAGCTGGCGCAGCGCCACGGCCGCCCGGCCAACGTTGCCAAGTGGGTGGCGGCCCGCGACCAGCTGTACACCCAGGTTATGAGCCGGGGCTGGAACGACAAGGTGAAGGCGTTCACCCAGCACTATTCAACCGACGTGCTGGACTCCTCGCTGCTGCTCATGCCGATCGAGGACTTCATCTCGCCCACTGATCCGCTGTGGCTATCCACCATGGACGCCATGGACAAGCAACTGGTCTCCGACAGCCTGGTCTACCGCTACAACCCGGCCGCCTCGCCCGACGGCCTGCACGGCGACGAGGGCACGTTCTCGCTTTGCACGTTCCTCTACGTCGATGCCCTCGCCAGGGCCGGGCGCCTCGACGACGCCGTGCTTACCTTCGAGAAGATGGCCACCTACGGCAACCACCTCGGCCTGTACTCCGAGGAGATCGACTCCACCGGCGGGCAGCTCGGCAACTTCCCGCAGGCCTTCACCCACCTTTCTCTGATCAACTCCGCCATCACCCTCAACCGTGAGCTCGACCGGCGCGCCGCCCGCGGTGTCGAGCCGGCTCTCGCATCTGCCCGCTGAGGGCAACCTCAGCAGCCATCGGCCAGGCCGGCGGCCGCGGGTGTGCCGGGCTTGGTGCGCGGCAGCGGGATCGCGGCGCCGATGCCGATCAGCCCGATGAAGGCGAGGACCAGGATGGCGGCCAGATAGGCGCGCACGGGGTCGGCGAAGCCTGCGACGAGGATGGTGCCCGCGATCGCGGTGCCGAACGATGAACCCAGGTTGGAGACACTCCGGGAGAGGCCCGAGATCTCTCCCTGCAGCCTCTCGGGAAAGGCAGACTGCACCACGTTGACCGACGGCGTGAGCATCAGGCCGACCCCGGCGCCGATGAGGAACAGCCCGGGCACGCAGTACCAGGCGCTTGGGTGATCCTTGATCAGCAAGATCAGGACGAAGACCCCGGCGATGGTCATGGCGAAGCCGGTGAGGATGAGGGTGCGCTGCTCATAGCGCTTCGCCAGCCGCCCGGCGGCCAGTGAGGACACCAAGATCCCGACTGTGGCCGCGGTAAAGATCACTCCGGTCTGGACCGAGTTGTACTTGCGTATCACCTGCAGGTAGGCAGATACGACGAAAGAGATGCCCATGAGCATCGCCCACTGCACGTTCTGAGTGACCAGGGCCAGGTTGGAGGTGTGGTTGCGGAACAGCGCCGTCGACAGCAGGGCTTCCTTTCCGGCTCGCTCCCTGTGCCGCACCCAGGCGAAGAAGCCGGCGAGTATGACCACGCCGGCAGCGATCAGCGAGACCATCAGCAGGATGTTCTTGTCCGCGGCCATGATCCCGCCCACCAGCACGACCAGCCCGACCGCGGACAGGATCGCGCCCACCGCGTCGAGTCGGCGGCCGGGTTGCGGCGGTCTCGGGTCGGTGATACCACGGGCCAGCAGGACGATGATCACGATGACGAGGACCTGGAACACGAACGCGGCCCTCCAGGTGATCGCGGTCGTGATCGCGCCGCCGATCAGCGGCCCGGCGGCAGCGCCGACTCCGCCCATCCCGCTGATCACGCCGAAGGCCTGTGCCCTGGACTCCGAGCCGGTGAACAACATCGTGGTCAGGATGTAGACGGGCGGGATGAGCAGTGCGGTCCCGACGCCCTCAAAGATGGAGTTGCCGAGGATGAGGACGCCGAGATTAGGCGCGACCGCGCTAAGGATCGCGCCGATCCCGTAGACGGAGAGTCCTACCTGCAGACACCGCTTGCGGCCGAACCGATCGGTCAGCTTGCCGCAAGGGATCATCAGCGCCGCCATGACCAGCAAGAACAAGGTGATGCAGACCTGCACGCCCTGGACAGTGGTGTGCAGGTCGGTGCTGATGGGGGTGATCATCACGTTCATGTTCGAGCCGGCAAAGCTGCAGATGAACTGAGCAAGCGCCAGGGGCACGAGCATCTTCCGCGGCGATGTAGCCGCCGTCGGCCGTGCGGTGGTGGTGGTCATCGCGCCTGTTGGTCCTGGTCCGGCCCGTTAGTACGAGAGCGGGCCGTGCTGCCTGACCCTAGAGGCCGACCTGGGCCTGCAGCCGGCCGGACTTCACCGCAGCGCTGAACGCGGCGTAATCCCGCTCGTTCTGGTCCGCGTAAGCGTTCGAGAAGTCCGCGATCGCGTTGTCGAAGTTCTCGGCGCCGCCCAGATAGGAGGCGAGCGCGATCCTGTCGCCGTACCTGGCGTGCGCGCGGGCCAGGGTGGCACCGCATATCCGCGCGTAGAAGTTAGCGCCCGGCACCATCATGACCTCGGTGTCCGCGCTCCCCTTCCAGTCCTGGAACTGCCTGACATAGAAGTGACGGACCTGGCCGTCGAGGCCGCGGCCAGAGATCCAGCCAAGGAAGATGTCGCTGGCCGCCTGCATCAGGCGCTGGCCCGCGACGACCCGCTCACCGTGGTTCGGATAGACGCTGCGGCCGGCAAAACGCTCGAGTACCGACGACGCAGCCTCTTTGACCTGCAGGAACAGCGGGTCGTTGCTGTCGCGGCCCAGCATGAGCACGATGTAGCACCGAGTGCCGACGCTGCCAACGCCGACGACCTTGCGCGCGGCGTGGACGTAGCGGAACTCCTCGATCGGGTGATGCTGCCCGCCGAGCGTCTGCCGGTAGGCGCGCAGCAGGCCCCTGACGAGCTCCTCGGATTGCTCCCACTCCGATCCCGGGTCGACCAGCTCCTCGACCGGGACGATCAGCGGCTCCTGCGCCACGATGCGGGGCTCGCCGCCGGACTCATCCGTGCGCTTGGCGAAGACGCGCGCGCTGTCCCGCGTTCGGGCCTGAGCAATGTTGCGCTCGGCCCGCCGCCGCACCGCCTTGTCCTCCGGCTGCCTGCGCGCCGCCCGGCGGATGAGCCTCAGGAGGTCTTCGCTCTCCAGCTGGTCATACCAGACCTCCAGCGTGCCCAGCCCGGCCGCTCGCCGCATCCGCTCGCGGTACTCGCGCACGGCGGTCAGCACGATCGCGCGGCGGTCGGCGGGCCGGAACCCGCGTTCGCGCCCCATGACCTCGAAGCTGACTGCCAGGCGCTTCACGTCCCACTCCCAGGGGCCGGGCAGGGTCTCGTCGAAATCGTTGATATCAAAGATCATCCGGCGCTCCGGCGTCCCGAAGCCGCCGAAGTTCGACAGGTGCGCGTCGCCGCAGAGCTGCACTTCGATGCCGGAACGAGGGGTGGTCGCCAGGTCGGCGGCCATAATCAGCGCGGCCCCTCGGTAGAAGGTAAACGGCGACACCAGCATGCGGCCGTACCTGACCGGAACTAGCTCAGGAACCCGGCCGGCGGCCTGCTCCTCGAGTAGCGCGACGGGGTCAGGCCGACCGGGCCCTGCCTGCCAGTTAGCGTGCGCGGATCTCGGCGCCGACGAGCGGGCGGCGCGCCCGCGAGCCTCCCGTTCCTCGACGCTCAGGTGCCTGCGCTGCCGGGCCGACTCCTGGGATACCGCACCGGGTTCGCCGGCCTGCTCCGGCTGGCCGGCCTGCTCGGGAACGGCCGGGCGGGGCCGTGAACGCTGGGTGGTGGCGCGTGGTGCCATGGCGACCTCTCAGGCTGACAGGCCCGTCGACGGGCACGTAGTTATGGTCGCGCGGAGAGGCGGAGGGCGCGTCACCCCGCCTGGGTGAGCCCGCCGATTCATCCGGTACAGGTTAGGCGGCCATCGCGACTGGGCCAGAACATTGACATGGCCGATCAACCGTGGTCAGGAGCGGCGTGATGCCCGACGAGTACGACGTCGTCATCGTCGGCAGCGGCGCACAGACCCGGCCGGCGGCCACGGCTTGTTCACCCGTGACGGGTGGTGCCCGCGCCCGCCTAGGCGGGGATTCGATGGTTGGCAGGGGCGGCGTACGCGCCTGGGTGGTGCCTGCCTGGCTCGCTACCGGCGGCACTTGACTGGGGGGACCATGACGGACGAGCACGTCGACGCACTCGTGATCTTCGGCGCGACCGGTGACCTGGCCAAGATCGAGACGTTCCCCGCTCTGGTGGGCCTGGTCGATCGGGGCGTCCTCGATGTTCCGATCGTCGGCGTGGCCAAGAGCGGATGGGGCCTTGACCAGTTCCGCGCCTACGCGCAGGCCTCGCTTGAGCTCAACAAGATAGATCAGAAGGCCCCGGCGGCAGCGAAGATGCTGGGCCTGCTGCGCTACGTCGATGGTGACCTCGACGATGACGCCACGTACCGGGCGATGTCTGATGCCATCGGAAACGCCAAGCAGGTCCTGTATTACCTCGAGGTCCCGCCACCGCTGTTCGCCCGCATCGCTCAGGGCATCTCGCAAGTGGGCCGGGCCACGAACTCCAGGGTGATGGTCGAGAAGCCGTTCGGGAGCGACCTCGCCAGCGCGCGGCAGCTGAACCAGACCATGCACCAGTACTTCGCGGAAGATGACATTTACCGCGTCGACCACTGGCTCGGGCTTGATCCGGTGGAGAACATGCTGTTCGTTCGGTTCGCGAACTCCGTGATCGAGCCGATGCTCAACCGGACGCAGGTTGCCAGCATCCAGATCACCATGGCCGAGGCGTTCGACGTCTCCGACCGCGGCCGGTTCTACGACGAGACCGGCGCCATCAGGGATGTGCTGCAGAATCACCTGCTCCAGGTTCTGGCCTCGGCGATGGCCGAGCCGCCCGATGGTAACGGCATGCAGTCCTGGCTGACCTCGAAGTCCGACCTGATTGGCACGTTGCGGCCGCTGTCGGCCGAGACGGTCGTGCGCGGCCAGTACGACGGTTACCTCAACGTGAACGGGGTCGATCCGAAGTCGACCACCGAGACGTTCGTGGCGGTCCGTACCGTGGCGGACAGCTGGCGCTGGGCCGACGTACCGATCCTGATCAGGGCGGGCAAGTGCCTGCCGGTGACGGCGACGGAGGTCATGATCAGGTTCCGGCAGCCACCGCACGACGTGTTCGACCTTGCTCCGCAGACGGTGTCCAACGGGCTGCGGTTCCGGGTCAACCCGGACGCGGAGGTCGGCCTGACCCTGGTCGGGAAGCAACAGGGTGCTGGGTGGCGACCGCAGCCGGAGGAACTGACATTCGCCTCCCAGCCCGCTGGTGAAATGCGCCCCTACGACCGGCTCATCGGCGCGGCCCTGGCGGGTGACCGCTGGCTGTTCGCCCGCGAGGACACCGTCGAGGCCTCCTGGCGGGTCGTGGACCCGGTCCTGGGCGACGTCGTCCCCGTGCACACCTACGCCAGGGGCAGCTGGGGGCCGAAGGAGGCCGACGCGCTGCTGCCGGAGTGGGATACCTGGCACGACCCGGCTGGCTGAGGAATCAAGGACGGAACGGGGGCTTCATGGATCCGAAGGCCAGGCAGCATCGGGTCGTCATCATCGGCGGTGGCTTCGCCGGCCTGTTCGCCGCGCGCGCGCTTCGCCGGGCCCCGGTCTCGGTGATGCTGATCGACAAAGCGCCGAGCCACGTCTTCCAGCCGTTGCTGTATCAGTGCGCAACCGGCATCCTGTCCGAGGGCAAGATCGCCTTCCCGTTCCGCAGCCTGCTGGCCAGGCACAAGAACGTCGAGAGCGTGCTGGCCGAGGTTACCGGGTTCGACGTGGACCAGAAGGTCGTCAAGGCGACCCGGCTGAATGGGCAGCCGGCCGAATTCCCCTACGACGACCTCATTGTCGCGGCCGGCGTGGAACAGTCGTACTTCGGGCACGACGAGTTTGCCGAATTCGCGCCGGGCATGAAGACGATCGACGACGCTCTGGCGATCCGGCGCCGGGTCTTCAGCGCGTTCGAACTGGCCGAGAGCTCGACCAGCGAAGCCGAGCGCGGCAAGTGGCTGACGTTCGCGCTGGTCGGCGCCGGGCCGACCGGCGTGGAACTGGCAGGCCAGATCCGCGAGCTGGCGACGAAGACCCTGAGCCGGGAATTCCGCCACATCGAGCCGCAAGATGCCAGGGTCATGCTCTTCGATGGCGTGTCCGAGCCGCTGGCGTCCTTCGGCCAGAAGCTGTCGGCCAAGGCGGAGCACGCGCTCACCGGACTGGGCGTCGAGTTGCACATGGGATCGGTCGTCACCCACGTCGACCGCGGCTGGCTGCAGGTGCGTGATCAGGACGGCAACGAGTCGCGCTACGACGCGGGAACGGTGCTGTGGACCGCGGGAGTCGCCGCGCCGCCGGTCGCCGCCGAACTGATCCAGGCCACCGGGTCCGAGCGCGATAAAGCGGGCCGCGTGGTCGTCGGCAACGACCTGACCATCCCCGGTCACCCCGACATATCCGTGATCGGCGACATGATGAGCCTGCGTGGGCTGCCGGGCGTGGCCGAGGTCGCGATGCAGAGCGGGTTGTACGCTGGCCGCCGCATCCGCAACCGGCTGGAGGGACGCGAGACCAGGCCGTTCCGTTATTACGACCTCGGCACCGCTGCCTACATCTCGCGCGGTAACGCGGTCGTCTCGGCCGGCCCGGTGCACCTCAGTGGCCTCCCCGGCTGGATCGCCTGGCTGTTTATCCACCTTGCGTTCCTGACCGGTGTCAGGAACCGGCTCGGCGCGAT
>JASHOL010000479.1 GCA_030041135.1 Streptosporangiaceae bacterium | reverse complement strand
CTAGTGCCGCGCATGCCGAGCCGATTCCTCAGGTCGTCCGCGGTGCTGCTGAAGCGGCCACCCCGGGCCTCGCCGCCCGCCGGGCGGGCCGGACGGCCGCTCCGGTTATCGGCCTCCCCGTCGCGACCCACGCGACGGCTGGCTCCGGCGGCGCGGAACGCCTGGCTGGCCGTACCCCCCGTGGGACGGCGCCCGGCTCCGTTCGGCGAACCCGGCTGGCCGTTGCTCCGGCCGGATGAACGCCAGAGCCCGCCGCTGTCGTCCCACGGCGACTGCTCATGCTGCGCGCCGCCCTGCCTGCTTCGCCACCCAGGGCCTTGATCCTGCTGATCCTGCCAGTAAGGCCCGGGCCAGTCTGGGTTACTCACGCGTCCTCGCTGGTCGGGGGGAACGGCTGACATTAACGACCGGCCGCCAAGAAGACACGTTACCTGGCGGTACGTACCATCCCGGCATTTATCATCCGATCTACTGCGCCTGCACCTGCAGGCCCACGTAGCGGTGCGAGCCTCCCGCTCAGTTTCAAGGCCTGCCGATTTCCGGCAGTTACTCGCTGGCTCTGGCCCGCCGGCCACGCCGGGGAGCCGGCTCGCCAGTGCCTAGCACATACGAAGAAGCGAGGTGGTTCCAGGCACAACTCTGGCAGACCTCGACCACGTAAACCTTGAACTCCGCATATTCGGCAGCCATTTCGTCCAGTTCCGGCCCGCGCTTGACCCGGCCCTCATACCGGCCGAGTTCGTCGCCGTAGACGTAAGTGACGTGCGTGAGCTTGGCTCTTCGGCAGATCGGGCACGTGACGTCGGTCCCCTCACCGTGGAACTTCGCCGCGCGGAGCAGATACGGGTGGGCGTCGCAGACATCGGTGAGGGTGGTCTGGCCGGACAGCACCGAGGCGAGCGTCGCTCGCCTGGCTAGCCCGTAGTCGACCACCGATCGCCTCATGCCCGACAGGTTACGACGGAACTGGCCGCCGCAGGAGACCTGACTGGTCATGGGCTTGTGCGCGCGCCGTTACCTGGATCCACGGAACTCCAGATCAGCACAACTTGCGCCCCGGCAACGGGGCACGTATCGTTGCGATGTATCAAATCGATACATCGGGCTGACATGTCGCGCGGTCATGCGACGTCAGTTGTCCGGAATGTTAACTCAGTACGGTACGGGAGGCGCGCGCGGGTATGAGCAGCCAGCGATCCGGTGTGCTCGAGCTCGCCGTCCTCGGCATTCTGCACGAAATGCCCATGCATGGCTACGAGCTGCGCAAGCGGCTCAGCTCTCTACTCGGCGCCTTTCGTGCGTTCGGATACGGCTCGCTGTACCCCGCGCTGAAGGACCTGCTGGCCAAGGGCCTGATCGCCGAGGACGTGACGGATAGCGGCCCGGCCAGGCCGCTGGACCGGCCGCGCCGCTCCAAGATCGTCTATCGGCTGACCGCGGAGGGCAAGGAGCGGCTGCAGGACCTGCTGGCGCAGTCAGGCCCCTCCTCATGGGAGGACGACGGCTTCGGCGTGCATTTCGCGTTCTTCGGCCTGACCCAGGCCGACATCAGGATGCGGATACTCGAGGGCCGCCGTAGCCGGCTGGAAGAGCGCCTTGAGGCCTTCCGGGCGGCGGCGACCCGAACGCGCGAGCGGGTCGACAGTTACACACTCGAACTCCAGCGGCACGGCCTCGAGTCGGTCGAAAGGGAAGTCCGCTGGCTTAACGAGCTAATCGCCTCCGAACGGGAGTCGGGCACGGGGCCAGGCAACCAGGGCGGAGTAAACACTGAAGGCCACGGGGCGGGCTAGCCGGCTTGGCCGGCTGCGTCGCTGCGCGGCAGTAGATAAAGGAGCAATCCTCATGGGTTCGGTTCGGGTAGCCATCGTGGGCGTCGGGAACTGCGCCAGTTCCCTGGTCCAGGGCGTGGAGTACTACAAGGACGCTGACCCGGCGAGCCGGGTGCCGGGCCTTATGCATGTCCAGTTCGGCCCGTATCACGTGCGGGACGTGGAGTTTGTCGCCGCGTTCGACGTCGATGCGAAGAAGGTCGGCCGGGATCTGGCCGAGGCCATCGTGGCCAGCGAGAACAACACGATCAAGATTTGTGACGTGCCGCCGACTGGCATCATCGTGCAGCGGGGCCCGACCATGGACGGCCTCGGTGAGTACTACAGGGAGATCGTCACCGAGTCGGACGAGCAGCCCGTCGATGTGGTGCAGGTGCTCAGGGAGGCACGCGCGGACGTGCTGGTCTCCTACCTGCCGGTCGGCTCGGAGCAGGCGGACCGCTTCTACGCTCAGTGCGCGATCGACGCGGGCGTCGCGTTCGTGAACGCGCTGCCTGTGTTCATCGCCTCCGACCCGGTATGGGCGAAGAAGTTCACCGACGCGGGCGTCCCGATCGTGGGCGACGACATCAAGTCGCAGGTCGGCGCGACCATCACCCACCGGGTGCTGGCGAAGCTGTTCGAAGACCGGGGCGTCGAACTGCTGCGCACCTACCAGCTGAACTTCGGCGGGAACATGGACTTCATGAACATGCTGGAGCGCAAGCGCCTGCAGTCCAAGAAGATCTCCAAGACCCAGTCCGTGACCTCGCAAATACCGCACGAGATGGCCAAAGCCGACGTGCACATCGGCCCGTCCGACCACGTCCCGTGGCTGGACGACCGCAAGTGGGCCTACGTCCGGCTCGAGGGGCGCTCGTTCGGCGACACCCCGCTGAACCTGGAGTACAAGCTCGAGGTCTGGGATTCGCCGAACTCGGCCGGCATCATCATCGACGCGGTCAGGGCAGCCAAGATCGCCAAGGACCGCGGCATTGGCGGCCCCATCCTCTCCCCGTCCTCGTACTTCATGAAGTCACCGCCGGTCCAGTACAGCGACGACCAGGCCCGCGAGGCGGTCGAGAAGTTCATCCGCGGCGAGGTCGAGCGCTAGCCGGGTGCGGCTATGGCCAGGGGTGCCCTGGTTATGGCCGGCTCGCGTCGGCGGCCATAGGCTGACTTCGTGTCCGCTCAGGAGCAGCCCCCGGTGGCGGCGGCTGCTAACAGGGAGCCGGCGCCTGGTTCGCACGGGCGCTCGTCTTTCGTGCGCGACCTGCGGATCGTCTGGGCGGAGCACGACTTCCGGCGGCTGCTGTCGACCAGGCTGATCTCCCAGACCGGCGACGGCATCTTCACCGCCGGGCTCGGCACCTATGTCTTTTTCAACGCTGCGGTCTACCCGAATCCGCTGAAGGGAGCCGCGGCTTTCGCTGTCTTGTACGCGCCGTACTCGCTGATCGGGCCGTTCGCGGGGGTTTTCATCGACCGATGGTCGCGGCGGCAGATCCTGGTCTACTCGGCCCTGCTGCGGTCCGTCTTCGTCGCGCTCACCGCGGCCCTGATGGCCTCCGGCAACGTAGGCCCCCCGCTGTACATCGCGGTCCTGCTCGTGCTCGGCGTTAACCGGTTCTTCCTGGCGTCGCTATCGGCCGCGCTGCCGCACGTGGTCGCCGGGGACAAGCTCGTGATGGGTAATTCCGTCTCGCCAACCGCAGGCGGCACGTTGGCGGCCGTGGGCGGAATCCTCGGCCTCGGCGTAAACGCGGCCACCGGCGACACCGAGCGCGGCGCCGCGATCACCCTGCTGGTCGCGGGCGCGTGCTACATCGCCGCCAGCCTCGTCGCCCGGACCATGCCCCGTGACCTGCTCGGTCCTGCTCGCGGCTCATACCAGCGGCAGCCGGGCCGGATCCTGACCGAGCTTCGCATCGTCGCGGTCGGCCTGGCCCGTGGCGTGCGGGTGATCAGCAGGCGCCGGGGGCCCGCCACCGCGCTCGGTGCGATCGGCGGGAACCGGTTCTTCTACGGCATTTTGTTCTTGATGTCGATCCTGCTCTACCGCAACTACTTCTACCGCGGGGCCCGGGCGAGCGTCGCCGAGACTCACTACGGTTATCTCGTCACGGCCGTGGCAGTCGGCTACTTCTGCGCCGCCATCGTCACCCCGTACGTCACCAGGCGCCTGACCAAGCCAGCCTTGATTACCGTGACGCTGGTGGTCAGCGCGGTGCTGATCGGCACGCTCGGGCAGACCTTTGGCCAGATCGCCTACATCATCATGGGGTTCTTCCTCGGCCTGGCCGGCCAGACCATGGTCATCTGTGCCACTACGGTCCTGCAGGAGGAGCTGACCGACGACTACCGGGGCCGCGCGTTCTCGCTGTACGACATGATGTTCAATATCACGTTCGCGGTCGGCGCCCTCCTGAGCGTGCCGGTCATGCCGCTCAGCGGCATGTCACACGCGCTCATCGGGGTGATCACCGCAGGCTATGCGGTGGTCGCCGTGGCGTACTGGGCGGCGGGGCGTCAGTCGCCGGCGTCTTCAGCCGGCGGAGCCGGCGGAATGTCCAGCCCTTCAAGCGCGGCCCAGCGGAGCAGTTCCTGAACGGCGCGGTCGTGGTCAAGCGGGCCGTACTCCATCCGTAGGTCCTTCAGGTATTCCCAGGCCTGGCCGACGAGAGGACCCTGCCTGATCCCGAGGATCTGCATGATCTCGTGGCCGTTGAGGTCGGGCCTGATGCTGTCCAGTTCCTCCTGCTCGGCGAGCTCGGCGATCCGCCGCTCCAGGTCGTCGTACGCGCGTTCCAGGCGCAGCGCCTTCTCCTTATTCCTGGTAGTGCAGTCCGCCCTGGTGAGCGCGTGCAGCCGGGGCAACAGCGGCCCGGCATCGGTCACGTACCTGCGCACGGCCGAGTCGGTCCACTCGCCGTCGCCGTAGCCGTGAAAGCGCAGGTGCAGCTCGATCAGCCGGGACACGTCCGCGATGACCTCTCTGCCGTAGCGCAACTCGGTCAGCCGCTTCCTGGCCATCTTGGCCCCGACGACCTCGTGGTGGTGGAAGGCGACGCGGCCATCCGGCAGTCGCGAGCGCGTCCGCGGCTTGCCGATGTCGTGCAGCAAGGCAGCGAGCCGCAGGACGAGATCCTGGGAAAGCTCGTACCTGGGCTCGAGGTCGATGGCCTGGTTCAGGACGGTCAGCGAGTGCTGGTACACGTCCTTGTGCCGGAAGTGCTCGTCCGACTCAAGTCGCAGCCTGGGTACCTCAGGGATGATCTGGTTGGCCACCTTTGTGTCGACGAGCAGCTCGATCCCGGCCGCCGGACCGCCGCGCAGCGGGGACAGCATCAGCTTGGTCAGCTCGCCCTGGATCCGCTCGGCCGACACCCTGGGCGGGGCCACGGTGTCGGCCATCGCGGCCATCGCCCGGGCCACCTCGGCGGTCACGGTGAACCCGAGTTGCGCGGCGAACCTGGCCGCCCGCAAAATGCGCAACGGATCGTCGGCAAAGGAGTCCTCAGGTGCGCCAGGCGTCCGCAAGACCTTGCGGCGGAGGTCGGCCAGCCCGCCGGACGGGTCGACCAGGTCGTAGCCGGGCAGCCGCGCCGCCATCGCGTTGACGGTGAAGTCGCGCCGGCCGAGGTCGGCTTCCAGGGACTGGCCGTAGACCACGACCGGCTTGCGGGAGGTCCGGTCGTAGGAGTCGCTACGGTACGTCGTGATCTCGAGGGTCTGGCCCCGTTTGCGCAGCCCGACGGTGCCGAAGTCGATGCCGGTCGTCCAGGCCTGGTCGGCCCAGCCGGCCACGATCTCCTGGACCCGCTCCGGCGTCGCATCCGTGGCCAGGTCCGCGTCCGGCGACTGCCGGCCGAGGAAGGCATCCCTGATCGTGCCGCCGACCAGCGCCAGCTGATGGCCTGCGGAGGCAAAAATCTCCCCAAGCTCGGTGGCGACGGGGAATCTGGCGGCGAGCAGCTCGGCCGCAGCCTGCAGCTGACGCTCGTTCATCGGGTCTGGCACGGGCATTGAGGTTATGTCCTGCGCGTAACCTTGAAAAGGCCGGGGACTCAAGCTGCCTCTGGCAGGATACCGAGCATCCCCGGCGGCACCCGCGATCCGCTGCGATGCCCTGGCACTCAGCGGGCCGCAATAACATTCTGGCATGCAGCGCCCGCCTTATTCCCGATCTTCGGCAGGCGGGCGACCTGCTGGGACGGGCTCGCGCCTGGCGCCGCCACGCCGGGCAGCCGGGCGACATCGATCGGCGGGTGAGGCGAGGTTGAGACGGGCGCGCTGGGCGATGGCGACCGGGATGCTGCTGGCCGCCGCCGTGCCAGGCGCGGTCGCGGGAACCCAGTCGCCGGCATCCGCCAGCCCTGCCCGCACGGCTAGCACGGGCGCCGCGACCAGCCAAGCCCAGACCGCTAGCGTCACCGGCCCGCGCCAGCCGGCCACTTCTCCGGTCACCATCGCGATCACCAGCATGAACCCGGCGTGGGCAAAACCGGGCGACACCATTACCGTCTCCGGCACGGTCAGGAATGACTCAAGGACGACCTTCAGCCACCTGTCGGTCCAGTTTGACTTCGCCGGGACCGCGGTGGCTGGCCTGAGCGCGCTGGAGCAGGACGTCGCGAGCTCGTCGCTCCCGCTGGCGTTCAACCTGGTGGCCGGGCGCATGTCGCAGCCGTCCGCCGTGCTCCGGCCGGGACAGGCCAGCTTGTGGTCGATCAGCTTCCCGGCCAATGAGCTGCGGATGACCGCGTTCGGCGTGTACCCGCTGACGGCGCAGCTGTATAACTCGGCCGGATCGATGGTGGCGTACTCGAATACGTTCCTGCCGTACGTGCCGGCCAGCCGCGGACCTGAGGCGAAGTCGGTACCGGCAAAGCAGCGCATTGCCTGGCTGTGGCCGATGATGGACGTGCCGCTTACCTCGCTGCCCGGCCAGCCCGACTGCTCGGGCTCGCAGGTAAGCGCGCTCGGCGCCAGCATGGCCTCGGGCGGACGGCTGGACGACCTGCTCGCCGTCGGCGGCGCGTATACGGCGACCGACCAGCTGACGTGGGCGATCGACCCCGCGCTGCTGGAGGATGCCAGCGCACTGTCGGCATGCGGCGGTCCTGACGCGCACGCCCATGCCGCGGCCACCTGGCTCAGCCAGCTCAAGAAGACGACAGCGGGCCAGCAGCTGTTCGTCACCCCGTACGGCGACGTGAGCCTGGCGCTGATCACGCAGGGCCGGACGAAGGATGTGTCCGGGTCGACCGGGGCCATCAGCCTCGGCCGCCAGCTGGCAAGCCAGTTGCTTCAGCGCAACGTCGGCGAGACATCCGCGGGCCTTCGGACCGGCAGTACCGCGACCGCCTGGCCGCCCGACTACGTCTCCGTGCCGATCCTCGATAACCTGCTCGAAGCCGACGGCATCAGCACCGTCGTGCTGCCCAGCGGCTCAGTCAGCGGAGCGCCGGGCACGGCCTTCACGACACAGGCCGATACCCAGTATCAGCTGAAGGTCCTACTGTCGAACAGCTCGCTGACCCAGCTCCTCGCCGCGTCCAGCGGGAAACCCCAGCTCGACTTCAGCACCAGCCAGGGGTTCCTGGCCGAGACGGCGCTGATGGCCGCTCAGGGCTCGGCCGACCCGATCGTCGTCGCCCCGCCGCAGCACCCGCTGAGCTGGCAGCCCTCAGAGTCGCTGGCGAAGACGCTGCTTACGTATACGGAGACCGCGCCGTGGCTCACGCCGACTTCGGTGTCCGACCTGGCCGCAAGCACCACGAAATCAGACCCGAACCTCACAACGACCTCGAGGACCGACTCGGGCTCGTTCAGCCGCGCCGTGCTCCGCGAGCTGAACGCGGTCGGCTCCGACGTGACCGCGATCTCCGACATCGCGGCCAAGCAAGGGCCCGCCAATCAGGCCTCGCTAGCGCTCGCCGACCTGGAATCGGCAAACTGGCCGGCGCGCAACCAGGCCGCGCGACTAGCAGGGCTGAACGCGCTGGCCAGCCTGCTGGTGACCGAGCAGGGGCAGATCCGCATCGTGGCCGACAGGCGGCTCACGCTCGGCGGACTTAAGGGCAGCATGCCGGTGGTGATCGACAACCAGCTCGACTTCGCGGTGGCGGTGCGGCTCTATCCCAGCATCTCCCAGCCACCGGGCGGCGGCGTCACCGTGTCGCAAAAACCCCAGGGCATGGTGGTGGTGCCAGCCGACCACCAGGTCACCACGACGCTGCGCGTGCAGGCGACCCAGGTTGGCTCCACCACGATTACGCTGCAGCTGCTGAACAAGACCGGCACGGTGCTTGCCACCGATCGCGTGGTCGTGCAGGCGACTCAGTTCGGCACGTTCGCGATGATCATCCTCGCCGCCGCGCTCGGCCTCTTCGTGATCGCCTCGGCGGCCAGGGCGGTCAGGCGTGGCCGGCCGGCTACCCCGGATAATCCCGGAGATGCTGGGCAGCCAGAGGAAATCGGGGGGAGCCAGCAGCCGCCTGAACCCGATACCGTCGTTCCTGAACCGAGTGAGCTAGGAGCGGCCAGGACATCCGGGCCGTTATGAAGGAGTTCGATTGACCCCCCCGGTGTCTGACCCAGGCTCGCCCGACCGCGGGCGAGCCCGGAGCGGTCACCAGCAAGACGACTCCGAGTGGCATGACGGCCGGCTCTACGAGGACACGGGCTGGCACCCGGACCTGTCCGACTTGGGCGGCCGGGACGACCACGGGGGCTACGCGCGCTACCGGGACCCGGCCGACCGCAGCGCCACCTCGTTCCCTCCTGAAGCTGCCTATGAGGGGAACGGGGCGTACCCCGCCGACCCGCGCTCCCTCGAGCCTGGGGTCGACGATGGCTGGTCAAGTGAGCGGCGGGCCGGGCGGCACGCACGCCCTTCAGGCGGCGCGGACCCGTACGCCGAGCCGGATCGTCGGGCTTACTTCGAGCCTGAGCGGCGGCGCGGTTACCCCGGTCATCGCGAGCGCGCATATCCCCAGCCTCAGCCAGGCTCGCCGCGGGGCGATTACCAGGGCGGGCCCGATTCCTGGACGCAGCCGGCCCGGCGGCAGCCGGACTACAAGGGGCGCTCGCATTTCACCGGCCAGGCGGACTACACCGGCCAGGCGGACTACACCGGGCAGCCAGACCACACGGCCCCGGACCACACCAGGCAGCCGGACCACTCGGCCCCGACTCAGCATTATCCCGAGCCCAGGCGTGATTACGAGCGGCGAGTGCAGCCCGGTCTGCCTCGCGCCGACTTCGAGGGCGGCCAGGGCTACACGGGGCCGACTCAGGCCTACCCCGAGCCGCAGCCGCGCGGTGACCAGCGCGGCTACCCCGCGCCGCAGGAGGACGATGATCATCCCGGCCATCGCGGCCGCGCCGGGCCTGGCGACCACCGGGGCTACCAGCGGCAGCCGGCCAGGGACGACGGCTACTGGAGCATGTCGGATCCGGCCCACTATGCCGACCCGCGCCTGAGGGCGGAGTCGGTCGATGACGAGGATCTGCCTGGCCAGCCGGCGTTCATGCGCTACCGGGACCCGGCGCCCCTGTACGTAGAGCCGCCGGGCCAGCCTTTCACCGAGCAGACCGGGATCCTGCCCGCGCTGTGGGAGGCGCCTCCTACCGCAGAGGCGGGCTGGGCCGCCGAGCCCGTCACCGAGGCTGGGCCGGCGACGGGCTCGTTCTCCATCGCCAGGTCGAGCAGCGTGATGGCGGTTGGCACGCTTGCCTCCCGGCTGACCGGCTTTGTCCGGACCCTGATCCAGGTCTACGTTCTCGGCACGCTCACGCTCTCGAACGTGTATAACAACGCCAACACGCTGCCGAACGTGGTGTACAACCTGGCCCTGGGTGGCATCCTGACCAGCGTCATCGTGCCGCTGATCGTGAACGCCAGGAAGCGCGACGCCGATCGCGGCGAGGCCTACAACCAGCGGATGTTCACCCTGATCACCGGGGCGTTGCTCGCGATAACGCTGGTTGCCACGCTCGCTGCGGCCCCGCTGGTCTATCTCTACCGCGGCAACATCAGCGGCACCAACCTGCATCTGATGGTGATCTTCGCCTACTTCTTCATCCCGCAGATCTTCTTCTACGGCATGAGCTCGCTAGTTGGTGCCGTCCTCAACTCCAGGGGCAGCTTCGCCGCGCCGATGTGGACGCCCGTGATCAACAACGTCGTGGTGATCGCGGTTCTGCTGCTGTACCTGCTGACCGCCGGGCCAGGTACGGCCCTGTCGACGTCGCCCCACCTCAGCGGCAGCGTGGTCTTGCTGCTCGGCGTCGGCACCACGCTGGGCATCGTGGCCCAGACCGTGGCACTGATCCCGGCCCTCCGCAGGGTCGGGTTCCGCTGGCGACCCCGCTGGGACTTCCAGCGCTCGGAGACATCCGAGATCGGCCGCATGGGCGGCTGGATGTTCTGCTACGTCGCCGCGACCCAGATAGCGTTCCTGGTCACCACCGTCGTGTGTAACGACGCGCAGCCCAACTCCGGATACACGGCCTACACCTACGCATGGCAGTTGTTCCAGCTGCCGTATGCGGTGGTCGGCATCTCGGTGATCACCGCGCTGCTCCCGCGGATGAGCTCGCACGCCTCCGAGGGGCGGTTCCGGCTGGTCAGGAGCGACTTCTCGTCTGGCGTCCGGCTTGGCTCGGTCATCGTCGTGCCCTGCTCCCTGATCCTGGCCGCGCTCGGGCCCGACCTGGCCCTGGTCTTCCTCGATCACGGCCGGGCCGGCGGGGCAAGCCGGGCCGACTACATCGGGGTGGTCTTCGCCGTCTTCTGCCTCGGCCTGATGCCGTACATGCTGTTCCAGCTGCAGCTGCGGGTCTTCTACTCGCTGCACGACAGCAAGACGCCCGCCCTCATCGGGGTCGGCACGATGACGCTGAACATCGTGGCCAACGTGATCGCGCTGAACGTCCTGCCCGCCAGGGACGTGGTGGCGGGCCTGGGCGTCGGTTTCGGGCTGGCCAACCTGCTCGGAACCTTCCTGGCCTGGCGCATCCTCAGCCGGCGACTGCGAGGGCTCGATGGCCCCGCGATTGCCGGGACGCTGGCGAAGATGCACGCCGCTGCCATTCCCGGTGCGCTGTTCGCCATCACGATCGGGATCATGGTCACCGACACGCTGGCCGGCGGGCGCACCGGGGCGGCCATCACGATTATCGTGGGCGGCGGCGGTGCGCTGCTGCTGTACATGCTTTTTGCCAAGGCTTTGCGCGTCACCGAGCTCACCAGCGTGACCCGTACGATTATGTCACGATTTAACCGATAAACTGTATCGGACTGTAACCGGATCCACCCGGACGTCTCCGCCTGGTAACGGTTTCCCGGCTCAGGCTTCACACTGCTGCCAGGGGGCGCCGACGCGGCCTAGCATATTGTCGAGCATCATTGTCTTATCTGAGAGTGTTGATCACCTACAGCCCGCGAGGGGAGGTTCGAGGCTCGGCGCGCCTTTGAATCGCCACGTATGAGCACATTCACCTCCGAACCTGGCACAAGGCTGGGCGGGCGGTATCGGCTTGAGGACCGACTCGCCGCAGCCGGTGGTTGGTCTGCCTGGAAGGCGATCGACGAGATCCTCGCGCGGCCGGTCAGCGTAATCACCTTCGTCTCCGGCTTCCCGCGCCTTGAGCAGGTCGTTACCGGGGCGCGCGCGGCCAGCCGCCTGACCGACACCCGGCTCACGCAGGTGTTCGACGTCGAGGACAACTGGGATCACCCCTACATCGTCCTGGAATGGCCGGTCGGTGACACGCTCGCCGACTTGCTGGCCACTGAGTCGATGGAGCCGGCCGCAGGCGCCAGGATCGTGGCCGAGGCCGCGGCGGCCATCGCTGCCGCCCATGCCGCCGGGCTCGCGCACCTGTGCCTGCAGCCGGAGGCTGTGCGCTGGACCGCCAGCGGCGGGGTCAAGGTCACGGGCCTCGGCATCGACGCGGCGCTGGCCGGCATCACCGCCGACGATCCCGAACTGACCGACACGATCGGCCTTGGCAGCTTGCTGTATGCCGCCCTGACCGGGATGTGGCCGGGCGCGGACCATCCGGACCTTCCGCCCGCGCCTATGTCCGAAGGTCGCCCGCGCAGGCCCAGGCAGGTCCGGGCGGGACTGCCTGCCTCGCTCGATGACATCACCAGCCGGGCGCTCGGGCTGGGCGGCCAGAATGACCATCCGTTTGACTCGCCGGCCGAGTTGTCGGCCGCGCTGGCCGCCGCGATACCACCGGTGCCGATTCCGCCAGCCGCCGTGCCGCGCCGCGACCAGCGCACCGATCAGCGCCGCTACGACGCCGGGGCCACTCGCTCGCTCGGCGGCCAGCGGGAGCCGGCTTACCGCCAGCGGGAGCCGGCTTACCGCCAGCCGGGACAGCGTGGCAGCGCCGGCCGGGTCGCCGTGGCCGCGTTCGTGGCCGTTGCCGTGGTCATCGGCCTCAGCGCCGCCGCACTGCACTTCCTGCACACGCGGACCCCAGCGCACTCACAGGCCGGGAAGCCGGGTTCATCGTCGTCACGTAACACTGGCCCGCGAGGGGTGACGGTCCTGACCCCGCAGGCCGCGAACGGGTTCGACGCCTATCACGGCGCGGCGCAGGATCCGCTCGACGAGAACAACTCCATGGCTGCCAACGTGCTCGACGGCAACTCGGCCGGGTGGCAGACCGAGCAGTACATCGGCAGCCCCTTCTTCGGCAACCTGAAGCCGGGTAGCGGGCTCATACTCAACATGGGCAAGCCGGTAACGATCACCTCGGTCACCATCGAGTTCGGTGCCATGCCGGGGGCCAACGTTGAACTCAAGGAAGGCGACTCCGACGCCAGGAGCGCCCAGAATGAGCAGTCGATGGTCACCGTCGCCGCGCGAGACGACGTCTCGGGGTCGCAGACGTTTACGATCGCTAAGCCCGTCACCGACCAGTACTTGGTCGTGTGGTTCACCAAGCTTCCGCCGCTTGCGCATACCCACGCCAAGTACATGGCACAGGTCTTCAATATAGTCATCCGCGGTACCGAGTGACGTCGCCGTGATGCTCGGGCTGCAGGCAGGCGCGCACCGCGATGACGCGGCCCGAGATCCAGGCTGACGACGGCCGGCCGGGTTCCCGGTCCCGCGCGGAGGCGGCTGGCGCCGCCCAGGCCCTTGGGGGAGGGATCAGCACGGAGCACCAGGACCCGGTTTCCGGTGGCGATTTCCTGCCTGATCCCCGGCGGCCAGGCGACGAGCGCGAGCGTGCCGCGGTGCCGCCCGCCGATGCTGACCTGCTTCGCAAGCACATCGAGGGCGACCCGGACGCTTTCGGGCAGCTTTTCCAGCGGCACAAGGACCGGCTATGGGCGGTGGCGATCCGGACCCTCGGCGACCCAGAAGAGGCTGCGGACGCCCTCCAGGACGCCATGATCTCGGCATTCCGCCGTGCCGGTAGCTTCCGAGGCGATTCGGCGGTCACAACCTGGCTGCACCGGATTGTCGTCAATGCCTGCCTTGACAGGATGCGCCGCCGGTCGGCGCGGCCGACGGCAGGTGGCGGCGATGAGGAACTCCTGGACAGCCTGGCGGCCAGCCGGACGCCGGTGTCCGACCCGTCCGGCGCGACCGACGTCCAGCTCGATGTGATGGCGGCGCTGCGGCAGCTGGTTCCTGACCAGCAGGCGGCGCTCGTGCTGGTCGACATGCTCGGCTACTCCGTGGCCGACGCCGCGGACGTCCTGGGCGTTTCCGAAGGGACCGTCAAGAGCCGGTGCGCCAGGGGCCGGGCTCGGCTGCTGCCCCGGCTGGCACACTTGAATCCGTCCGGAAGGTCGGACGCCCAGGGTCGGAACCGATCCTCGGGCGCGCGCGTCCTACCTGGACAGGAGGGGGGTGACGACGCGAGATGATGAGACATATCAGCGACGACGACCTCGCCAGATACCTCCAGGGCGACCTGCGGCCGCGCAGGGCCGCCAACGTCGGCTCCCACCTGGCCGGATGCAGCGGGTGCCAGGACAGAGTCGCCGCTCTCAAGGCCGTCCCTAATCTGCTGGCGAGCGTCCAGTACCCTCCGATACCAGCGCGCTTGTCCAGTCAGATCGACAGGGCGCTGGCGGCCGAATCCTCGGCCAGGGTAGCCAGCACTCCAGCATCCGAGGCCGGTCGCCGGGACCTGCCCGCCAGGGCCGGGCCGAGGCGGCAAGGCTGGCGGATGCCTTGGCTCAACTCGCCAGCCGGGCTGCGCACGGTGGCGGCTGTCGGTGCAGCTGTCATCATCGCCGGCGGCGGTTACGCGCTGGTCTCGCACGCCGGGCGAAGTGCGTCGGCACCAGCCAGCACGTCGCTTAGCGGCCCGGCGACTTTCGGGGTTAACGTGCAGATCGGTCCCAGCGTCAACTACCGTCACGCTGGCCGCACGAACTCGATCAAGACAGTGAAGTCGGGCACCAACTTCACGTCGGCCACCCTGGCCCGACAGGCTGAGCTTGTCCTTACCGCCCAGCGCAAGAGCACCACGGCGCCAGGTCCAGCCCAGATCAACGGGTTGAACGGCGCGTACGGGAGCGCGTCGAGCCCGGCGATCCGGAATCCCTCAGCAGGCGCTACGGCCAAGCTCCAGGGTTGCGTCAACCGGATAGCGGCAGGCAGGACCGTGCTCCTGGTCGATGCCGCCAAGTATCAGGGGTCGACCGCCACGATCATCATGGTCAGCTCGGGCTCGGCGGGCCGAGTGGTCTACGCGGTCGGGCCAAGCTGCTCGGCCAGCGTAAGCAACATCCTGGCCCGGCAGAGCCTGTAACGCTCGCACGTGCCGGGCGCGGACCTGGCCAGCCCGGCCCGCGCCGGTGCTACCCCCCGTCAGCCCTGCCACCCCGGCCCAGGGCCCGCGCCCGACCCCAGCCCGGCCCGCGCCGCTACCCCGGCCGCGCCGCTACCATCCGGTACGGGGCGGGAATCTCCGGGCTGGTCCGGTGGTTGACGCCGGTGCACATCGAGAGGCAGGTCTCTGGTGACGGCTGTTCGGGACATCATCATCATCGGCTCGGGACCCGCGGGCTACACCGCTGCCCTGTATGCCGGACGTGCTCGCCTGCAGCCGCTGGTCTTCGAGGGCTCGGTGACCTCCGGTGGTGCGCTCATGAACACCACGGATGTGGAGAACTTTCCCGGCTTCCCCGATGGCATCCTCGGTCCTGACCTGATGGACCAGCTCCGCAAGCAGGCCGAGCGGTTCGGTGCCGAACTGGTCGCGGACGATGTCACCGAGGTCGACCTCAGTGCGAACCCGAAGGTCGTGCGGGCGGGCGAGGACACCTACCTGGCCAAGTCGGTGATCATCGCGTCTGGTTCCAGTTACCGTGAGCTGGGTGTGGACGGGGAGAAGCGGCTATCGGGCCACGGCGTGTCGTGGTGTGCCACCTGCGACGGCTTCTTCTTCCGCGAGCAGGACATCGCTGTCATCGGCGGCGGCGACTCGGCCATGGAGGAAGCGACTTTCCTGACTCGCTTCGCCAGAAGCGTGACGATCGTGCACCGGCGCGAGTCGCTGCGTGCCTCGAAGATCATGCAAGACCGCGCGGTGGCAAACCCGAAGATCAAGTTTGTCTGGGACAGCGTTGTGGCCGAGGTTCTCGGCGGGGACCGGGTTACCGGCCTGCGGCTTCGCAATGTCAAGACCGGCGAACTCACCGACCTTCCCGTCACCGGCATGTTCGTCGCCATCGGCCATGACCCGCGTAGTGAGCTGTACGCCGGCCAACTTGATACAGACCCTGACGGCTACCTGCTGGTTGACAGCCCGTCGACGCGGACCGCGATCGAAGGCGTCTTCGCCTGCGGCGACGTGGTGGACAGGATCTACCGGCAGGCTGTTACCGCGGCCGGCACCGGATGTGCCGCGGCGCTGGACGCCGAGCGTTGGCTGGCAGACCAGGAGAGCTGACTGGTCCGGCTCCGGCGCACTACAAGCTGACCGCCGCCATCCGCGGCGGCCAGGTCAACCGAACGGAAGGGAAGTCCTGAACGTGGGCGCAACCAAGGCCGTAACCGACGAGACCTTCGAGGCCGAAGTCATCAAGGCCAGCAAGCCCGTCATCGTCGACTACTGGGCCGAGTGGTGCGGGCCATGCCGGCAGGTATCGCCCGTGCTGGAGGAGATCGCTGCCGAGCACGCTGACAAGATCGACATCGTGAAGCTCAACGTGGACGATAACCCGGCCACGGCTCGGCGTTACGGGATCTTGAACATTCCGACGATGAGCGTCTTCTCCGGAGGTCAGGTGGTCAAGGAGATCGTCGGCGCGCGGCCCAAGTCCGCGCTGCTGCGCGAACTCGCCGACTTCATCTGATCCGCCGTCGGCGCAAAACGGCACGCCCTGCCCGCCTGGCCGCACGCCAGCCGGCAGGGCATTGCCAGTTAGGGCCGGTCGCGCGGGTACCTGACGACGTTGCCGGTGGCTGGCAACAACGGTGCCCCGGCCAGCCCGACGGCGGCAATTGCCGTGATCATAATGTCGCTGACGTGCGGGACAGGTACGCCGTGATGGCCAGGCCGGTGCCCAGGGCCAGCAGATAGCCGCTGACAGCAGACTGGGCGACGGCCAGGCTCGCGTGCAACTGCCGCGCGATCGGCGCAACAGCCACATTCACGATGCTTGAGTCGAGCATCGACAGCAGCGGACCGGCCAGTAGCGCATACTGCACCACCGGGCTGAGCCGACGGGCCGGGCCGGCGGTCGCGGTGGCCGCGGTCACCGGCTCACGCCGCCGGGCTCGGCCACCGCCCTGCCCGCGGTCACTGGCCGCCCCCGCCGAGCCCGGCCAGACCACTGGCGGCATCGTCATCGCTCGATCTGCCCGGGGACACGACGCCACCGACCGGGCCGCCACCCGCCTGGCCATCACCGGCCGCCAGCTCACGCACACCGCGCAGCCACGCCCGCTCGCTCTGGGCCCGCGCGGTGATCTCACCCGTGACCAGCATGCTCCACGGCTCGTTATCAGCCCGCTCGCGCAGGCGCGCCAGCCGCTGGAGGCGTGCCTCCAGCGCCGCGTCACGGGCGTCGAGCACGGCCATCCGCTCGGCCGGGGCGAGCAGTCCAAACTGCCCGAGCCTCGCCGTGAACTCGACGTCGTCGTCGGCCTGGTCGGGCGGCAGGTCGGCCAGCAGGTCGTGCAGCAACTCCCGCCCAACGTCGGTGAGCTCGTAGACCAGCTTTGCCGGACGGCCCTGCTGCGCATAGGCGGTCCTGGTCACCGCGCCTGCCTCCTCGAACCTGCGCAGCGCCGGGTACAGGGAGTTGTTGTTGAGAACCACGCCGGTCACAGCCTCGACCCGCTTCCGCAGCTCGTAACCGTGCGCCGGGCGCCTGAACAAGTTGCGCAAGATCAGGATCTCGATGTAGGACACCTAGTCCAGCGTAAACTATGTAAGACTGGACTACCAGATGCCTTCAAGTGCGGCCGACCGCCACCGAGTTGCTAATCACTAGTTCAGCGATATATACTGGCAGTATGACAGACCGGGCGATGCAGGAGGCCACGTTCCTCATCCTCACCGCGCTAGCCTCGGGCAGCCAGCACGGCTACGGCATCATCGCCGACGTCCACGAGATTTCCGGCGGCGACGTGCAGCTTCGGCCGGGCACGCTGTACAGCGCGCTCGAGCGGCTGCGAGCAGACGGTCTCATCGCGGTGGACCGCGAGGAGATCGTGGACAGCCGACTGCGCCGCTATTACCGGCTCACTTCCGTGGGGACCGAGCGGCTCGCCGTCGAGGCGACGCGCCTGCGCGCGAACGCGACGGCCGCGCTGACGCGCCTGCGGCCTGCGCGGGGTCAGGCAACATGAACCCCGCCGCGAGCCGGCCCTCCGCAGCTGGCCGCGCCGGCGCCGAGGTCTCTCCTCCAGGATCGCTGGCGATCCTAGAGCGCCGGTACCGGCGGTTGCTGGCCTGCTACCCGCGCTTCTTCCGGTCCGACTGCGAGGATGAGATCCTCGCCGTGCTGATGGCCTGCGCGCGGACAGGCCAGCGCTGGCCGGGTCTGGCCGAGTGCGCGGATCTCCTCGGGAGCGCCGTCGGCATGCGGCTGGGTCCCGGCCGGTCGAGCCCGCCGCAGGCGGTCACGAGGGCGGTCCGCCTGATGCGGATCGGCGCGGCAACAGAGATCGTCGGCCTTTTGATCGCGCTCGCCACCGCGTCCAGCGTGCAGTCTGCTCTCGTCCGGCAGCACGTGACGTTCCTGGCCGGGCACTGGCATTACCTGTTGCTGTTCATCGAGCTCGGCGTTCCTGTGCCTGTTTGCCTATGGCTATGGCTGGCGTGGGCCAACGGCCGCGGGCACCGGTGGGCGCGCTCGGCCTTCGCCTGCGTCTTCGGCACTTACACGCTGATCGTGCTCAGCAAGTTCGCGGCCGGCGCGGCCGCCTACGCGCCCGCGGACTTGCTCGTGGTCGGCCTGCAGTGGCTCATCGGCCTCGCGGTCATCGTACTTTTGTTCAGCCGGAGCGCCGACACCTTCTACCGGCACCAGTCGATGCCGCCAGCGGCGGCACTCGGCAGCTGACGATGGCACGTTTCGTTCCCGCCGAACGAGCGTGCGGCAGGGCGACGCGCCCGGAGTCGAGCATCGCTATCCGCATCAGAGGGCTGACCAAGCGATACCGCCGAGTCACCGCGCTGGACTCGCTCGACCTGGACGTGCGCGCCGGCGAGGTGCTGGGATTCCTCGGCCCCAACGGCGCCGGAAAGACCACGACCATTCGTCTGCTGCTCGGCCTGATCCGGCCTACTGCGGGCACCGCGGAGATATTCGGCCTTGACGCCCAGGCGGACAAGGTCGCCGTGCACGCGCGGGTTGCCTATGTTCCGGGGGAAGCCACGCTCTGGCCGTCGCTGACCGGCGCGGAGAGCCTGGAGTTGCTGGCCCGGCTGCAAGGCCAGGCTGACCTGGAGTACCGGAACGAACTGCTCCGGAGGTTCGACCTCGATACCACGATCAGGATCCGGGCGTACTCGAAGGGCAACCGGCAGAAGGTCAACCTGATCGCCGCCCTGGCCAGCCGCGCCGACCTGCTCGTACTCGACGAGCCGACCGCCGGGCTCGACCCTGTGATGGAGCAGGCGTTCCGCCTGAGCATTCGCGAGGCTGCGGAGCGCGGTCAGACCGTCTTCCTGTCATCTCACGTGCTGTCCGAAGTCGAGGCGCTGTGCGATCGGGTCGCGATCCTGCGCCGCGGCCGGCTGGTCGAGGTCGGCACGCTCGCCCAGTTGCGACATCTGTCCGCGCTGACGGTCGAGGCGACGTTCCCTGGCCCGCCGCCGGACGTGACCGGGATTGCCGGGGTCGGCGCCGTGGCGATTGCCGGGCGCCAACTCACCTGCCAGGTCCGCGGCCCGGTCGCAGACTTGCTTGCGGCGCTCGCGGCCGCGCGGCCCGATACCCTGCTCAGCCGTGAGCCGTCGCTGGAGGAGCTGTTCCTGGCGATCTACGGCGATCCGCAGGACGGGTCGGCGGCGGACCGCGATGACTAGCACGGGGATGGCAGGGACCGCCAAGGCAGCGCCTGCACTCAGCTCTTATCGGTCACCCGGCCTTACGGTGGCTCGATTCGTGGCTGTCCGGGCAGTCCGCCTGGGCGCGGTCGCCGGGATCGCGCTGGGCGTGTACGTTTTCGCAACCGCCGCCGGGTACCGGCTGATCGCGCCGACAGCCGCCCAGCGGATGGAGGTCCTCAATAACCTGGCCGCGTCGACCGGCCTCAAGGTCCTGCTCGGCCAGGCGGCGCGGATCACCAGCGCGGCTGGCTTCGTCGACTGGCGCGTCACCGGCGTAGCGGCCATCGTCGGCCCGGTCTGCTGGCTGATCGTGGCCACCAGAACGCTCCGCGGCGAGGAAGCGTCTGGCCGGTGGGAACTCGTTCTGGCCGGCCGTACAACTCCCGGCCGGGCTACTGCCGCTGCGCTGGCTGGCCTCGGCGCGGGCCTGCTGGCCATGTACCTCGCTGTGGCGCTGCTGACCAGGTTGTCAGGCATCTCGCCCGGCGTGCACGTTGGCGAGGGCCAGGCGCTGGTTTTCGGCCTGGCCGTCGTCGCGCCGGGGGCAGAGTTCCTCGCGATCGGCGCGCTTGCCAGCCAGGTCATGCCCACCAGGGCCAGGGCGGCGGCGCTGGCCGCGGGGACGTTCGGCGCGGCATTCCTGCTGCGGGCGGCCGGGGACGCGGCCGGTCGCGCGCACTTCCTGGTTGACGTCAGTCCGCTCGGCTGGGTGGAGCAGTTGCACACCCTTGGTCGTCCGCAGGCCCTGTGGCTGCTGCCCGTCGCCGGCCTGGTCGGTGCGTGCGTCTGGATGACGCTGTTTCTCGCCGCCAGGCGCGACCTGGGCGCGAGCCTGGTGCCCGACACCGACGCCGCGCAGCCGCGCACCGCTCTGCTGGGCAGCCAGATCGGGATCGCGGTGCGGCTGTCCTGGCCGACCGTGGTGCGCTGGCTCGCGGTGGTCGTCGTGGCCGGGGTGCTGTATGGGGCGCTCGCGCGCTCGGCCGGTCAGGCGTTCGCGACCTCGAGCAGCCTCCAGCGCCTTTCCGGTGACCTCACGCATACGGTGCAGCCGGACCTGGTCAGCACCGGGGCGCGGGCCTACGCCGGGATCATCTTCCTGTTGCTCGCGACGCTGCTGATGGCCTACGCCGCCAGCGCGCTCGGCAGGCTGCGAGAGGAAGAGGCCGAGGGTTACCTGGACAATCTCGTCGTCCGCCGGGTGAGCAGGCAGAACTGGCTGGCAGGAGAGTTTGTGCTCGTGCTGGCCGTGATAATCGCGGCTGCCGTCCTTGGCGGGATGGTGTTCTGGCTCGCCGCAGCCCCGGAACACACCGGGCTGAGCCTCGGACAGTTGGCGCAGGCTGGCCTGAACGCCGCGGCTCCGGCCGTCGCGCTGGCAGGTATCGGCGTCTTGCTGCTGGGCTTTGCGCCCCGGCTGGTGACCGTGGCCTGCTGGGCGATTGCCGCCTGGGCATTCATGCTGGACCTCCTGGGCGCGGTGATCCCTGTCAATCACTGGCTCATGGACACGTCGCTGCTTCAGCACCTCGCCCCGGCCCCGGCGGCCAACCCGGACTGGCGGATCTGCGTGACCTACCTGGCCATCGGCGCGACAGGCGCGGCACTCGGCGGCTGGCGGTTCACCCGTCGCGACCTGCGTGGCCACTAGCTTGACGGTCCGGCCTACAGCTGGCGCCGACTCCACGGGATGACGCCATCCTCGGTGACGCGAATCATCACGTGCTCACGCCGAAGGAGTTGCGGTCGACGAAGAACCGCACGAAGGGCTCTCGAACCTGGGCCTAGGCTGCGTGGTCCCGCGCGGCGTCAATGTCGGCCGGGGTCAGCTCTGGGTATTCCTTAATGATCTGCTCCGGCTCGTAACCAGCCTCTAGGTAGCGTTGCACTGTCTCCACGGGGATGCGCGTGCCGGCGAATATCGGCTTGTTACCCATGACGCTCCGGCGCGTGACAATCTGCCCGGCCCGACCACCACGCTCGTGGGTGGCGCGGTTAATGCGGGCAGCCAGTGGATCTAGCTTGATCGTCTCCCGCAAAACGATCTGATCAGAGCGGGGGTCCCCCTCCCAGGAGCCGTCCCCGTGCTGGAAGTAGATCTCCCGGCCTAGAGTTGCCCACGTCAGCTCCCGCAGAGGCTCGCTGTAGCCGCGAGACCGTAGGTGGGCAACGACCCGCCTGATGTGCTGCAGCGACATGCCTCGCTCGGTCCGCAGCAAAGCGACCACCAGCAGCGCCAGCATGTCCTGGAAGCTGTAGAGGCGCACCGTGTTCCGCGGGCTGATCTGCCGGTGAACGGAGGGGGGAACTAGCTCGGTTTCTTCCCAGTAGCGGAGACGGCCGACCGACACATGGGCCAACCGTGCCGCTTTGGCGTCCGGGAAAGCGATCAGATCCTCGTCGGCCGTCGTCATTGGTCGCCCCTTCGCCCGCCTGCACAGATGGTAAGCACGCGGCGGCGACTGTGCCACCAGCAAAACGCCCGAACGTGCATAACGCTCCGATACAGCTGATAACGCGCGGTTAGCGGCCGGATTATTGGCTTCCGTTCCTGGGCGTAGTCCGCCCGATCGAGGTGTACGGGCCCAGGAGGCCGAGAGCTGCCGCTCTGCTCCTGACTCACTACGAGGTGCAGTCGAGCGTCGGTCAATCCCCATGTGGGTGGCGACGGGCTGGCTGCGTTTGTCTTCGCAGCAGGTCCTGGTGCTGGGACCGATCGAGCAGCACCAGCTCCCGTCTGCGCGGCCGGTGGGTGGCGCGCTGCCGACGCAGCGTGCCCGGTCTTGTCCCGCGGAGCTGGCGTCGGCCAGACTGGCAACGGTGACGAAAAATTTGCTCTCCAGCCCAGGACTGCAGGCCGTACTGCTCGATAACGGTGGGGTGCTGGTGCAGCCGATCGGCGGGCGGTGGAGCCCCTTTGAGCAGACGGTGCTGTCGCGAGCGCCGCACATTACGCCTGCCCAGTTCAACGCTGCCATCGCCGCCGGCTTCCTCTCCATGGATGCCGCTGCCGACTACGCGGACTACCTCCGCGTGATCCTCCGCCACCTCGGCGTGGCCCCAGATCCAACATTGCTAGCTGATCTGCTCCGGCCGGTACCAGCCGCCGCCTGGCTCGAGACCTTTCCCGACGTGCCCGGGACTTTGCGTGAACTACGCAGCCGTGGCGTACGGATGGCCGTGGTTTCCGACGCCTGGCCGGACCTGCCGGAGTCGCATGCCGAGCTTGGCATCGGCGAGTTCTTCGACGCATACGCGATCTCTAGGGTGCTCGGCTGCAGCAAGCCCGATCCGCGCATGTACCACCACGCCAGTGACGCGCTTGGCCTGACGCCCGAGCGATGCCTGTTCGTGGATGATCACTCGGACCTGGTCGCCGCCGCACTCGACCTCGGCTACGCCGGACGGGTGATATGCCGGAACGGGAAGCCGCCCGGCAACGGTGTGCCGTATATCAGCTCGCTCAGCGAACTGCTCGACCTGTTCTGACCGGTCAGCACCGGGGCACGACCTGTCCAGTCCGAGTTAGCTTTCGCATTCGGCGGCGATGCTTCGCGTCGCCGTCGCGCGGCCTGGCAGCACCTGACGCACAGCCCGGATGGGCTTGCAGGAGGCGTCTCGCCGCCACAAGCTGGTCTTTCCTGCGACCGTCAAAGTCACCGCCGCATCGCATTCGTAGCCCTCAACCACCACCTTCGACTCCGCGAGCAGGCCGGCTCCAAAGACGATCCGGTAGGTCAGCCCCAGCGGCTCCTGGCAGTCCACCTGCAACCGCGCCACGGCAGGAAGCTGGCTCACCAGTAGCGCGAGCCGGCTGGCCTTCATGCCGGTTACGCGGACCGTAATGGGACCAGAAGTCTCGCCCGTCGCCGGGCCGGCTACATACGCGAAGCCGGTAACCTCCGCGACGGACCGGTCCGACATCTGGAGCTGCGGCTGCCAGGCGGACGATGAGCAGCCGGCAGCGCCGAGCAAGACGAGGAGGCCCGCTGCTACGAGCGACGGCAGCCTTTTCATATCTGTATGACGGCCGATGCCCCGGCGCCGTTGCAGTCTGGCCGGTCGTCCCGTGCGCCGCCGACGTCGCACCCCGAGCCATCTTTACGTTCGGGGTGCCCGGAGCGGCTCCGGCGAGCCTCGTACCGGGCCTGGCTGGCTGGGGCTGGCTGGCTAAGCCGGTGGCGAGTCGGATCGGGGGCAGCCGTTTCCGCTCAGGCTGCCCGCGCGTCCGGCTCGACGCCGGCCCGGCACGCCTTGGTTTAAGCGAGCCTCAGAGCCCGCTCAGGCGACATTGAGCCGAGCAGCCGCTCCAGGGCCACCTCGACGTCCTCGCGCCAGGACAGCGCGGTCTTGAGCTCCAGTCGCAGCCGCGGATACCGGGAGTGCGGGCGGACTGTCTTGAAGCCGACAGCCAGCAGATAGTCGGCAGGCACGACGCAGGACGGCCCGGCCCACTTGACGTCGCCGAACGCCTCGATGGCCTTGATGCCGCGACGGGTCAGGTCCTTGGCCAGCCCCTGCACGAGCATGCGGCCAAGCCCGCCACCGGCGAACTCGGACAGCACGTGGGCGGTCATCAGCAGTACCGCGTCGGCGCTGACCGGACTTGTCGGGAACGCCACCGATCTCGGCGAATAGCTCGGCGGGGCATATGTCATGTATCCGGCAGGGACTCCGTCGACATAGACGATTTTTCCGCAGCTCCCCCACTCGAGGAGGACCGAGGAGATCCACGCCTCTTTCTCCAGTGCCGGATCCCCGACCTCCAGGGCGCGCGCCTGGCTGACGGGATCGAGTTCCCAGAAAACGCACTTGCGGCACCTTGGTGGCAAGTCATGGAGATTGTCCAGCGTGATACTCGCTAGACGGCGCGACACGGTAATACCCCTGCGGTTCGGTCCGGCAATCGTCGGGGCCACTCCCTCGAATGGCCCGTGGCCGGGCTTCCTGTCGTGCCAGATGCCCAGAGCCTCTGGGACATCGTACCCATAGGCGATCTCGCACGACCCTCACTGGGTACTCTTTGGGCCGGCCGGCCCCGGGGTTCGCTGGCTCTTGACCCGCGCCGATCAGGCGGTCGGTTGTTTCACGTGAATCAGGCGGTCCCGTAGCCCGCCTGCCAAGGCGTCGACATCCGCCTCGGTCGTGTCGAACGCGGTCATCATCCGGACGACGCAGCGGCCGTTCCCGGTTGCGGACCAGACGTGGAACCGCCAGTCCTCCTGCAGCGACTCCGCCACGTCCCGGTGTAGCTCGGCGAAGACCCCGTTGCCTTCCATGGCGTAGGCGAGGTCTATTCCGGGAATGCCGGCGATGGCGTTGGATAGCCGGCGCGCCATAGCGTTGGCTTGCTCGGCGTTCTTCAGCCAGACATCGTCTTCGAGCAGGCCGACGATCTGGGCCGAGAGGAACCGCATCTTCGAGCTAAGCTGCATCAGCTGCTTGCGGTGAAAGAGGGCGTTACCAGCGAGGCTGCCGGTCATGACGAGGATGGCCTCGACGCCGAGCGCCCCGTTCTTCGTGCCGCCGAAACTCAGCACGTCGGCACACCCGGCCAGCTCCGCGAGCGAGCAGCCCAGGTGGGCCACCGCGTTCGCCAGCCGCGCGCCATCGATATAGATCAACAGTCCGTTCTCACGGCAGAAGTCGCGAATTGCCCGCAGCTCGGGCAGCGAGTAGCAGGTGCCGAGCTCGGTCAGCTGTGCCAGTTGCACAACCCTGGGCTGCGCGCGGTGCTCGTCGCCGCGGCCGACCAGTCGGCCGGCAATGAGGTCGGGGGTCAGCTTCCCGTCCGGCGTCGGCACGGTGAGCAGCTTGCTGCCCAGGATGCTTTCCGCAGCCCCGCATTCGTCCACGTTCAGGTGCGAGGTGTCCGCGCAGATGACCGCCTCGAACGGCCGCAGCATGAGACTGAGGCCGGTTACGTTCGCCGCGGTGCCGTTGAAGACCAGCAGGGCCCGGGCCGCGCCCGAGGCCGCGCACAGCATCTGCTCCGCGCGCCGGGAGAGTTCATCGTCGCCATACGCCACGACGTCACCCGTGTTCGCCGCTGCCAGCGCCGCCATGACGGCAGGGTGCACTCCTGCGTGGTTGTCGCTGCCGAAGCTCTTTCCAGTTGGGTTCGTCACCTGGCCGAGCATAACGGGACAGGTGTGCCGTTCACCGACGGCTCCAGCCCTCGCCGCCGACGGCGGCGGCCCGGGGCCGTCGGACTCAGCCCCCGCGGGTCCGCTAGCCGCGCCGCGAGGGCCCAAGCCCTGGCGACATGCTGCGGACAATCCGTTCCAGGTCCTCCAGCGATGCGAATTCGACGACGATCTTTCCCTTACGCTGGCCCAGTTCGACCTTCACCCGCGTATCGAACAAATCGGAGAGCCGGTCGGCCAGGTCCTTCAGGCCCGGCGCCACTGGCTGCCGCCCGGCCGGAGCACGCGGGGTTTTGGCCGGGCGGGCCCCCAGTGCCACGATCTCTTCAACCGCCCGGACAGACAGTCCTTCGGCCACGATGCGCAACGCGAGCTGCTCCTGCAGGGCCGGATCCTCCACGCCGAGCAGCGCCCTGGCGTGCCCGGCGCTCAGCACGCCGGCCGCTACCCGCTTCTGCACCGCCGGCGGGAGATTCAGCAACCTGATCGTGTTCGAGATATGCGGGCGCGACCGGCCGACCCGCCGGGCGAGCTCCTCGTGGGTTACGGCAAAGTCATCGAGCAGCTGCTGGTAGGCGGCGGCCTCCTCGAGCGGGTTGAGCTGCTCGCGATGCAGATTCTCCATCAGCGCGTTGCGGAGCAGGTCGTCGTCGGAGGTCTCACGGACGATGGCGGGAATCACGTCGATTCCGGCGAGCTGGCTCGCCCGCCAGCGCCGCTCGCCCATGATCAGCTCAAAGCTGCCTGCGCCGGCTTTCCTGACCACCACCGGCTGCAGCAGGCCGACGGCCGATATCGACGCGGCCAGCTCGGCCAGCGTGTCCTCATCGAAGCCCTGCCTGGGCTGCCTGGGATTCGGACGGATCGCGCCGACCGGCACCTCCTCCAAGTACACGCCATCGATCGGCAGTTCCGCCTGGTCGGTCCCGTACGGCGCCGTGCTGACGGCTCCGTGGACGCCGGGTATGCCCGCCGGCCCCGACGGGATGAGCGCGCCCAGGCCCTTGCCCAGGCCTCGCTTCTGTGGCGGCATCGTTGCCTCTCTTCGACCCGGCTAGCTCGCAGCGGGCGCAGCGTTTCGCTGCGCCAGTTCGCGCGCCGCCTCCAGGTACGCCAGTGCGCCGGTCGAGCCAGGGTCGTAGGT
>JASHOL010000478.1 GCA_030041135.1 Streptosporangiaceae bacterium | reverse complement strand
CAGCAGGAGGGCCGCGATGACCTGCGGCTGCGCATCGCCGTCCAGCCTGGCGGGTGTTCCGGCCTGCGCTACCAGCTGTACTTTGACGAGCGCCAGATGGACGGCGACGTCGTGAGCGAATTCGGCATGGTCCAGGTCGTTACCGACAGGATGAGCGTCCCTTACCTGAGCGGCGCGACCATCGACTTCGTGGACACCATCGAGAAGCAGGGCTTCACGATCGACAACCCGAACGCCAGCGGGTCCTGTGCCTGTGGCGACTCGTTCCACTGATCGGCGTGTCCTGATCAGCCAGGCGCCCGACGCCTAACAGCCTTCAGCCGAGAGCCTTCAGCCCGGTTGGCCGTCGCGGCGGCTGACCGGGCTTTCTGCTGCTCAACCCGAGAGGGAGGAGCCGGCCGTCCGGGTCCCGGCTGCCTGCCGGTGGCCAGCCGCCTGGCACGTGTAATCTGTGCCAGCCAGAGCGGCGACACTGGGAGGCACCCCCATGCGCATTGCGGTAACCGGATCGATCGCGACCGATCACCTGATGACCTTCCCCGGCCGGTTCAGCGAGCAGTTCATCGCCGACAAGCTGGATAAGGTCTCGCTGTCGTTCCTGATTGACCGCCTCGAGATCCGCCGCGGCGGAGTGGCCGCCAACATCGCGTTCAGCCTTGGCTGCCTCGGCCTCAATCCGATGCTGATCGGCAGCGTCGGGCCGGATTTCGGTGAGTACCGGCAGTGGCTGGACCAACACGGGGTTGACACCAGCCGGGTCCGCGAGTCCGCCATCCACCAGACCGCCAGGTTCATGTGCACTACCGACGCCGACCTCAACCAGATCGCCTCGTTCTACCCGGGCGCGATGAGCGAGGACGCGGAGATCGACCTGGCCGGGCTGGCCGGGCAGGCCGACCTGGCGCTGATCGGCGCGGGCGATCCGGCGGCGATGCTCGGCATGACCGGCCAGTGCCGCGGACACCAGGTCCCGTTCGCGGCCGACACCTCCCAGCAGCTGGCGACGCTGGACGGCGACCAGATCCGTGAGCTTGTCACCGGGGCCGCGTACCTGTTCAGCAACGAGTACGAGGCATCGCTGATCGAGCACAAGACCGGCTGGACCTCCGAGGAACTGACGGCCAGGGTCGACGTCCGGGTCACTACGCTCGCCGCCGCGGGCGCGCGCGTCGACCGGGCCGGGTACGAGCCGCTGGTCGTCGGCCCCGTGCACGACGTCGTCCCGGTCGAACCGACTGGCGCCGGCGATGCGTTCCGAGCCGGCTTCCTGGCCGCGATCGCGTGGGGCCTGAGCCTGGAGCGAGCGGCGCAGCTCGGCAATCTGATGGCTGTGCATGTGCTTGAGACGACAGGCCCGCAGGAGTACAAGCTCAGCGCGGCCGAGCTGACGACGCGCTGCGCCAAGTCTTACGGACAGGCGGCGGCGGACGAACTGGCCGCGCACGTCGCCTGAGCTTCATAGCGGGAACGAGGCGCCTCCCCGCGACCGTCGTCCGCAGCCGGCGCTATGGTCCGGCTGTCGCCGCGCGCTTGCCATGACTGGCCCGGTGCGAGCTCGCGCGGACAGTGAGAGGTAGCGTCTCGTTATGCTGGCAGCGCTTGCGGCTGGATATCACGGCCCGCCGGAGCTTACCTTCGGCCGGGCCTTCAGCTCGTGGACCCTCGACCCGTGGACGCTCGGCGGAGTCGTGGTGCTCGGCGTGGCCTACCTGGCCGGCGTTAGCAAGCTGCGCCGCGCCGGGCAGTCGTGGCCGGTCGCGCGGGTCATCGCGTTCTGCGGACTTGGCCTCGGATTCGCTGTGATCGCGACGATGTCGTTCGTGGGCGTTTACACGCCCATCCTGTTCTACGTCAGGTCGGTGCAGACCATCCTGTTCCTGCTGGTCGTGCCGCTCTTCCTGGCCCTGGGCCGGCCGCTCACAGTCGTCATCGAGACCGTACCGCGGTTCGGCCCGCGGCTCGACGCGCTCATCAAGAGCCCGGTCGCGAAGCTGCTCACGTTCCCCGCCATCACCACCTTCGTGCTGGTTGTCACGCCATTCCTGGTGTACTTCACGCCCTGGTACCAGGCCGGCTTCACCTCGGTGGCGGTGGCACAGCTCACCCACGTCGCGTTCATCGCGCCCGGGTTCGTGTTCTTCTGGACACTGCTGCGAGTAGATCCGGTGCCGAAGGCGTACCCGTACGTGGTCGCGCTGTGGATCACCGCAGCCGAGGTGATTGGCGACGCGATCCTTGGCCTCGCGGTCATTGCCGACACGAGCCTGCTGGCCGGCTCGTACTACCACGCCCTGCACGTGCCATGGGGCTCTACTCTGGCCACCAACCAGGTGCTCGGCGGGGGAGTGCTGTGGATCTTCGGTGACATTGTGGGGCTACCGTTCCTTGCGGCCCAGCTGATCCAGATGATCCGCGAGGACGAGCACGACGCCGAGGTGATCGACGCTGAGCTTGACGCCAGGGAGGCGGCGGAGGCGGCCGCCGGCGCAGCCTCTGGGCCCGTGCTGGCCGGCGCGGAGACAGCGACGGCGGTCGCTGCGTCAGGGACGGGCTCCCCCCCGAGCACCCAGCGGCCTTGGTGGGAGACCGACTCCCGATTCGCCGATCGGTTCCGCGCGCTGGACGAGACCGACCAATAGCGGGGGTACGGGGGTCGTCCCCCCGGGCAAGCACAGAACTAGCCTGACGCCGCGGCTTGCCGCGGCGTCAGGGCTAGTAGCTCCGGCGGACCAGGAACGACCAGGCCCGGTGCGGGGCCCCTATCGCGTCCATCCGCACCGGCAGCTCGTCGGCCCGCACGAACTCCTGCGACTTCAGCGCGCACCAGGCCGGCAGGTCGGTCTTGGCCGCCGGATCGTCGGCCAGCACCGCAATGTGCTGACCGATCTGAACATCCCTGATCCGGTCGGCCAGCATGATGATCGGGATGGGGCACTTCTTGCCCAGCGCGTCGAGCGTGAGGACCGGGGCGGGGGGCAAGGCGCCCGCACGCTGCGGAGTCGTCACGCGATACCTCCACAGAGGGTTGTCCTTCGGCTACGGCGCACTTGCCGCCCTAACAGTGTCGCGCACCCGCGCCACGATGGGCGGCAGGACCCTGAGGAACTGCTCGACGGCATCCCTGGTCGCGTCTCCTGGTAGCGATACCCGGACATTGCCGTGCGTAAGCACGCCCATTGCGGCGAGCACGTGGCTGGGCTGACGCGTGTCGGACACGCAGGCGCTGCCCGATGACACAGAGAATCCGGCCCGGTCGAGCTCCGTGACGAGCGCCTCGCCATCCACGTACAGGCACGAGAACGTCACGATGTGTGGCAGCCGCTGCTCGGGGTCGCCGTGCACCACGGCGTCTGGCACCAACTCCGGCACCGCCGCTCGGATGCGATCCGTGTGCGCGCGCAGCGCGCCCGAGGAGGCGGCTCGTTCCGCTGTTATAGCCCTAAGCGCCTCTGCGGCCGCCAGCACGGCAGGGACGTTCGGGAAGCCGGGCACACGGTGGTTTTCCCTGTCATCGGCCGGCAGCGGTTCGCGCCAGCGGACGCCCTTGCCCACCGCAAGGACGCCGACGCCGGCCGGACCGCTCCACTTCCTGGCACTGGCGGCCAGCAGTGACCAGCCGGCCGGGATGGGGAACCAGCCGACCGAAGCGGCCGCGTCGACCAGCAGCGGCACGCGCAGCCGGGCGCACGCCTCGATCGCGTCGGCGACCGGCTGGGTCGTCGCCACCTCGTGATTGGCGGTCTGCAGGCACGCCAGGACCGTCCGGCCCCGCTGGAGGGCCTCGGCGAACGCACCAGTGTCGGCGCGGCCGAAGCGGTCCACGCCGGTGGTCGTCACGTCCGTGCCCGACCGGCGCGTGAGCCAGTCAGCGGCGTTGAGGACGCTGGAGTGCTCGACGGCGCTGGTGACCACGTGTCCTGGCCCGCGCGCAGCGGACTGGCGGGCCTGGACGGCACCGAGCACGGCCAGGTGCACCGCCTGGGTCCCTGATGTGGTGAAGGACAGCTCGTCGGGCCGGCAGCCCAGTTCGGCGGCCACGGACTCGCGGGCCTGGTCTAGCAGCAGCCGGGCCTGCCTGCCCTCCCGGTGCAGCCGGGCCGGGTCGGCCCAGCCGTCGGCCAGCGCGCTCAGCAGCGTTTCCCTGGCCCGCGGATGCAACGGCTCGGCCGAGGCCGCGTCGAAATAGGGCACGTTCTCGACTCTAAGCCGGCACGAGATGATCTTCGCGGACGGCCGCCGACGGGCCGAGTTGGGTTCGTATATGGGGGTACCCCAAGCGCCGACAGCCAGGCGTTGTACTGTTTCCACGACAGGCTGTAGGACGTCGAACATAACCGGCCGCTGACGCCGGGACTTATTGCTGGGAAGGCCATCTGTGAGTCCCACTCCCCGTGCTCGCGAGCACCGGGCCCCGCGCCGCGGGACGAGAGCTCGGCTACGGCGCTGGCTGCCAATGACTGCGCTGGCCATCGGGGTCGTGACCTTGACGGCCGGCTGCAACACCGCGGACGTGGAGCGGCTCGGCCTGCGCGCCCCGCTCACGACGCAGGCCCAGCTGACCGTGTCCCTCTGGCAGGGCTCGTGGATTGCCGCGCTGTGCGTGGGCGCCGTGGTCTGGGGCGCGATCATCTGGGCGGTGATCTTCTATCGCAAGCGCGGGGACAGGATCCCGGCCCAGGTCCGGTATAACCTGCCCGTGGAGATCCTCTACACGGTCATCCCGTTCATCATGGTCGGGGTGCTGTTCTACTTCACCGCGCGGGACGAGAACAGGATCGACGCCCTGCCGCCGCACCCTGATGTCGTGGTGGACGTGATCGGGTCGCAGTGGACCTGGACGTTCCAGTATCCGCAGTACCCGGTGAAGAACTCGGCGAACGGCGTCACCGAACTCGGCGCGATGTGGGATGGCGTCCTCGGGCCGGGCGACAACGAGAACCAGCTTCCGCTGCTGGAGATCCCGGCACACGAGTCCGTCCGGTTCAACCTGTACTCGGTCGACGTCATCCACTCGTTCTGGATCCTGCCGTTTGACTTCAAGCGTGACGTGATCCCCGGGCACCCGAATCACTTCCAGGTCAACACCACCGGCACGCTCTACGGCGGACCCGACAGCATCGGCCGCTGCTCGGAGTTGTGCGGCCTGTACCACAGCCGGATGCTGTTCCGGATCCTCATCGTGACCCCGGCGCAGTTCAAGACCTGGATCCTGTCGCAGCAAAAGCTGCAGAACGCGACTGGGGGTGCTCAGTGACCACGTACAACCAGCCAGCGCCAGGTGCTGCCGCTGCTCCGGTCGCGGTATCCCGCCCGTATCACAAGGGTTCGATCCTGGCCGACTGGCTGTCGTCGACCGACCATAAGGTCATCGGGCACCTGTACCTGATCACCTCGTTCTTCTTCTTCCTGGCCGGCGGGGCGATGGCCCTGGTGATGCGGGCCCAGCTGATGGGCCCGGACAACCACATCGTGTCCGACCAGCAGTACAACGAGCTGTTCACGATGCACGGCACGATCATGCTGCTGCTGTTCGCCACCCCGCTGTTCGTCGGGTTCGCGAACGAGATCATGCCGCTGCAGATCGGCGCGCCGGACGTGGCGTTCCCGCGGCTGAACCTGCTCAGCTACTACATGTTCACCTTCGGCGGGCTGATCCTGCTGCTGAGCTTCCTGACCCCTGGCGGGGCGGCGGCGTTCGGCTGGTATGCGTACTCGCCGCTGACCAGCGTGCAGTACACGCCGGGCCTGGGCGGCGACATGTGGATCATGGGCCTGGTCCTGTCGGGCCTGGGGACGATCCTGGGCGGCGTCAACTTCGTCACGACGATCCTGTGCATGCGCGCGCCGGGCATGACCATGTTCCGGATGCCCATCTTCACCTGGAACATCCTGCTGACCTCGATGCTGGTGCTACTGGCGTTCCCGGTGCTGGCCGCGGCCCTGCTGGTACTGGAGATCGACCGCAAGCTGGGCGCCCAGGTGTTCGCGGCCAACAGCGGCGGGGCCATCTTGTGGCAGCACCTGTTCTGGTTCTTCGGCCATCCGGAGGTCTATATCGTGGCGCTGCCGTTCTTCGGCATCGCCACCGAGATCCTGCCGGTGTTTTCCCGCAAGCCGCTGTTCGGTTACAAGGGCCTGGTCGCCGCGACGATCGCGATCGCGGGCCTGTCGCTGACGGTGTGGGCGCACCACATGTTCACCACCGGGGCGGTGCTGCTGCCGTTCTTCTCGTTCATGACGTTCCTGATCGCGGTGCCCACCGGGGTGAAGTTCTTCAACTGGGTCGGC
>JASHOL010000477.1 GCA_030041135.1 Streptosporangiaceae bacterium | reverse complement strand
CGTGTTCCGAAAACGATGATGAAGTCGGCCGGGCCGATGCCAGGAGCGGCCGCGTCAACATAATCAGTGATGGCGCGATAGTCAGCACGTTGCCCGCTCTCCGTCATCGTCCAGACCATAGTTCGTTAGACGTCCACGCCGGCCGACTACGCGAGACGGCACGGCCAACCCAACCCGCTCTGCGCGCAAGGACGGCTGGGTCGCGCTCCGTTAGTCCTTACGGGCAGCGAGGTAGGCGTGCAGTTTGCGCACGAGCACCGCAATCTCCGCCGCGTCACCGCGGCGGGCGTCGGGCCAGTCCTTCACGCGAGTCCACCAGTACTCGCGCGGAGTGCCGGGGAATCGTGGCGTTAGCTGGACGTGCAGATGGGGAACGGCGTCTCCAATGACGGCCGCATAGACGTGCTCGGCTCCGGCGACGTCGCGCAGGGCCCTGCTGGCCAGCGTCGACCACAGGCCGACACTGCGCGCCTCCATATCGGTGAGGTCGGCCAGTCCCGGCGCATGCCTCCGTGGCTCGACAATCAGGTGCCCTAAGTAAGCGCGCGTGCCCTCTCGTCCCAGCGCCTCCGGCGTGACAGCATGAGAGACCAGAACCAGATCATCCTCCGCAACGGGCCCGCCCGGCATGAGGCTGCCTCGGTCGCGATGCTTCCGGCAGACGAAGCACTCCGCTGAGCCCTCATTCGCCGTCATGGCTGCCGATCCTAGGCTACGTTCGCCCTGACCAGGCTAGTCCGCGGCAAATGCATAGTCTTGTCATATGCGGTTGGGAATCGTGGCTGATATCCACGGCAACGACGTGGCGCTGCGTGCAGTGCTGGAGGACTCGGCGGCACTCCACGTCGGCCAGTGGTGGGCACTCGGCGACCTAGTCCTGTTCGGCCCGCGTCCTGCTGAGGTGCTTGAACTCTTGCTAGGCCTGCCCGGAATCCGCATGCTTCGCGGGAACACCGACCGCTACGTCCTGACCGGGGAACAGCCCGCTCCGCATGCGACCGCCATCGACGCTGCGGCAAGTGTCGACCTAGTGGAGCGCTACGGGGCGATGGCGGCAGGCATCGGCTGGACACGCGGTGTCCTGGACCAGGCCGGCCTGCTCGGCAACCTGGCGTCGCCGACGAGCAGCTTAGGCTGCTGCTTGCCGGGTGCAACGCCGATGTCGTCATCGGCGGCCACACCCATGCCGCTACTGATCGTCTCGTTGACGGCATTCGGGCATTGAATCCTGGGAGTACCGGAATGCCCCGAGCCTTCGGGAGCGCAGGCTGGCTCCTCCTTGAAGATGACGGCGATGGCCCGGCGGTCACGCAGCACAGCACGCCTTTCGACGTTGATGCCGTTGTCAGCGATCTTCGCCGGCGCCGTCATCCCAATGCCGACTTCGTTTCCTCCGTGCTCCTCGGGCAGCGCGAACCGTAGCCCTCTTACGCTCACGGCTCTTGTTGGGCGCCGTTTCGTCGTCGGTCACCGCGCGTCTGCTACTCCGCCTCTGTGGTCGGGGCACCGGTCGAAATACCGGCGGTGCGCACGTGGCCCGACAGCAGGCCGCATTCGTCGGCGGCTTCAAGTGCAGCGCCGATCTCCCAGGCGTCGAGATCACAGACGATCTCATTGCCGTCCGCCCTGCCGGTCTGCTCGACGGCCAGCCCGATCAAGGCGAGCATGCCTGCCCGGCGACGCGTGATCGTCTGTCGCAGCGATTCCGGGTCCGCAAGCTGTCCGTGGTCGTCTCGCCGCCATGCCGTGAGCGCTTGCTCTGCCAGGCCGGCAGGCAGGCGCACACTCAGCGTTGTCGGCTGGCTGGCCAGCGCTGCTCCGACTCTGGCCAGGGTCTCGGCCTCGCCTTCGTACTGGCGGTACATCTCGGGGACTTCCTCAGCGCTCATCAATTGATCATATTGACCCGCTGGCATTGTGCTTGGCTACTGCGTCGCGTGCGCCAGGTAGGCGGCCGTGGCCCGTTCACTGACCGCGACGTGGTGAGCGGCCGGACGCAGGCGCAGTGCCTGATACCGGCCAAGTGCAGCCGGAATGTCGGCGGCCTCGGTAATCGGCGTCAGGACCTGGGTCAGCGCACCCACGTCGTACAGCCCCTGCCGGAATCCGCCGCCGACCATCGGGCTGGCAGCGTGCGCGGCGTCGCCGGCCAGTGCGGCCCGATCGCGAGCCATCCGGTTCGGCTTGTAGTGCACGATCGGCGTGCCGAACACCTTCCCGTCACGCAGCGCCAGCTCCAGAGCCTCTCGCCACGGTGAAGGCCAGTTCGCGGCCGCAAATTCGGCAAGGCACTCGCGGACCGGATCCGGAAGCGTTCCCGGAGCCAGGCTGCCGTGGATTGTCTCGCCCTCCAGCAAGCCGCGGTCGCGGAGCAGTTCGCCCTGCTGCGGGTCGTACCAGACCAGGTTGAGACGGCGATGCCCGACACCCGTCTCGCCCGCGGCACCGGGAACAAGGTAAGTAACAAGCCGGTACGGCCCGGCATAGACCTCCCGTGAAGGCTCGCCGGCGGCCGGCAGTGCCACCTGGGCGGGCATAGCCCGCTCATCGACCAGGCTGCGCCACAGCAGGACCCCGGCATAGCGGGCGCCTGGATGCTCCGGGTCCACGGCCTGCCGAACGGTGCTCCGCGCCCCATCGGCTCCGAGCACGAGGTCAGCGCGATACGACCCGCCGTCTCGGGTTACGACAGCCGCCGGCTCGGCTTCGTTCCCAGGGCTCACGGATGTTACCTGCGTTCCGCGGCGCAATGCCACGCCCGCGCGGCCCACCGCCTGCGCCTCCAGCCATCCTTGCAGCAGGTGCCAGGCCGTCGTATCGCGATCGACACCGTGCACGACCGGCGGCTGCTCGGCAATGCCGGTCACCTGCCCGAGCAAGGCCACGTCCACGCCCAGGCCCCCGCCACCGTCATCGGTGCGGGCCGGGCTTCGCTCGAGCACGGTCACGTCGATCCCGAGCCGGGACAGCGCGATCGCCGCCGACAAGCCGACCAGACTGCCGCCGACCACTACACACTGCACCGGACGTTCCTCCGCGGACGGCCAGCCGCGCGCAGCGCTGGGGCCAGGGGGCGCGGGCCTGGCTGTGACGCTACCGCGCCTGCTGCGCTAGCAGGCCGAGATTGTGAGCGACCAGCGTGCCGAGGTCAGGATCGACCTTGGCCCAGTAGTCCCTGACCGCGCGCTCCTGGATGAATCGCTCGACGCCTTGGCTGAGGTGCCAGACGATGTTGCCGGCCAGGTGATCCCGGTCGGTCTCCGACATCACCTCGCGGTAGAGCGTGCCGGGCTGGCTGAAGTCGTCGTCGTCCCGGTGCGCCTCGTAGGCCATGCGCGCGATCTCCCCGGCCTCGATCAGCCAGCCCAGGTCGTGATACCGCTGCGAATCGGCCCTGGGCCCGCCGTAGCTGTTCGGCGCGTAGACCGGCTGGTTGCCATTGTGGCGGAACCGCATCGGGCCGTCCTTGTTGTAGTTGTGCACCTCGCCGGCCGGCCGGTTCACCGGCAGCTGCTCGTAGTTCGGGCCGGTGCGGTAACGGTTGGAGTCGCCATAGGCGAACATCCGGCCCAGCACCATCTTGTCCGGGCTGGGCCCGATGCCCGGCACCATGTTGGCCACGTCGAACCCGACCTGCATGATCTCGGCGAAGAAGTTCTCCGGGTTCCGGTCCAGCACCATCCGGCCGACCGGGATCAGCGGGTAGTCCTGGTGCGGCCACACCTTCGTGACGTCGAACGGGTTGAACCGGTAGCTGGCCGCCTCCGCGATAGGCATGATCTGCATCTCGAGGCGCCAGGACGGCTTATCACCGCGCGCGACCGCGTCCCACAGGTCGCGCCGGTGGTAGTCGAGATCCTCGGCGCGCATGGCCCTGGCGTCGGCGCCGGTCATGTTCTGGATGCCCTGCTCGGTCCTGAAGTGATACTTCACCCAGAACTTCTCGCCTGAGGCGTTCTCCCACATATACGTATCGCTGCTGAAGCCGTGCATGTGGCGCCAGGACTGAGGCGTGCCCCGGTCGCTCATCAGGACGGTCACCTGGTGGGCCGACTCGGGCGAGAGCGTCCAGAAGTCCCATTGCATGTTGTTGCTGCGCAGTCCGCTGTCGGGCAGGCGCTCCTGCGAGTGGATGAAGTCCGGGAACTTCATCGGGTCACGCACGAAGAAGACCGGCGTGTTGTTGCCGACCATGTCGTAGTTGCCGTCTTCTGTATAGAACTTAACGGCGAAGCCGCGCACGTCTCGGTCGGTGTCGGCATATCCTTCCTCGCCCGCCACGGTCGAGAACCGCGCGATGAGGGGCGTGCGCTTGCCTACCTTGCTCAGGAAGGCTGCCTTGGTCCATGGCGTGACGTCGTCGGTTACCTCGAAATGGCCGAAAGCTCCGCCGCCTTTGACGTGGTACACCCGGTCGGGTACACGCTCGCGCACGAAGTGGGCGAGCTTGTCGATCAGGTAGGTGTCTTGCAGCAGGTTCGGCCCGCCGGACCCGGCTGTGAGGGAGAACTCGTCGCTCGATACCGGGCTGCCTGCGTCCCTGGTCGTGCTCGGTGGGTGGTACCTGCCTTCGCGGTCTGCGTTCATGAGATAGCTACGCTCCCTTTACCCGGAGTAGGAGAGTCTCGCGCGGCTGTCTTGCCTGGGCTGTGGAACGTCGCCCGGCGTGCCTCACTGCGGGCACTCGCGTGGCCTACCCTCCTCGTCCGGCACCACACTGTGACCGGCGGGTAGGCTCTCGCCGGCCACGTCCTCAGCGGGACTGCCGTCCCGGCGAGGCGCGCTGCTACCGGCGCTCTGGGTAGATCTGGCCGAATTCCGGATTAGGTGGCAGCTGAGCTTGCGGCGGAGCCTGCCAACCTGGCCGGGCACCGACCGCGGCGAGTGCCAGGCTTGAGTCGTGATGCTTCGGCTTCGCGACGTTTGTTTGCCACAATGGGTAACTACAGGAACCGGGTGCGCTGAGACGAGCAGGGCGAGGCATAACGATGGCAATCGAGCCGCTCGCGGTCGGCGACCCGGCGCAGGTGGCGGGTTACCCGCTGTATGGTCGGCTCGGCGTCGGCGGGATGGGCGTGGTGTACCTGGCGTTCACGCCGGGCGGCAGGCCCATCGCACTGAAGGTTGTCCGCCCGGAACTTGGCGGCGACTCCAATTTCCGCAGCCGGTTCCGGCGGGAGGTCGACGCCGCCCAGAGGGTGCACAGCATGTACACCGCCGTGCTGCTGGACGCTGACCCGGACGCGGACCCGCCTTGGCTGGCGACCGGATATGTGGCCGGGCCGTCCCTGGCCGCAGCGGTGCAGGCGCACGGCCCGATGCCCGTGCAGACCGTGCTGCTGCTGGCCGCGGGCGTGGCTGAGGCACTGGCGGTGATCCACAGGGCCGGGCTGGTGCACAGGGACCTGAAGCCGTCCAATGTGCTGCTGGCCGCCGACGGGCCGCGGGTGATCGACTTCGGCATTGCCCGCGCTCTGGACGGCACGGCGCTGACCAGTATCGGGATGCGCGTCGGTACTCCGCAGTACATGGCGCCCGAGCAGGTACGCGGGGAGACGGTGACCGCCGCCGCCGACATCTTTACCCTCGGTGCGACGGCCGCCTACGCGGCCCTCGGCCGGGCGGCATTCGGTGATGGTGATTCCGCCGCAGTGCTGTACCGCATCCAGCACCAGGCTCCTGACCTGGCCGACTGCCCGGCTCAGGTCCGGCCGCTGCTCGAGTGGTGTATGTCCAAGGCCCCGGCTGATCGTCCCCTGCCAGCCCAGGTCATCGAGGCATGCGAGGAGGGCGCGGCAAAGGGCACCTCAGGGGGCACGGCAGTCCGCACGATCGAGTACGGGGATGCCTGGCTGCCCCCCGCCTTAACCGCCGAGCTGCCCGCGCATGCTGCCGAGCTCCGCGGCCTGCGCGGCATCACCAGCCAGACAGCCGCTACGGCTGTCCAGGAGCCCGGTCCTGCCGTGCAAATCGCCGCGCCGCTGGTTGACCCGCCCAGCCCGCGCCGGCGAGGCAGGCTCCGGCTGCGCTGGGTGGCGCCGGTTGTGGCCGGGACGCTGATCGCTGGCGGCCTGGCTGCCTATGCCCTGGCGGCGCTCGGCGGCAACGCCGCTCGATCCGGCCACCATGACGCGCTGGGCACGGCCGCCAACCGCCAGCATCATCACCTGGCCGCCGACCCGTCGGCGAGCGCGAAGCCGGGCCTGGATTCCTGCCTGTTCGGCACCTGGAAAGGAGTGTCGCAAAGCTATAGCGACCAGCTCGACGCCAATGTGGACGTCGTGCTGTCCGGCCCGGGCCCCACGCAGATATTCACGCAACAAGGCGTGAACATCACAAGGGAGCAGCCTCCAATAACCAACACCGCGCAGTCCGGCGGAGTCACCTACAAGGTCGTGGAGAACGGAAGCGCTACCGCGACCTACACGACCGGCAACGGCATGCTCTACGACAGCGACATCCGCGATACCTCCGGGATCTGGACGCTGTACCGCGACGGCGTCTATAGCAACACCGGGTCGAATGGCTGGACTACGGGTGCCTATCCCTACACCTGCACCGCGACAACGCTGACCCTATACGGTCAGAACAACTGGACTGAGAATCTGGTAAGAGAGACGTCACCAGCAGCAAGCTCGCCTGGCGTGGCGGGCAAGAAGCCGAAAGTGTCGTCCACGCCGTTCGGGTCGTAGCACGGGCGGATCCTCGCCTGTCATTGGGCACGGCGTCAGGCGTGGCCAGCGACGTCCCAGGCGTTCAGCCTTGTTAGCGGCAGCCCCGCTTGCAGTTCAGGTTGCCCTATGTGCTCGTGCAGAGCACCGCCGACAGGGCGTCAAGCGCTCTTAGGACCAGCGCATAGTAGGCCCATTTACCTCGCTGATCGCGGGTGGAGATCCCTGCCTCGACGAGGATCTTGAGGTGGTGGGAAATGGTCGGCTGGGTCAGGCCAAGCGGGTCGGTCAGTTCGCAGACGCAGGGCTCGCCGCCCTCGTGCGCTCGCCGCGTCTCGTCCCAGACCCGTGCGCAAATCCGGCTGACGGCGCACAGTCTGTCGCCAAGTGATTGCCCGATCGGGTGCGTCATGGGCACCCTGACAGCCGTGTTCGCAAGGCCCGGCCCGGGTAGGTGACGGCAACAACGGCCAGGCATGTCGGGGGGGCGTGCATGACGCTTGCGGCTCGGGGGATTTTCTGGGTTCTTCTGTACATGGGTGCCGTGATTGCGCCACTGGTGTTCGCCGCCATTGGCGCCGCCGAGCCGAATCACGGGTTCTGGACAAACTTCTCGATCACACTCGCGTTCGTTGGGCTGGCGATGATGGGCCTGGAGTTCGCGCTAGTGGCCCGGTTCAGAACGGTGGCAGCACCGTTCGGCCAGGATGGGCTGCTGCAGTTCCATCGGCAGATCGGCCTGGCCGGGCTGGCGTTTGTGCTCGTCCACGTTGCGATTTCCACCAGGTGGCATGCCGTGCCCACTCCGGCCGCCCTCCGGGCGCCCGCCCTGGTCTGGTTCGGCGTGGCGGCCGCAGCTGCGACGATCTTGCTCGTCGTCACGTCGGTCTGGCGGCGACAGCTGCGCTTGTCGTACGAGGTGTGGCACATCGGCCACACCGTGCTAGCCGTGGTAGCGGTGGTGGGCGCGCTCGTTCACGTCTGCCTCGTGAACGAGTCGCCAG
>JASHOL010000476.1 GCA_030041135.1 Streptosporangiaceae bacterium | reverse complement strand
CTATCGGGCACGCTCGAGCAGGTTCACGGCATCAGCCTCGCCATCAAGGCCTTCGGGACAGGCCAGCTAGTGACCGTGACCACGTCGGCGTCCACGCACTTCAGCCGCCAGCAGGCCGGGATCCTCTCCGACATCGCCGACGGGGAGAAGGTCGTCGTGTTCGGCACAGGCTTGGCCCGCGGATTGCTCGCTGCGCGAATGGTCGACGTCGGCCTGGTGCTGCCGCCCTCGTCGGCGCATGGCAGTCCGCACGCCCGGTTGCGTCCCGCTGAAGGTGCGATACCAAGGCCGATCCCCAGCCCGACGGTGCCGCGCACGGTGATCGCGGGCGGGCCAGGGACGGGAACCGTCACCGATGCCCATCCCGGCAGTTTCATCGTGATCTATTCCGGTGGCATCCGCGTCCGGGTGACTACATCGCGCTCAACCACCGTGCTCATGCAGGTCAGCATCGGCCTGGGTCAGCTGCGGACCGGCGAGTTCACCGACGCCGTCGGCCGACTGGCTGCGCCCGCGACGCTGGCCGCGGGCGCGGTCCAGCAGGGCAGCATGCTGCCGGGCTTCACGGGCCCGGTGTCCGGCCTGGGCTGCTCGTCCTCGACTATCGCCACGGCGATGTTCCTGCCCGGAGACTGACTGCCCCCGAGCCAAGCCTCAGTGCCATGAGTTACGTGCGAGCTAGCGGCACAGCCGGTCGAAGGCGAGGTCGACGTGGCGAGCGAGGACTCTCGGGTCGTCCTTTGCTGCCGCCTGCCCGGCGTAAAAGCAGGCAAGCCCGATTTCTGCGGCTTGGCGAGCAGTGGAAGGGGTCGCGCCCCAGCTCTGGAGGTGGCCGGCGAGCTCATCTGCGTAGCCGCGCTGCTTGACCAGGCTGCGGGCATACAGCTCCGGATGACTGGTCACGAGCTCCTGATGCCGCTTATAGGCCACGGGATCGGCGGTGATGTCCTCGACGTAACCAACTACGAGCCGCCGGGCCGCCGCCAGGGCTGCGGCTATCGAAGACCCGATCAGGTCTGTCGGTGCTGACACTCGTTGCGAGGCCTCGGCGGCCGCGTCGGCAGGGTCGCTGAACAGGACCTCCTGTTTGTCGCCGAAGTAGCGGAAGAAGGTCGTCCTGCCGACCTCGGCGCGCTGGGCGATGTCGGTCACGCTGACGGCGTCGAAGCCGCGCTCGCGGAACAAGTCCAGTGCCGCGCGCCGGATTGCCTCCTTGGCCCGGCGGCGTTTCCGGTCCGTCAGGGAGTCGCCCCGGATCTGCTCCTCGGCCATGGACCCCAGTTTAGGGCAACGCTTGACACCGGAACCCTGTAGGTATCCAATACGTAATGGAACTGAGTACCAAAAATGGAGGGATTCCGTTGCGAACGGCAGAGCTTGTCGAACTGACCAATCGCTTCCTGGACCTGCTGGAAGCCGGAGACCACGCGGGCGTGGCCGGGATGCTCGGCGACCAGATCGTGTGGAGCACGCCCATGTCCTGGGGCAGCGCCGAGGGCGGTGAGCCCGCGCGCGGCCGGGAGGCCTTCGGATCCCGTCTGGGCGCCATCAGCGGGCTGATGAGGTCGGCCAGGTTCACCGACCGTCGTATCACGGCTTCGGCCGACGAAGCGACGACCTTCGCGCAGGCCAAGGGCGACTTCGTCACCGCAGACGGGCGTCCCTATCGCAACGTCTACGTGTTCCGTTTCGACTGGCACGACGGCAAGATCGTGTCGTGGGAGGAATACGCCAATCCGATCACCATCCTCCGGACCTTCCCCGACCAGTACGGCCACGTGCTTGAGGAACTTCTCGGCCGGGCCTGAGCGATCCTTCGAGCTCCCGCTGTCCTGCATTTGAGCGACTGCGTTCCGCATGCCTGAGCGCCCCTGCCCGCTCGTCTTGAGCGGCCTGCTGTCCGCAGGCCAGGGCTGACCGCCTCCGGGCAGTTCGTCATGGCCACCAGTGGGCAGATTCCTGACCGTGATCATCATCCCCGTGCCGCCGCCGGCGCGGCTCCCGGACGCCCGCCGCCGGGTCGGGGAGAGGATGGACACCATATACGGCCGCGCGGAACGCAAGCCTCAGTACGACGGAGCAAACTATGTCAATCCAGGATGACGTGCAGCAGCCGGACTACCGTGCCTACGCCGCGGCCGGAATGGAGGCGCTCCAGCGGTGGTACAGCCGGTGGACGGGCCAGTGGCGGACCACGAACTGGTGGAACGCCGCCAACGCGCTCACCGCGGTGATCGCCTACACCGAGTACAGCGGCGACCAGACCTATCGCCGTGTCGTGGAACGCACGTTCAGGGCCGCGCGCCGCCTGCACAGGGACTTCCTGCTGCGGTTTTACGACGACAACGGCTGGTGGGGCCTCGCTTGGCTCGACGCCTACGACCTGACCGGCGATGCCCGCTACCTCGACGCGGCCCGGACTATCTTCGCCAACCTGCTGACCGCATGGGACGACACCTACGGCGGCGGTGTCTGGTGGAACAACGACCGCTCGTACAAGAACGCCATCACCAACGAGCTGTTCCTCGCGCTCGCAGCCCGGCTGCATCAACGGTGTCCCGATACGGGCGAGTACCTGGACTGGGCCCGGCGGGAGTGGGACTGGTTCTGCGAGCGCGGCCTGATCGGCCCCAAGGGCCTGGTCAACGACGGGCTTGACAAGTCCGGCCAGAACAACGGCGGCCAGACGTGGACCTACAACCAGGGCGTGATCCTGGGCGGGCTGGCCGCGCTGCACGAGATAACCGGCGACGCCGCCTACCTCAGGCAGGGCGAGGCAATCGCCGACGCCACGCTGAACTCGCTGACCACCCAGGCGCCGGACGCCGGCCACGGCATCCTGTTCGAGCCTGGCGAGCAAAAGACCGCACGCAAGGACGCGGACCTCCCGCAGTTCAAGGGCGTCTTTATGCGCAACCTCTACGACTTCTACCGCCAGAGCCCTCGTCCGGCCTACAGCGAGTTCATCCTGGATAACGCCCGGTCGATCTGGGCCAACAACAGGAACGGCAGCAACCAGTTCGGCCTGCACTGGGCCGGCCCGTTCGACTTCGCGGACGCCGCCAGGCAAAGCTCGGCGATGGACGCGCTGAACGCGGCCGTTCCGCTAGCGGCTTAGTCGCTTAGCGCGACTAGCCAGTTAGTTATCGTCGCGCAAAGATCCACGGTGCGCGCTGGTCGCGACCGAGCCACCAGGGCCGGGCAGTCGAGCAAACTGGCCGGAGGTGGGTATCATAGTTAACTACCTTGGCGCAACGCGGAGCCTGCCCGGACGGGCAGCGGGTCACCCAGGAGGGTCACAATGCGGGACGCGGTCATAGTCGACGCGGTCAGGACGCCGGTCGGCAAGCGCAACGGAGGCCTCGCCGGCGTGCACCCCGGCGACCTGTCATCCCACGTGCTCACGGCCCTGGCCGAGCGCGCCGGCATCGACCCGGCGGTCGTCGAGGACGTGATCTGGGGCTGCGTGAGCCAAGTTGGGGAGCAGACCTTCGACATCGCGCGTACCGCCGTGCTCGGGGCGGGCTGGCCCGAGTCGGTCCCCGGCACCACGGTCGACCGCCAGTGCGGCTCCTCCCAGCAGGCGATCAGCTTCGCGGCGGCCAGCGTGATCGCCGGCCACTACGACCTGTGCATCGCGGGCGGCGTGGAATCCATGAGCCGCGTCCCGATGGGCGCCTCGGTGGCCAGCGGCGCTCACGGCCTGCCGCTCAGCGAGGGCTTCAACGCGCGGTACAACGGCGTCTTCCCGAACCAGGGTCTTGGCGCCGAGATGATCGTCGAGCGCTGGGGCCTGAGCCGCGCCGAACTGGATGAGTTCAGCCTCGGCTCGCACGCCAAGGCCGCGGCCGCCCAGGACGAAGGCCGCCTGGCCGGGCAGATCGCGCCGGTCACGACCCCGGATGGCACCAAGGTCGAGGCGGATGAGGGCGTCCGGCGCGGCAGCACCATGGAGGGCCTGGCCGGGCTCAAGCCCGCGTTCAAGCCCGACGGCACGATCACTGCGGGGAACAGCTCGCAGATCTCTGACGGCGCGGCCGCGCTCCTGATCATGACCGGCGAGAAGGCGGCCGAACTTGGCCTCAGGCCGATTGCCAGGATCCACACCGCCGTGGTGACGGGCGACGATCCGGTCATCATGCTGACCGCGCCGATCCCGGCGACCGCGCTGGCGCTCAAGCGGAGCGGCCTGAAGATCGACGACATCGGGGTCTTCGAAGTCAACGAGGCCTTCGCCCCAGTGCCCATCGCGTGGCTGAAGGAAACCGGCGCGGATCCGGCCCGGCTCAACCCGAACGGCGGCGCGATCGCGATCGGTCACCCGCTCGGCGGCAGCGGTGCGCGGATCATGACCACGATGGTTCACCACATGCGCGAGACGGGCACCAGGTACGGCCTGCAGACGATGTGCGAGGGCGGCGGCCAGGCGAACGCCACCATCCTCGAGCTCATCTGATACCTGGCGGTGCCGTCAGGGCCGTCCGCACCACGACGCCGTGGCCTGTGCAGGCGTTGTGCGCCCCGAGTCGGGCTGAGTTAGTCACCTGAGCTACCGCCGATCCGGCTGGGCGGCGCGGCGAGGAAGTTCTCGATCCTGGTGATGGTGCCGGCGCTGCTCGTGTGGAGGTGACCGGTCATGCCGAGTGACTGGGCGGCGCCGACATGGCCGGGCGTGTCGTCGATGAACAGGGCGTCTTCAGGGCGGGCTTCGAGCCCCCGGAGCGTGGCCTGGTAGATGCGCGGGTCGGGCTTGGCGTACCCGGCCTCGCACGACAGGACGATCTCGTCGGCAATGTCCAGCTTCCCGGCCTCGGCCAACCTGGCCCGCGTCCCTGGCCAGGCGTTGCTGACAACGGCCGTCTTGGCCTGACCGCGGAGGCGGCGCAGAAACGCGACCAGTGCCTCGTCCCACACCTCCCGCGATGCCAGGTCCTGCCGCAGGTCGGCCATCAGGGCAGGGTCAGCTTGGAGCCGACCCGCGACGATGGCCCACCACGCCGGTTCGCTCACCTGGCCGGTAAGCACCTGCCCGTCGCTTCCGCCGAACAGCGCGGCCAGGAACGCCGGCTGAGTGATGCCCAGGCGAGCACTCCACGCGGCGGCGGCGGCCGGCATGTAGTCGGCGACAAGCACGCCGCCGAGGTCGATCAGCACTGCCTTCCGTGGCCGGGCGGGCGACAGCCCCGCGGCCGAACCGAACACCTAGCTACCGGTCGCGCCGTCGATTCGCTCCCTGATCAGGTCAGCATGGCCGTTGTGGCGTGCGTACTCCTCAATCATGTGCGTGTAGACCCAGCGGGCCGAGTAAGGCGTGCCACCGTTGTCGAACGTCTGGTCTAGGTTTGCCCCGACGAGGGCATCGCGGACTTCGGAGATCGCCTTCTCGTAGGTCTCGAACACCGACTGGGGGCTGGCACTGCCGAGGTTCTCGAAGTCGCCCTCCTCATCCTCGGCGCTGTAGTAAATGGGCTCGACCTCGCTACCAGGCCGCCTGGCCACACCACGCAGGAACCAGCCGCGCTCTACGTCGGTCATGTGACGGACCAGGCCGAGCAGCGTCAGGTTCGATGGCGGGCATGAAGCGGTCCGTAGCTGCTCGTCGCTAAGCCCGGCGCACTTCTGCCGCAGCGTCGCCCGGTGATAGTCCAGCCAGCCCTCGAGCATGGCTCGCTCGTCGGCTGTCGGGCTTGGTTCGTTCCGCTCCGCTGGCTCGGTCAAGGTCAGGCTCCTCCCTGGCTCAGGTTCGTCGTGATCCGCGGCGTACCGGTAACTCGCAGGCGAGGTCAGTTCGCCGTGTCCGGCGCAGGCGTCACCCGAGGCGCGAGATGGGGAGCGCGAAGTGCGACCACGACCACGCCGATGACCATCACCATCAGCGTAATAACCTCGCCCGCTATGCCGGCTGCGGAACCGCTGAGATTCTCGTTCAGCCAGATGGCGGCCAGGGCGATGGAGATCACCGGGTCGCAGACGGTGATGATCGCCATGACCGGCGCGATCAGCGCCCCCTCCTGGAAGGCGTTCTCGTTGAGCAGGAAGCCAAGCGGGCCCGCGATCGCCAGCGCGTAGATCGGCCAGTCGGTCAGCACGTGAGGCAGTCCTCCGCTCACGTTGGACACCACGAGCTTGACCAGGAACGCCGAGACGCCGTAGCTGATGCCGCAGGCGAGCGCGAGGGCCAGCGGCCGGAGGCGCCGGTTGCGCTGCGCGACAGCCACGCAGCCGACGACGGCGGCCGCGAACACGGTGCCCAGCGGGAGCACGACCATGAAGCCGACGCTGGCCCGGCCGCTTGTCGGCGAGGCGATGACGAGGAAGCCGGCCACCCCGGCAGCCGCGGCGATTACGCCGCCGACCAGCACCGGGTCCCAGAGTTTACGCAGGAATGAGGAGATGAGCGTCGCGAAGATCAGATCACAGATCAGCAGCGGCTCGACCAGGGCCAGCGGCCCCAGCCGAAGCGCGACGACCTGCAGGGCGAAGCCGATCACGGTGCCGCCGACCGAGGCCAGCCACAGCGGCTGGCGGGCAAGGTCGAGGAATATCCGAGGCGAGAGCGCCTTCCGGCGCCGCACGCGCTTGGTGCTCCGCTGGTCAGCGACCGACGCAATCCCGAACACCAATGCGGCGGCCACCGCCGTCACCACGGCCGCTGAATCGGACAAGTTACCGCCCCCGTCCCATCCGATCGGGACTGACTAGTCAGCAGTCATGTCCGCCAGAACCTACCCTGGGCGGCAGCGGGCCGAATCCTGCGCCAGGCCGCCCGGTGCCGGCGGGCCCGCACCTCCGGGCACGGCGTCCGCCTAGGGCACGGCGTCCGCCTAGGGCACGGCGTCGGCCCTCCCTAGGGCACGGGCGTCCAGGTAATCGTGACCGTCCACTCGGTCGAGTTGTCGCTGCTCTGATACGGGCCGGTGAGTTCGATGCCCTCGGTCTGGGCGGCGCCCTGCATGGCCCAGCAGCGCCCGTTCTGGTCGAACTCGTGGTCGCAGAGCGGGTCGTCGGTAAGGCCGGAGTCGTTCTCCCCGTACGGCCCGAAATTCTGGAGAAGGTACTGATCCGTGCCTGGCAAGTTGTTATTGCGGCCGGTGCACGTTACGGCGGGGTTGTCGCCGGCATTGCACAGGCTCCAGCCGGTCATGTCGTCAGAGGGCACCGCACTAGCGCCGTTGATATCGATGTAGGAGGCGATGCCGGTGTTCTTGATCGTGATGGGGTAGGCCGCGCCCGGCGACCCGATCCAGCACCGCCCGTTCGGGAACCCGAGCTTGGCGCCTGTCGACTTGGTGTTGGCCAGCGCCTTCCCGCCGCTGCAGGCACCGAACTTGGCCAGAGCCGTCGGGACCGTGACCGTGACCGACCGGACTGTCGGCACCGTTGTCAGCGACAGGTTGACGCTCCCCGACCGGCCCGCACCGGCCGGCGGCGAATCGTACCCGCATCCAGCCAGACCGATGAGACCGACGAGACCGACGGCCAGCAACGAGAACGCCGACCACCAGGCACGCGAGACTGCCGGCATCACTGCCCCTCCGCTGATCTGCTCGCCGCTCGGCGCTCGATACGTACGCGCAAGCCAGAATTACGAATGACGAAGGCCGCGACCGCCAGTACCAGCAGGCCGACGACGCCCGGCAGCAGCCATCCGGGGAGGCTGAGCCACGACCCGGAAACCGCTCCTGGCGTCACCCTGAACTCCAGGTCTGTGGCGGCGGCCACCGCCAGACTCGCGCTCCCGGCCGCAATCCCGCCAGAGCCCCTGGCCACCACGTCGCTGAAATACTGACCGGGCCTTGCCGTATCGGGCACGGCTAGCTCCAGCGGAATACGCGCTGACTGATCGTGCGAGAGGGTCACCGCGGGTCCGGTCGCGCGAATCCAGGTCCCTGGCACCGTCATCCCGTGCCCGGGCGAGATGCGCTCCACCCGCACCGCGATCGTTTCCGGCTGCGTCCCGGTGTTGACGACGTAGACGGGCGTGAGCGCGTAACTGCCTCCCGGGTGCGCGGTCCCGGAGAGAAGTACCGGCCCCGCCTGTATGCCGACGCCAATGCTCGCGGCGGCACTTGCCGGAATGGCAAGCAGAGCCAGCACCGCTACCGGGACTAACGGCCACAAACGCTGATGCATGACCAGGCCCTGGGCTCCCGCTGATTGTTGCCCTGCATGGGGCGTTTACCGACATCTGGCAATGAGTCCCACTGAGATTAACTGATCACCATCGACGATCAAAGGTGCCATGCCGGTGGCCGGCACCCGGGCCGGCCGCAGCCCGGCTCGGCGTCAGCACCAGCCCGACGTAGGCTGCTAAGGGAACGAGGAGGGCACCGTGGAATACGAGTACGTGCTGGTAGAGCGGTCGGGCGACTTCACTGAGATCACGATGAACCGACCGCAGCGGCGGAACGCACTGTCGCTGCAGCACATGCGCGAGCTGATCGCCGCCTTCACCGCTGCCGGTGAAAGTGACGCCCTCGGGATCGTGCTCGCCGGCAACGGCCCGGTGTTCAGCGCCGGGCACGACTTCGCCGACGTCGCCGACGCTGACCTGGCGGCCGTCCGGTCTCTGCTGGCCACGTGCACGGAACTGATGACGCTCATCCAGCAGGTCCCGCAGCCGGTCGTGGCGCGGGTGCACGGCCTGGCCACGGCGGCCGGCTGTCAGCTCGTGGCCTCGGCCGACCTCGCGGTGGCAAGCGAGGACGCCGCCTTCGCCGCACCCGGCGGGAAGGGCGGCTGGTTCTGCCACACGCCGATGGTGGCAGTCGCCAGGAACGTCGGGCGCAAGCGGGCGGCCGAGATGGCCCTGTCGGGCGACATCGTCGACGCCAGGACCGCGCTCGACTGGGGACTCGTCAATCGGGTAGTCCCAGCCGGGCAACTGGACACCGCGACGGCTGACCTCCTCGAACGAGTGACCCGCGGCTCGGCGCAGAGCAAGGGCATTGGCAAGCAGGCCCTCTACGCGCAGATAGACCTGGACCAGGCGAAGGCGTACGCGTATGCGGTCGAGGTCATGGCCGCTACCAGCCAGCTGCCGGATGCGCGCGAAGGAATGCACGCCTTCCTGGAGAAGCGCAAGCCGCAATGGCAGCGCGGCCGCGAGTAAGATCCGAGTCCGCTCAATACGTGCACCGGTGACTCAGTTTTGCTCCTTCCTGACTTACCTCGCTGCTCAGACCGAAGCTAGCGCGCGCGGAAGTCGGCGAAGTCAAAACCGGGCGCGACGACGCAGCTGACCAGGACCGAGTCATCTCCGGCCGGAGCAGCGGACTGCCAGACTCCGCCTGGCACAAGTGCCTGCGGCAGGTGGCCCGCGAGGAGGTCGTCGCCGAGGAGGACCGCGTGGCCCTCTTCTGGATCCGGACCCGAGCCGCCGAAGCGAAGGGCCAGCGGCCCGCCGCTGTGCCAGAACCACAGCTCGTCGGACCGCACGACGTGCCACCGCGACTTCTCGCCCGGATGCAGCAGGTAGTAGATAGCCGTCGCGGCGCTGCGCTCACCGTCATATCCGGCTGGAGAGAATGACACGGCCGACCGAAAGGTCTCGCGGAACCAGCCGCCCTCGGGATGTGCCTGCAGATCCAGTTGCTCCGCCAGCAGCGGCCGCACAGTCATCGGGCCTCCGGGGATCCGGCCTCGGCGTGCGGGGCCAGGTCAGCGCTATCGCGATCCTGGAAATGATCGCAGACGGCGGCCGGGTGGCACCGGGCGGACGGGCACCGAGCGCGCGAGGGCCAGCGCGCCGGCCAGATCGGTACGCGCGCCGGTCCCTCCGGCCGCGCGGGTCGATGCGGAGCCGACGGCGCAGCCCACCGCCGTGGCGGCCGCCAGGTCCAGGCCGCCGAGCAACCCGGCGATGACCCCCGCGTTGAAGCAGTCTCCCGCTCCGATCGCGTCGGCAAACCCGGACGCGAGCGCGGCCGGCAGCCCCGCCTTGTGCCACGAGGCACCGTCGGCCGCGACCGCACCCTGGCTGCCCAGCTTCACCACCACCCGCGGTCCCGCGGCGGCGAGCGCACGCACCGCATCGCCGACCTCGCGCTTGCCGCTGAGGTGCAGTGCCTCAGCCTCATTTGGCATCAGCACGTCGGTTTCGGCCAGCGCGGCCCGCAGCCGTTCGTCGCCCCAGCGCTGCGCCGGGTCCCAGTTCGTGTCCAGCGAGGTGGTCATGCCGGCAGACCGCGCCGCCGCGAACAGCTCCGCCAGTCCCGGCCCGAGCGAACGCTCGAGCAGGAAATACGAGCTCACGTGCAGATGGCGCGGCGTGGCCGCCGGGTCAGCGACGGCGGGCCGCACGTCCGCGGCCGTCAGCGTCGGCATCGCGCCGAGGGCAGTGAGAATGGCCCGGTCGCTGCCGCCAGGGCGCGAGAGCACCACCGTCATGCCCGTCGCGAGGTCGGGACGGATGACCATGGCCGAGGTATCCACGCCCTCGGTGGCCAGCCTGGCCAGCATGAACTCGCCCGCGGCATCCGCGCCGACGGCGGCCGCCAGCCCTACCCGCAATCCGAGCCTGGCCGCCGCCACGGCCATGATCGAGGCGGACCCGCCGATCACGAGCGAAACGTCGTCGACCAGCTTCTCTTGCTGTCCGAACGCCGGCACGACATCGGCGCCCACGACCACGACGTCCGGATTGCAGTCACCGACGATCAGCAGGTCGAGCCCGGCCGGATGGACAGCGGCGCTGGACTGGCTCACGCCATCATCACCGGCACTCCTCGAGGACCGCGAGCAGGCGCGTCACCTCGGCGGCGACGGCCGCCCGCCCGTCCTGCAAATACCGGCGCGGGTCAACGACGGCCGGGTCAAGGGCAAGCCGGTCCCGGACCGCGGCGGTGAACACCTTGTTGAGCTGAGTGGCTATGTTGATCTTGGTCAGGCCGGCCCTAACGGCTGCCGACAGCATGCGGTCGGGCACGCCGGAGGAACCATGCAGCACCAGCGGCACGGGGACAGCCGAGCGGAGGCGGGCTATCAGGTCGAGGTCAAGCACCGCGTCCCTGGTGAGCATCGCGTGCGAGCTGCCGACCGCGACGGCGAGCGCGTCAACGCCGGTCGCGGTCACGAATGCGGCGGCCTCGTCCGGGCGCGTCCTCGCGCCGGGCGCGTGCACGCCGTCCTTGCCGCCAACCTCGCCAAGCTCGGCCTCAAGCCAGACGCCCCGTTCGTGGCACCATGCCGAGACCGCGGCGGTCGCCCGGACGTTGTCCGCGTACGTCATGGTGGAGGCGTCATACATGACCGACCCGAACCCGAGCCCAGCCGCCGACTTCACCAGCACGGCGCTGGTTGCGTGGTCCAGGTGCGCCGCGACCGGCACCGCGGCGGAGGCAGCGACCGCCAGCAGGGCGCGGCCGATCGGCTCCATGCCGCCGTGATAGGCGATGCAGTTCTCGCTCAGCTGCAGGACGACCGGGCTGCCAGCGGCCTCGGCACCTGCCACTATCCCCTCGGCGTGCTCGATCCCAATGACGTTGAACGCGCCGACTCCCCGCGCCGCACCCCGTGCAGTCGTAATGATGTTTGCTATCGGAACGAGGGGCATAAGGCGTGCTCGAGGTCCGTCAGCTGGACGCTCACCCGAGCCCGCGCGAGATCGTCGTCGAGGAATTCGCCTGCCGCAGGCGCGGCCGCAGTCGCGGAACCGATCGCCGCCGCCTCCCTGAGCCGTTCCGGCCAGCTCCAGCCGCTCGTGAGACCCTGCGCGAGCGCGGCGACCACCGCATCCCCCGCACCGGTCGGATTCCCGGCGACGGGCGGCGCGGCGGTGTGCCACGCACCTGTCGGGGTGACGGCCAGCAGGCCGTCGGCCGCCATCGACACCACGACCGCCTCTGCTCCACCATCCCGCAGTTCAGCGGCGTACCCGAGAACGGCGGACCGGTCGGGCGGGCTGGGCCAGCCGGCATCGCACCCGACCGCCTCGGCCAGTTCGGCGAGGTTAGGCTTGACGATCGCGGGCCGCCCGGCCAGGCCGCGCCGGAGCGCCTCGCCCGAGGTGTCAAGAATCGCCGGGACGCCCGCGCTGGCTGCGATTCTGATCAGCCCGGCATAGGCGTCGCTGGCTAGCCCGCCGGGCAGGCTTCCGGACAGCACCACGGTCGTGCACGCGGTGAGCGCCTCCTTGTAGGTGGCCAGGAACCGGCTGTATTCGCCCGGCGTGATCACCGGTCCCGGCTCGTTGAACATCGCAACCTCGCCCCGCCCGGTGTCGACGACCGCAAACGTCCGCCGCGTATCGGCCTCGATGTCGGTCAACCTGGCGGCTACGCCTGAGGCACGCAGCCCCGATCGGACGGCCGCGCCGACAACGCCGCCGGCCAGGCCGACGAGCATGACCTCGGCACCCAGGGCATCCAGTGTCCGCGCCACGTTGAGGCCCTTGCCGCCTGGCGCGGCGCGAACCTGCGTGGGCCGGTTCACGCCGGCCCAGTCGACGCCGTCGACGTGATGAGTCACGTCAAGCGCCGGGTTCAGGGAGACGACGAGGATCACGGCGGCGGCGCTACCCTTTCTCGATCATTACTGCGCATATCTCGCATGATTCCGACATCATCGCGCGGACCTGAGCCCCGGTGTCAACCTGGCGTTAGCCAGCAGGGCCGCGCAATACTTAGCTAGCCAGGGCTTCACCGGCCACCCGAGAGAGATCACATGACTTCAGGGCCAGTCGATCACGGCACGAGCCTGATAGTCGTCGCTAACCACTACGCGTGGATCGGCAATCCTAGGATGGCCGGGTTCACGGTCTACGTGGACGGTAAACGGGCTGGGGTGGCGCCGCTCGGGGACACCTTCAGCCTGCAGGTCGAGCCGGGCGCACACGTCGTGCGCGTCCGCTTCTGGTACTTCCTCAGCCCTCGCGTCAGTCTGGACGCAAGACCCGGCGAAACGAGACGGTTCAGCGCTGACATACCCAGGAAACTGCCTGTCTGGCGGCGGTTTCTGGGCGGGATGGGCGATCCGCTCCACATGCTGTCCCTCGAAGAAACCACCGGCCACTGATCAATAGGCTCCCCGGAGTTGCGTCTCGTCAACGTGGAACCCACGGACCGACCGTCCTCGAGCGCCCTCCCGGTAGCCTGGCGCGGCCTACCGGCCAATACGCCGCTCGCGCGGCGCGGATGCCTGCTTAGCGCGGCGCTATTGCGCAGTTGCTAAAAAGGATGGCATTGTTAATTAAGCCTCATAGGCTAATCTAGATACTGTACATCCCCTTTCCATGGGGAATTGTCACCTCCGGGCTTGAGGCTTAGCCTGCTGGCAGGTTCCTATCGGTCTTCCGCCGGATCCGGAAGGTAGGAACGGTGGGGGTGCGGTAGTGGCTGATCAGTCCGTGGTCAGCTTTGCTGGTTTGCTCCGGCGGCTTCGGGCGCGGGCCGGGCTGACGCAGGAAGAACTCGCGGCGGCCGCGCGCATAAGCCCGCGGGCGGTCAGCGATCTCGAGCGGGGCGTGAACCGTACCGCTCGCAGACAGACAGCCGAGCTGCTGGCTGACGCCCTGGGCCTGACTGGGACTTCTCGGGCCGAGTTCGAGGCGTCGGCGCGAGGTCGCGTCGCCGCGGCGAATCCTCCGGGGGGAACGCGCGCGGAAGCGGTAGCGGCGGCCACGCGGACACTGCCGCGCGAGGTCGCTACCTTCACCGGCCGTGAGCGTGAATTCCGGCAGCTGGCCGACGCCGTGACGCCTCATGCTGGCAGCTCGGGCGTGGCCAGTATTTATGCGATCGGGGGGATGGCCGGAGTAGGCAAGACCGCGTTCGCAGTTCATATCGCGCATCGGCTGGCCGAGCACTTTCCAGACGGCCAGATCTTCTTGCCATTGCATGGTCATACCGCTGACCAGCGTCCGGTGAGCCCAGCCGACGCCCTGGCCAGCCTGCTGCTCACCGCTGGGGTTGCCGCAGGCCAGATCCCGGCGGGAGCCGAGGCGCGGGCCCGGCTGTGGCGCGATCACCTGTCTGGCCGACGTGTCCTGCTGGTGCTCGACGACGCCGCAGGTCATGACCAGGTTCGGCCGCTGCTCCCCGGCACTCCCGACAGCCTGGTCATCGTTACCAGCCGGAGGCACCTCACCGCGCTGGAGGATGCGCACGTCATCGGGCTTGAAACGCTGCCGCCCGAAGACGCCGCGGCACTGCTCATCCGGCTGGCCGACCGACCGGGGCTGGAGACCTCGGACCCGGTAGTCGCCGCAATCAACCGGTTCTGCGGATACCTGCCCCTGGCCATCGGGATGGTTGCCGGCCAGCTGCGTCACCATCCCGCGTGGACTGCCGATGGGCTGGCACGTGACCTGGCCGCAGCCCGAAGCCGGCTGGAGTTGATGCGCGCCGAGAACCTGTCAGTCGCCGCAGCATTCGATTTGTCCTATCGAGATCTCACTCAGGACCAGCGGCACCTGTTCCGTCGGCTCGGCGTGCATCCCGGCGATGACATCGACGCGTACGCCGCTGCTGCCCTTGGCGGCACCGACTTGAGTACGGCCCGGCGCCTCCTCGACGACCTCTACGACCAGCACCTGCTCACCGAGCCCAGCGCCGGCCGGTACCGTCTGCACGACCTCATCCGCGAGCACGCAAGCGTCCTGGCCGTCGGCGATCCCGACGACGACAACGACCGGGCCCGCATCAGGCTCGCCGACTACTACCTGCACACGGCCGCCGCTGGCGCGCGCTACCTGGCCCGGCGCAGCCCCCGCCCGACCCCCGATATCCCGGGCTCACCGCCCGCCTACGCTCCCGATCTGGCGACCCCCGAGGACGCCAACTCGTGGATGCACGCCGAGCGGCTGAATCTGCATGCTTCCGCGAGCTATGCCGCACGCCGCGGCTGGCACAGCCAGGCGATTGCACTGTCGGCGGCCATGCATGGCTACTTGCGCAGTCAGGGCTACTGGGACGAAGCTCTCACCCTTCACCGAGCTGCACTTGAACTCGCGCGCCGCTCGGGCGACCGGCTGGCCGAGGCCATGGCGCTGACCGACATCGGGGAGATGCAGTCGCTGACCGGCGATGGCGGCTCAGCTGCGCAGAGCGTCATCCAGGCTCTCGAGCTGTACCGGCACGTGCCCGACAAGCTCGGCGAAGCCAGCGCCCTCAACGAGCTCGGCGCCCTGCAGAGAGCCACCGGGCAGCACGCGGCCGCGATCGCCAGCCATGAAGCAGCACTCCGGATCTACCGTGAACTCGGCAATAAGCTCGGCGAAGCCAGCGCACTGAACAATCTCGGCGACGTGCAGCAAGCTACCGGCAGCCTGAAGGCATCCACCGCCAACCATCGGCGCGCGCTCCAGCTCTACCGTGCGCTCGGCAATCAGCTCGGCGAAGCCAGCGCGCTCAACCACCTCGGCAAGGTCCAGCAAGCGGCCGGAAACTTCCGGGCCTCGGCCGCAAGTCATGAACAAGCACGCCGGCTGAACCGCGAGCTCGGCCAGCACATTGGCGAAGCTCGCGCCCTGATCGGCCTTGCCATCGTGCAGGAGGTGTCCGGAGACTTCGAAGCCGCCATCGTCAGCCTTACGAACGCGCTTAAGTTGCACCGCGGTGTCGGCTACCAACTCGGCGAGGCTCGCGCGCTCAACCGGCTCGGTTTCGTTCAGCACGAGGCCGGGCAGCACGCGGCGGCCACCCGGACCCTGGCCGAGGCACTTCAGCTGCATCGCCGGCTGGGCTATCGGCCTGGCGAAGCCCGCGCGCTCAACCGCCTCGGCCTTGTACTTCAGGCGGCCGGCGACTATCCCGCAGCCGCAGCCAATCACGAGCGCGCGCTGGAGCTGCACCGTGAACTGGGCGACCGCATCGGCGAAGCCTTCGCCCTCGCCAATCTCAGTGCCATGCAACGGGCGACCGGACAACACCAGAAGGCCATTGCGAACCTGACCAGCGCGATCGATCTGTACGGCGTAACTGACGCTCGCCACGACGAGGCGGTAGCCCGCAATGCCATGGGCGACCTGCTCCTGACGTGCGGGAGGCGAGCCGAGGCGCAAGCGCATTACCAGCAGGCCCTCGCCATCGCTACCGACATCGCTGCGGCCGCCCTGGCAGAGCACGCACTCGGAGGCATCGGCGAGTGCCAGTCGATCGACACCATTGCATCAGCCTGAGACGCGGCAATGAAGCGCTGACGCGGTCGCTTTCCCACAGCTTCAAGCTGTGGGCGTTCCTGTGGGCCTTCTTCATGGAGTGCAGGCACCGTCGTGCCTACCGTCATGACTGACGGCGCAATCCTGGCGCCTGGGGAGGAGGGCGAAATGGTCATCGCCATCATCGCTGTCGCTGCGGCCGGATCGGCCATTCCCATCTTCGCCGCATTTCTCGTAAGCATGGGGTCCATCCAGGAGGACCGGGCCGCGAGCCTGCACAGACGGCCGCAGAACCCAGCCCAGGCACTCGCCCGTCGCCTGGTCGGCTTTCGTACCGAGAGCCACTCAGCCAAGCTCGTCCGAAGCGTTGTCGATAAATAGACTTTCTGCTCGCAAAACCTGCTGAGGGGGTCGAGTGGACGCCCGCATGCACTCGGACCGGATAACAAGTTGATCAGATGCCCAGCAGGCCAGGACACTGACGTGATGAACGCGACCGAAGCCGACCGGCTGGCCTTCGTAGCCGAGCGGCGCGCGATCAGCGTGCAGCGATACAACGAGCTGCATAGCGTCGACTATGACGAGCAGTGGGGCGCGATCACCCCCACGCACGCGCTGTTCCTCTCCCGCCTGGCCGAGCGCCTGGGCCCCGGTGCAGAGGTCCTCGATGCGGCCTGCGGGACCGGCAAGTACTGGCCGGACCTGCTGGCAGCTGGCGTTAGCGTGTCGGGGATCGACCAGTCCTCGGGCATGCTCAGCCAGGCCGCCAGGAAGCACCCCGGCGTCGGCGCCGAGGTCCTCGAGTTGCAGAGCCTGGAAGCCGCTCCCGCCTACCATGGGCGGTTTGACGGGCTGTTGTGCGTAGACGCGCTGGAGTGCGTGGCGCCCGAGCACTGGCCTGGCGTCGCGCGGGGCCTCGCCGGCACGCTGCGGGCCGGCGCGCCGGCCTGGGTGACCGTCGAGATCTGGCCGGGCGAACTCCCCGCGGCGACGGATCCGCGGCAGCGTCCCGGCGAGGTGATAGAGGGCGGCGGCTATCACTACTATCCCGATTCGTCCCAGGCGCTTGCGTGGCTGGACGCCGCCGGGTTCGACGTTGGCGCTCAGGCCACCAGCGACTACTACTGGCACCTGCTCCTCACCCGCCGTTAGGCCCACGGATTCGCGGCGGTCAGCCGGAGGAGGCCTGCTTGTCCAGCAGGTGTCCGCCAGCCGATTCGGCGGCAGAATCGTAGCGTGAGCGTGCAACTGAACCACACCATCGTGTCGTGCAAAGACCAGCAGCGGTCGGCTACGTTCCTGACCGGAATTCTCGGCCTGCCCGCCCCGACACCGTTCGGCCACTTTCTCGTGGTCCAGGCCGACAACGGCGTCTCCCTGGACTTTTCTGAGACCAGCGGCGACATCACGTCCCAGCACTACGCCTTCCTGGTCGGCGAGGACGAGTTCGACGGCGCATTCGCCCGTATCCGCGACCGGCAGCTGACGTACTGGGCAGATCCAGGCCGGTCGCGCGCGGGCGAAGTCAACAACCGTGACGGCGGTCGCGGGCTCTACTTCGAGGACCCGGACGGCCACCTGCTTGAGATCTTGACGCGCCCCTATGGGAGCGGCGGCTAGTCATCCCAGAGCCTGCCCCGGTACGCAGGCGGCGGGCTCAGCCGGGGATGCTGGGGATATGGGTGACGCCAGGCTAGACGTCGTCGTCGACCCTGAGCTGGCCTTCTTCCTCAGGGCTGGGCACCGGAGCGGCCCGGTCGGCGTGCCCTGCGATGGCGTTTCGTCGCTCGGGCACGTGGTGGAGTCGCTCGGAGTGCCGCTGACCGAAGTCGGCTCGCTGGAGGTCAACGGCCATGTGGTCACGCCGGGCTACCGCCCGGCGCAGGGAGACGTGGCCCGGGTTCGGCCGGTCGACCGGCCGCAGCGATCGGCAGCGGCCGGCTTCATACTCGACGTCCACCTCGGAACGGTGGCGCGCCGGCTCCGTCTCGTGGGCGTGGACACGGCCTACAGTGCCGATGCCGACGACGACGCCCTGATCGAGCAGGCCAATGCCACGCACCGGGTGCTCCTGACCCAAGATCGCGGCCTGCTCCGGCGCCGGAGCCTGTGGCGGGGGGCCTACGTGCGCGGCGACGGGCCGCAGGCCCAGTTCGCAGACGTGCTTGACCGGTTCGCTCCGGCGCTGGCCCCGTGGACCAGGTGCGTTGCCTGCAACGCGCTCCTCGCGCCTGTGCCCAAGTCAGACGTCGAAGCGGAGCTGGAGCCGGGCACCCGCCGCACGTACCAGGAGTTCGCCCGGTGCCCGGGTTGCGGCCGGGTCTACTGGCGCGGTGCGCACGCCGGGCACCTCGAGGCGATCATCGACTCGGCCCGCCGCGCGGTCGGCGCCCGTACTGGCTGAGACCCGGTCAAATTGGAGCTCTAGGCGGCCTCGGTCCCTGGTGGGTCTGGCTTGTCTGGCGGGCCGGCCGCCTTGCCGGTGTCGGTTTTCCCGGCGGTTTGCGACTGCTGCCCGGCGATGATGTCGAGGCTCTCCCGCAGTGCCCGCCAGGCGATACTCAGGCTGCTGCACTCCGGCAGCTCGCCGCGTATGGTTCCTGCCGGATCGGCCTTCTCGCCTAGCGCGGCTGCGGCCGCCAAGCCTGCCTGCACGATCACCGGGTCCGTTGCTTCCATGGTGAGCTGGTCGCCGGTCACCCGGATGACCAGCTGGCGCCCGCCTGCATCTTCTGGCTGCTCGTCGCTGGTGCCGGAAATGTCGACCGTGCGGAGCGCTTCCTTGGCGCGCTCAAGGTCCAGGCCGAGACTGCCGAGCGCGCGAGCCGCGGCCGTGGTGGGGTCAGAAAGCGCGGCAAGCAGCAGGTCATGCGAGCCGACCGGTCGGGCTCCGGTCAGCCGCGCCGCCTGGTTCAGCATGGCGTCGGCGGCCGGCGTCACGCTCGGGGCAGGGTGTCCGGCCGAAGTGCGCGGTTCGAAGGGCTCGACGGTGGGCCGACGCCTGAGCAAAAAGCGCCCGGAAGGGCGGACGGGGCTGCCCGGCGGCAGCGCCAGGATCACGTCTCGGCGGATCGCGGGCAGGTCGGCGTGCTTGCGCATGACCTGAGCGCCGACTCCCTCGCCCTCCCTGATCACCGCCAGCAGGATGTGCTCGGGTCCGATTTCATCGTGGGCCAGCTGCAGTGACTCGCGCATCGCCAGCTCGAGCGTCTTCTTCGCCCTGGGCGTGAACGGGATGTGCCCGCCGGGCGTCGCCTTCTTGCCCCTGCCGACGATGGCTACGACCTCGCTTCGGGCGTGGTCAAGTGGCAGCCCGATGCCCTGGAGCACGCGCGCCGGGACTCCGGCCGGATCGCCGGCAATGAGACCGAGCAGGAGGTGCTCGGTGCCGATGTAGTTGTGCTGTAGCAGGCGAGCCTCTTCCTGGGCCATGACAATGGCGCGGCGGGCCTGCGAAGTGAATCGCTCGAACATGCGAGGAGCTTCGCAGGCTGTTCCTTACCCAGTCAATACCATGCTATTAATAGAGTCAGGTTTGGAGGCGCTCGCGCGAGCTTCACTGCTTGCCGCGGTCGTCCGAACGAGTCGCGCAGGCGGGGGCGGCTCGTGGACTGGGAGGCACAGCGTCGTGGACTGGGAAGACCGGCTGGACGACTGGGAACTCGAGCTTGACCTCAACGCGCAGCTCGAGGGATCCGACTGGGTGACGCTCGAGCGGGCAGCGGCCAGCACCGGGGTATCCCGCGCCGCGCTGCGGAACTGGTACCGCACCGGGCAGGTCCCGTCCCGGCTGGTCGACGGGCCGCACGGGCCGCAGCGGCTCGTCCCGCTCGCGCTCATCGCCACCCGCGCAGAGGCATCGCCCCGGTTGCGTCGCTCCGCTGAGCGGCGGATCGCCGACGAGGCCCGGCTCGAGCTCATCCTGCACCGGATCGACCGGCTGGAACTGCGGCTCGCGGCGCTCGAGGATCGGCTGCCACCAGATCACGAAGCTTCGTGACCCGGCCGCTGGCGAAGACAGGAGAGTATGTAGGTCATGGCTAACAGGCACTTTGGCAAGCTCTCCGACGTCTGGAAGCACGCCGCGCTGGCCGAGGTCCTGGAGCGCCAGCCGCCCCAGCGGTATGCGGAGACGCACGCGGGTTCGGGCGCCTACCCGATCGTGCACGACACGGAGCGCCAGTTCGGCATCCTGCGGTTCCTGGACGTGGCTCCGCGTTCCGAGGTGCTCGCCCGTTCCAGGTACCGCGCGGTCGCCGCATCCTGGCTCGACAGCCGCGGTCACTATCCCGGCTCCGCGCTGCTGGCGATGACCGTGCTCGGCGATGCCAGCTCCTACCTGCTGTGCGATCTGGACCCTGGCAGTGCCGCCGACCTTCGCCGCTGGGCCAGCGAGCTGAGCATCCATGACTGCGAGGTCGCGCAGGCGGACGGCATGGCGGCCGTGGCGTCCTGGCTGGACCGCCACGCAGGCCAGGCCGGGCTAGTCCACATCGATCCCTTCGATCCAGATGCTCGCGGTCCTGCTGGGTACTCCGCATTCGAGCTCGCTGGGCGCGTCGCCGACAGCGGCACTCCGCTGGTCTACTGGTACGGCTACGACGAGCACGGCCAGCGCGCATGGGCCTGGCCGCGGATGACCGCCCAAACCCGTGCACCGCTGTGGTGCGGTGATGTGATGATCACCGGGGTCAGCCGCACACCCGGCGATCTTGGCCGGGCCACGACACCGGGTACGGGCTTCGGCGTCGTCCTGGCCAACGTCCAGGCGAGCACGGTCAGCGCCTGCACCGCGGTGGGCCACGCGCTGGCTGACGCATACGCCGGTGTACTCCTCCCAGATGGGACCAGGGGCAATCTCAGCTTCACGACCAGGCTGCGGGAGGCATGACAGTGCCGGTTACCGTTTCCCAGCTAGGAATCGCGCCGGTCAAGGGCATGCGGCTGCAGTGCACCGACGCGATCGAGCTCGGGCAGCACGGGATAACAGGCGATCGTGAATTCCTGGTCATCGGGGAGGACGGCAAGCTACTGCTGACCTACAGGAACCCGGCACTGCACCAAATCGAGCCCGCCTGGGACCGGGTAAGAAACGTCCTGACGCTGCGCTTCCCTGACGGCGATGTCGTGCAGGACACGCCCGAGCCGGGAGCTTCAGCAACGACGCAGATGTACGACGGACGGGAGATACCCGGGTGGATCGTCCCTGGCTCGCTCGGCGCCGCGCTGTCGGGCTACCTCGGTCGGCCCGTGCGCCTGTTCAAACGGATGCCTGCGCACATCGGCAACGACGACCAGCCCGTGACGCTGATGTCCGAAGCCTCGCTGCAGGCACTCGCCCCGGAGTTCGACGGGAGGGCTCCCGACCCGCGGCGGTTCCGCATGAGCATCACGATCACCGGCACCGACGCGTGGGCCGAGCACGCCTGGCGCGGACGCGCGGTGACCATCGGCGCGGCCGTCGTGGGCGTCATCGCCCCCGTGCCGCGCTGCGTGATCACGACACGAAACCCGGACTCAGGCGCGACCGATGCGCGGATACTGCATGCGCTGGCCCGGCTACGCGGCAAGAACGACATCACCTTCGGCGTGTGGTGCGAGATCCTCCGCCCCGGCGCTGTCCACGTCGGTGATGCCGTGACGTACGCGTCCCCGGAGACCAGCGGGCTCGCCGGCTAGCCGCGCTAGCAGGCCAGCAACTAGGCTGCCGGCTGCTTCGCCCGCGGCAGCAATGGCCCGTGCTCCAGGCGCGGCAGCACGTGCCGGGCGAACAAGTCCGCCTCCGCGGCGTGCGGGTAGCCGGAAAGAATGAACGCCTCCATGCCGAGGTCGGCGTAGTCCTGCAGCTTGGCCAGGACCTGATCGGGATCGCCGACGATGGCCGCGCCGGCGCCCTGCCGCCCCCGGCCGACGCCGGTCCACAGGTTCGGCTCGGCGAACCCCTCCTCGTCGGCCAGCTCACGCAGCTCGCCCTGGCGCAGCTGCCCGGTCGAGGCCGGGTGCAGGGACTGGGTCCTGACGCGCTGGCCGGCCTCGGCGGTCAGCCGCGAGACCAGGCGCCGGGCCGCCGCCCGCGCCTCCTGCTCGGTCTCCCTGACGATCACGTGCACCCGGTAGCCGAACCGCAGCTGGCGGCCGTGCCTGGCCGCCCTGGCCCGCATGTCCTCGATGATCTCCTTGACCGCCGGCATCGTGTCCGGCCACATCAGGTACACGTCGGCTGCCCGGGCGGCTACCTCCCTGGCCGCCTCGGACAGGCCGCCGAAGTAAAACGGCGGGCACCCTGGTCCGTCCCGGCAGATCCGCGGCGGGTCGAGCGCGACCTGGATGAACTCACCGTCGATGTCCACAGGGACGCCGTCCATGAGGCTCCGCAGCACGTGCATGTACTCGAGCGTCCGGCCATACCGCGGTGCCGATTCCAGTTTCTGGCCGGGCAGGTCAGAGGAGATGATGTTGATGGTCAGCCGCCCGCCGAGCATGTGGTCGATGGTGGCAAGCTGGCGGGCGAGCTGCGGCGGCCACATCTCGCCCATCCGGACCGCCACCAGCAGCTGCATCCGCCGCAGCAGCGGGGCCATGCCGGCGGCGAACGCGATCGAGTCCATGCCCGGCGCGTAGTCCGACGGCAGCAGCAGGTTGTCGAATCCGGCTTCCTCGGCTCCGAGCACGATGCCGCGGTCGTGCTCCCAGCTTGACATCAGGGCCGGTTCACGGACGCCGAGGAACTCGTGGTCCTCGTCGCACAGCGGGCCGAACCAGGACACCTCGCAACCCATGCGCCATCCGCCTCCTGCATCCTGGGGTCTGCGGCCCGAAGCCGCCAACCACACCCTAGCCAGCCGGCCGGATGCCGGGCTCGCCCCGGCCGGGCATCGGCCGACATTTAGGGTAGGGGCGGCATCCAGCGTGCAAACGAACCGGAGGTGACGCGGCAGTGAGCGCGGCCAAGGTAACTGACCTGCCCACGCCCGCGCTCGTTGTGGACGCGGAGGCGCTCGAGCGCAACATCGCCCTGATGGCGGCCGCGCTGCCCGGCAACCGGCTGCGGCCGCACGTCAAGGCGCACAAGTGCACGAGCCTGGCCCGGCGCCAGGCGGCAGCCGGCCATCGCGGGTTCACGTGCGCCACGATCCGCGAGTGCGAGGGCATGGTCGCGGCGGGCCTGGGCGAGGACCTGATGCTGGCGAACGAGGCACTCGACGCTCGCCGGATCGGCGCCCTGGTCGAGGCCGGCGCTCGGGTGACGCTGGCCGTGGACTCGGCGCAGACTGTTGACGCCGCAGCCCGCGGCGGAGTACGCGAAGTGATCGTCGACGTCAACGTCGGCCTGCCGCGCTGTGGCTGCCGGCCGGCCGACGCCGGACGGCTCGCCGAGATGGCCCGCGACCGCGGCCTTTCGGTCCGCGGAGTCATGGGCTACGAGGGCCACGTGATGCCGGTGGAGGACGCGGCCGAGCGGGCCCGCCAGTGCCGCGAGTCGATGTTGCAACTGGTCGCTGCGGCCGCCGATGTCGGCGGCGACCTGATATCGGCCGGCGGCACCGGGACCTACGACTGCAACACCTGGGCGACGGAGATCCAGGCCGGGTCATACGCGCTGATGGACGCCCAGTACAACCGGCAGGGCCACCCGTTCGCGCAGGCGGTGTTCGTACTGGCCAGCGTGATCTCCAGCGCCGCCGAGTGGTCGGTCGCCGACGCCGGGCTCAAGGCGTTCGGCATGGACCACGGGAATCCGGAAATCGGCGGCTCTACGGTCTGGTTTTGTTCCGACGAGCACACGACCTTCTCGCCGCCACGGGCCGTCGGCGATCGCGCCTGGCTGATCCCGGCCCACGTCGACCCGACGATGGCCTATCACGAGCGGCTCTACCTGTACTCGGGCGACCAGGTCGTCGACTGCTGGCCGATCGACCTGCGCGGATGGTAGTTAAGGCGGGGAACGAGGTGCGTCCGGACGACTCGCGCCCAGGACACACCTCGTTCCCGCGCTAATGTCCGCGATCGAACAGGATCGTCTCGGCTTGGATCCGCCCGTCGCGGACGACGTGGTAGTCGGCTATGCGCATCGGCTGGCCGGTGCGCAACTGCAGGTCGTAGAGCAGCAGGGCCTCGCCCTCATCCCCGAAGGCGCAGACCTTCGCCCACCCCGGCTTGATCTGCGCCACGAAGGCGGCGGATCCGGCCAGGAACTCCTCGGCCGACCGGTAGTGCGAGATCGGACCGTCGAAGACGAAGTCGTCGGCCAGGCGAGCCCTGGCCCGATCGAAGTCACCGGCCGTCCACGCGTCAAGGAACGCGGCCGCCACGGCCAGGGCGGAACCTTGGCTCATGATCATCTCCCATCTCGCTCTGGCACTTCCACAGCAGGCCGAAGCGAAGCGCGGTGGCGCGAGCGCGGCGGCCAGCCCAAAGGGCGCATTCGCGGCGGCCAGTCACGGCCTGGGCCGAAAGCGCAGGCGAAATGCGGCATTAATCAGAGTTCGCACCGGTCACGCTCTGTCGTTTCATCGCTTGGTCCCCGAAGATCCGGACGTATCATCTCAAAGTCGGGACCGAACCGATGAAAGGTCGCTGGCTGGTCCGCGCTAACCCGCTCCCGGCGATCCGCCGCTGACGCCAGCGTGCCCGTTTAGTTTCCGTTTGCGCGGACCGCGATGCCGAACCTCCAGGGTTCAGCCGACTCTATCCCGGCCGGACAGCACTCAACGTGACTGTCGGCCCGCAGGGTCGGTCGGTCCGAGCGCGAGAGGCTCCCGGCGCCGGTCTTGCTGGCACCTCCCGCTCGGATGAACGGCGCGTGGGCGCCGGGCGGACGCTGGACGGCCAGTGTCGATGAGTGTGGGCACTTACCTAGCTGGTAGTCGGCAACGCCGACGGCCCAGGCGGACCCGTGTCGGACCTGTCCATCGAGCTGTTCTTCCCCGCCGACGAGGTCACAGAGGACCAGCTCATCCGGGAGGCGGAGCGCTTGGGCGGCTGACTGCTACTTGCTCAGAGGGGTGTGCGCACTCTCGGTCCAAGTACAAGGTCGGGGTTCTCGCGGAGCAGCGGGAGGAGGGTGTCGGTGGTGCGGGCTGCGTCGATGAGCCGGATGGTGGCGTTCCCTGCGGTGCTGTAGGCGATGGCTCCGGCTTCCCGCAGGATCGGTTCGAGGCTCGGAAAGTCTCGTTCTTCATAATTTGGGTCATTTGTGTGTCGACGCGAGACGACCGTTAGCGTTGCCTGTGCCTTGGTGATGACATACAGCGTCTCGACCCGGTTGAACAGCCAGGGGACTTCTGCCCACTCTTCGATGCCGTGGAGAAGAGTCAGGCAGTCGAGGCCGACGCCGAGCATAAGGACTTGGCCGCCAGCGGCCACGAGACGCCCGTACGGTGATGAGCGACTGCATGGCGTGCTGTAGAGCTCGTGGCCGAGGCAGAATTCACGTGCCCCCGACCCGAGAGCGGCGACGCTGTGGGTCGGGTGCAGGCTTCGCGCAGCGGTGGGGCGGTGGCGGAAGGTTTCGGTGATTCGTCCGGTGATGGATGGGCTCAGCTGTTCGTGGAAGACTGGCTGCGCCGCACTGACCGTGCCCCAGGTGTGCGTGGGCATTACAAGCAGGCCGCCAGGTCCGACGACATCGAGGAGTGCGTCTATCACGGCGTGTTCGGCACCACGCACATTACCGAACGCAGACAGTGACGAGTGGACCAGCAGTGTCCCGCCAGTGCGAACGCCGATGTCCCGGAAGCAGCGAGCGAGATCGCTCTTGTCGATCGCTGCTGCTCCGGCGGCGCCGTCCGCCACCGGCATGGGCGGAGCGTCGCAGGTGTGGTCGCCGTGCGCGTCGGGCCCGGACTGCCGGGCAGCGGATACCAGCGGGTGATTAGGCACGCGGGGTCAGCCGCACGACGACGATTTCGTTTTCCGGCCCGTACGCGGGCCATGCATACGGGTTCTGCGGCGACGGGAAGCCCGTGAACTGCGCGGTGCTCCACTCGGCCTGGACGCCGTTGTAGAAGAGCGGTATCTCTGGGACCTGGGTGACCTGTATGTTCTCAAGCGTCTCGATCGCTTGCAGCTGCGCTGCGGGCGAGTCGGTCGACGCGAAAGCGTTGAGTGCGCGGGTGGTGTCGGGATCGTCCCACCGCTCCGGGTCGGTGCTGGTCGACTGACCGTCTGGCGCGTACCCGGTCGTGTTGAGAAGCGAGTAGTCGTAGTAGGGGATGGGCCCTACGCTGGTGAAGTCGTAGGACATCTGGTAGGAGCCGTCTGCGATCGCGGAGGTGTAGAGGGAGACGGCCACGCCGCGGACGGTGACCTGGATACCTATCTGGCGCAAGCTCTCGACGACGACCTGGCTGCCCGCCATCCAGTCGCTGTAGCTGGCAGGCAGGGTGAGGGTGAAAGACATGGGCTGCCCGTTAGGAGCGCGGCGCACGCCACCCGATCCCATCTTGAAGCCTGCATCGTTGAGGAGCGCGTTGGCGGCCGCGTCGTTAACCGAGTAGTGCAGGCTGGCGTACTGGGGGCTGAGGTAGCTTTGCTGGGCCGGTAGCAGCAGCCCGGTTGGCGTCGGGTCCATCGGTGCTTCGTTCTGCTCGCCGATGCTGACGATCTGGCTGCGATTGAGAGCGTCGCTGATCGCCTCACGCACGGGCAGCTGGTTGAACGGATACTTAGCGAGGTTGAGGATCATGACAACCAGCGAGGACTGCGCCGGGAACCAATCGTGAAATTCGGATGGATCCTTGTCGATGAAGGAACTCTGGATGTCCGGGATGAAGAAGCCGCCCCACTGGAGCTGACCGGTAGCGGCGAGCAATCCGCCAGTGGTGTTGGATTCCAGGGCGGGCAGGCGCACCTCGGCCACTTCCGGCTTGCCGGGCATCCAGAAATGGGGGTTTCGTACAAGGGTCACCTGCTGTGGCGAGAATGACTTCAGCAGGTACGGGCCTGTTCCCACGGGGTTCGGGTCGGTGTAGGTCTGCGGGTTCTTGATGGCGGCCCAGATATGTTCGGGCACGATGACCTGAGAGCTGAGGTAGTACAGTTCGGCGTACTCGGCTTGGGCGAAATGGAACTGCACCGTGGTCGGGTTTAGTGCGCTGACGCTTGAGTAGATGACGCCGTTGGTGTTGAGCGCCGGATACTTTTGCATCAGGTCGAAGGTGAAAACCACGTCCGCACTGGTAAATGGCTTGCCGTCAGACCACGTAACTCCGTGCCTCAGTGTGAATGTGAGAGTCTTGCCGCCGTCGGACCATTGATAGCCGGTAGCGAGCCACGGGTAGGAGGTATTGTTCTTCAGCAGGTCCCACTGCAATAGCGGGTCGTAGATGAACTGTGCGTCGAGCAGCGACAGCGCGTTGTTCGGCGAGAACGGGTTGAAGTTGTCACTCACGCTGCCAACTGGATCGTCGGCATAGGTGAGCACGTTGCCTGACTGGCCGCCTGATACCGCCGGACTGCCGCCGGCGCAGCCGGCAGCAGCCAGGGCAAGAAGCGCAATCGAGATAGTGGCCGCCAGCAAACGGGGGCTGCGCATCGTCGTGCCTTTCTGCTTCCCGGCGTTCACTGCCTGCCCAGGAGCTTGGCGCCACGAAAGCCTCAGGGGCTCGTGACTGCGGCCTGCTGACTGAGGGAGCGAACGTCTCCGGAGCGGTACTCCTGGTAACGGTCGAACAAGGTGCGGGCCGAGGGCCACATTGAGTGCGGGCTGAGAAAATGGGAGAACTCGAAGGTGATGGCCTTGCTGACGTGCTGCTCGGCTGCCTGCAGCTTGTTCACCAGCTTGCGCCACTCAATTGGCGGGAAGTCGATTGGCATGTCGCGGTCGAAGGTTTCCACGTTGGCCCACAACTCGATCGAATGACGGCCTGCCACCTCTTTGGCGGCTCGCCAGAAGTCCGGCAGGTCGGCCTCGTAGGCCGTTCCGTCCTGGAACGCGCAGTGCGATACCAGGCCACTGAGCCGGCTGAAGATCTCATCCCACTGTGCCGCATGCTCGTCGACGCTCAGGGCGGCGGTCCGGCCTCGCTGGTCAGGTGCCTCGCCGTGGTCGACGCGCCCGTGCCAGTATGGCGAGATCAGCACCGGTAGGTCGGCGACGGACCGCACATGCTCGGCCAGGGCGGCGTTGATGTCGATAATCCGGACGCTGGTGTCGGCTGTCTCGTGCGGGAGGTACCAGCCTCGGAACGACGAATGCGAACCGTAGCGGTCCCAGACCTCGCGGGCGAACTCGCGGTTGAGCGCTACCTCGGTCCCCCAGTCGTGCCGATGCCAGTAATAGCCGGAGTCGTACAGGCCGAAGTAGAACGCCAGGTTACGTTGGTCGGCGAGCTGGAGGAATAGTTCTGGCATGTCGGCGTAAACCGGCAAGACCGCCACGCGACGGGCAATGGTGGCAGAAGGGAACGAGAGCCGCTCGCCCCAGCCGGCCCGGATGAGGATCACCGTATCCAGCCCTGCGCTGACAAAGGTGTCGAATTCTCGCTCCCACTCCGCCCGCCCCCAGTTGTGCGCGGGGATGTCGTGGGTGACCTCATCGATGAAGGTACCGGTGATCGGCAGCGGCATCTGCTTCCCATCCGTACTAGTGGTCTAGGACAGTTGTATCTTCTAGCAGCAGGCTCATGTCGTGTCAAGTAGGCGACCTGATCAGCGTTGAACTCACCGCTCGCCGCCGCTACCGCAGCTAGTTGGGCCAGTTGCTGTCGCTGAGGTTCTCATCTCTGGACGGCACTTGTCGAGTCCGTTGAGGATCTTCCTTAGGTGGTCTAGACTTCTCACGGCTTCGAGGTCGTATTAGCGGGCAGGAGGTGGGCCAGTTGAGCCGCGCTGAGACCAAGCACGAGCAGCTCAGGTCCGCGCTCCTGGGACTGATCGAGCAAGACCCGCGCCGGGAGCTGCCGCTGCCGTCCGAGCGGGATCTGGCGGCCGAGTTCGGGGTCAGCCGGATGACAGCCCGCATGGCCGTAGAGGAACTCGCGGACCAGGGGTTCGTCTACCGGGTGCAGGGGCGCGGCACATTCGTGCGGCAGCCCTGGGTCTCCAAGTCACTGGCGCTGACATCGTTCACCGAGGACATGCGGGCTCGTGGCATGAAGCCTGCCACCAAAGTACTGGCGAGTGCTGAACGGCCGGCTGGCGCGGCGGCGGGCAGCGATCTGAAGATCAGCCCGGCAGACCCCGTGATATTCCTGCGGCGGGTGCGGCTGGCAGACGGCGTGCCCATCTGCCTGGAAGCCGTTGAGCTACCCGCCGCGCTGGTGCCTGGGATGTTGCACGAGGTGCTCACCGGGTCGCTCTATGACCTGCTAGAAAGCAGCTACCGGATCCGGATCACACACGCTGAGCAGCGGATTAGGGCGACCGTGCTGGACCAGGAGGAGGCGGGCCTGCTGGGCGTTGCCCCGGTGTCGCCTGCGCTGCTGGTGGAGCGCGTCAGCCTCGACCGGGCCGGCCGTCCAGTCGAGCGGGCGCGCTCGATCTATCGAGCCGATCGCTACGACTACCGTGTCGCGGTCGACCGGCGCGGGCCAGGCCGATGACGGCAGTTGTGATCGGCCTGGACATTGGCGGGTCGAAGCTCGCGGCCGCGCTGGTCGGTCCGGCGGGCCAGGTGACCGCCCGTGCGGATAAAGCCAGCCCGGCCCGTGAGGGTCCGGACGCAATGATTGACGCGGCTGCTCAGTTGGTCAGCTCCGTTCGAGAAAGCGCGATCAGTGCCGGCATTCGCCCTGCGGCGCTGGGCGTCGCGACAGCGGGGGTAGTGGACCCTGACACCGGTTCCATCAGGTCGGCAGTGGATACGATCAAGGACTGGACCGGTGTGCCGATCGGGCCGCGGCTGGCGCAGCTCACCGGGCTGCCAACTGCGGTCGAGAACGACGTCCACGCTATGGCGCTGGCCGAGGTCTGCTGCGGCGCCGCACAGGGCGCTCAGAGTGCGCTGCTCGTAGCCGTCGGAACCGGCGTCGGCGGCGCGATCGTGGCGGAAGGCCGGCTGCGCCGCGGTCGGACCGGAACTGCGGGTGCGATCGGCCACATCCCCGTTCAGATCGACGATGAGGATGGTGCGCGCATCTGCTCCTGCGGTCGCGCCGGCCATCTCGAGGCCCTCGCTTCCGGGCCTGCCATCGCCTCAAGCTACGCGTCGGCCGCGGGTTTGGCCAGCGTGCCTGCGCTGCCCGCAGTCGGTCGGGCCAGCCGCGCGGGCGACGCCACTGCCACTGCCGTGATCCGCACGGCCGGCACCGCGCTGGGCCGTGCGATCGGCGGCCTGTGCAATGTCCTCGACCCGGACGTTGTCATCCTCGCCGGCGGCGTGATCGGGCTCGGGCCGCTGCTGCTCGACCCTCTTACCTCAGTCCTGCGGGGTGAGGCACTGCCTGGCCCGGCCAGCGTGCCAGTCCGGGTGAGCCGCCTTGGCGACAACATCGGAGTCGTGGGGGCCGGCATCGCGGCGCGCCGGCTCAGTGGCCAGGCAGCAGATAGGGGATAAGCAGATGGCAGAAGCCCGTAACGCCAGCGATGTCCTGGCACAGGTGCGGCACCGAGTCGTTGTCTCCTGCCAGGCTCCACCGGGCAGTCCCCTGCGCCGGGCCTCAGTCATCGCCCAGATGGCGGCGTCGGTCGTCGCTGCCGGGGCTGCAGGCGTGCGAGTTGACTCGCCGGCGCATATCACGGCGGTAAAGAGAACGGTCGACGTCCCGCTGATCGGGCTCTGGAAGGCCGGAGCGGATGGGGTCTACATCACCCCCACTCTTCGGCATGCGCGAGCCGTAGTACAGGCCGGGGCCGACATCGTTGCTATAGACGGGACCGCCCGGCCACGGCCCGACCAGCGGGAACTGGGCGAGGTCATACAGTGCCTGCACGCCGAGCTGGGGGCGCTCGTGCTCGCCGACGTGGCATCAGTCTCGGACGGTATTGCGGCCGTCGAGCGCGGCGCAGACGCGGTTGCCACCACTCTCGTTGGATTGGTCAGCTACGACGGAGCTGATGGGAGCAATCCGCCCCCACCTGAAGGGCCGGCGCTGGAGGTCGTGACAGCGCTGGCCGCCACACTCGACGTCCCGGTGATCGCCGAGGGCGGCATCACCTCGCCCGGCCAAGCGCGCGCGGCGATTGATAGCGGCGCCTGGTGCGTGGTCATCGGCAAAGCGATCACCAGCCCGGCCTGGCTCACGGCCAGGTTCGTGCAGGCGATCGATGACCATGATGACGACAGCTCCGGGCCCGGCTACCTCAGACCGGCGGACGGAGCCGGCCCTCGCGGTGTCGTGCGGAGGATGCCACGCTCCGGGACCGCTGCCGCGAGCCGGGCCGGCGACGGGCAGCCCGCCACACGGGGGGAGGCGGGGCCATGAGGTATGTGATGCGCAGGCTCGGTTTCTACCTGCTGACCGCGGTCGTCGCCATCACCATCAACTTTCTGGTACCGCACCTCATGCCGGGCAACCCCGCCCAGATCCTCATCGCGAACTTTAGAGGCCGGGTCAGCCCCGCCGCAGTGCACTCGATCTCTGCGCTGTTCGGCCTCAGCCACGCCTCGCTTTGGTCCCAGTACCTCACCTACTGGGGGCAACTACTGCACGGGAATCTGGGCATCTCATTCTCCTTTTATCCCGCGACTGTAGCGTCGGTCATCGAACGGAGCCTGCCATGGACGCTGTGGCTGGTCGGGACCGCTACGGTGATCAGCTTCGTCGTCGGCACGCTGATGGGTATTGGGGTGGCCTGGCGGCGTGGCTCGTGGGCTGACGTGACAGTGCCGGTGACCACGTTCTTCTCAGCCGTGCCCTACTTCTGGTTCGGCCTGGTAATCGTTTACATCTTCGGAGTACTGCTGCACTGGTTTCCGCTATTCGGCGGCTACAGTTCGGCGACTTCAGTCGGCTGGTCATGGTCGTTCATTGCGAGCGCGTTCTACTACTCGATCCTGCCGGCAACGACCATCGTGGTCTCCTCGATAGCCGGCTGGCTGCTCGGCATGCGGAACATGATGATCACCACGATCGGCGACGACTACATCATGCTTGCCGAGGCCGAGGGGCTCACCGAGCGCCGGATCATGCTTGCGTACGCTGCCCGGAACGCCATCCTGCCCAGTGTCGCTGATTTCGCGCTTTCCCTCGGTTTTGTTGTCAGCGGGGCCATCCTCACCGAGATCGTGTTCTCCTACCCCGGCATCGGCTACGTCCTCTACCAGGCAGTCGACAACGAGGATTATCCGCTGATGCAGGGCGTCTTCCTCGTCATCACGCTCGCGGTGCTCGCGGCGAACCTGGTCGCCGACCTGTGTTATGGCGCTCTGGACCCGCGAACCAGGCAAGGCGGCTGACATGGTTGCAGCCGGAACCCTCACCGCGGACGCGGCTCGGCCCGCCGGCCCGCGCGCTCGGCGTCGGGCTACGTGGGTGACCGCCCTGCGCTCGCCGAAGATCGCAGTCGGCGTCGGCATCGTTGTCTTCTTTATCGCGGTTGCGCTCCTCGGGCCGATGATCTACCGTGTCGACCCCAGCTCGACCAGCCAGGATTTGCTCCAGCCGCCTTCTGGCGCGCATTGGCTGGGGACCACCCAGTCCGGCCAGGACGTGCTCGCGCAGCTCATTGTCGGTGCGCGCATCTCGCTGTTCGTCGGGTTCGTAGGCGGCGCCATCGCGACCGTCCTGTCGCTATTCGTGGGTGTACTAGGCGGCTACCTGGGCGGCCTGGCCGATGAGGTTCTATCCGTGTTCACCAACATCTTCCTGGTGATCCCGGCCCTGCCGCTAGTGATCATCCTGGCCGGCTACCTGCCGGGGAAGGGCGCGCTGAGTGTAGCCATCGTGATCAGCGTCACTGGCTGGGCGTGGGGAGCAAGGGTGCAGCGTGCGCAGACGCTGTCGATCCGCCAACGCGACTATGTCGAAGCCGCCCGGATCGCGGGCGAGGGCACCATGCGCATTATCTTCAGCGAGATCCTCCCGAATGAGATCGCCATCGTCGCATCGAGTTTCCTGTTCACGGTCGTCTTCGCGATCTTGACCGAGGCAGGTCTGGCCTTCCTTGGCCTGGAAAACCTGTCGAGCTGGAGCTGGGGAACCATGCTTTACTGGGCGCAAAGCGACTCCGCCCTGCAGGTCGGCGCATGGTGGTGGTTTGTGCCGCCCGGCCTGTGCATCGCGCTGGTCGGCGCTGGCCTATCGATGATCAACTTCGGGATTGACGAGTTCGTCAATCCGCGGCTGCGCTCTGCTGGAATCGCCACTTCCCGGCGGCAGGCGAAGTCGTCCCTGGCCAAGGCAGGGCGGCGATGAGCGGGCTGGCCCGTGAGGCACTGCCGCCCCGTGCGGCCACGGCCACGGCCACGACCACGGCCGCGCCCGTACCCGGCGCCCGGCCTGGCGGGACGCCTGACGTAGCGCTGGAAGTTGCCCATCTCAGCGTCGACTACATCGGCGGGCCCGAGCCTCTGCATGCGGTCGACGATGTCAGCCTCACGCTGTGCAGGGGAGAGATGCTCGGGCTTGCTGGGGAGTCGGGGTCCGGCAAGTCCACGCTGGCCTACGCGATAACGCGCCTCCTGCGGCCGCCTGGCCAGGTGACCGCAGGCGATGTGCGCTATTACCCGCGCTCGGGCGCCCCGGTCGATGTGCTCGGCATGAGCGCAGATGAGCTCCGCCAGTTCCGCTGGGCGGAACTCAGCATCGTCTTCCAGTCCGCGATGAACGCGCTCAACCCAGTCATGCCCGTCCGCGCCCAGATCGACGACGTGCTGCGAACTCACATGCCGGGGCTGAACCGCAACGACCGGGCGGAACGCATCGCTGCCCTTCTTGGCATGGTCGGCATCCCGGCGGCCCGGAGCAGGGCCTATCCCCATGAGCTGTCGGGCGGTATGCGGCAGCGCGTGACGATCGCCCTTGCGCTCGCTCTCGAGCCCGAGATCATCGTCATGGACGAGCCGACAACCGCGCTGGACGTGGTGATCCAGCGGCAGATACTTGCAGAGATCGGACGGCTGCGTGCCCAGCTCGGCTTCGCCGTCATCTTCATCACGCATGATCTTTCGCTGCTCATCGAGATGGCAGACACCATCGCCATTATGTACGCGGGCCGACTGGCCGAGCTGGCTCCGGCCGGCGAGCTGTACCGCGCTCCGCGCCATCCCTACAGCCGCGGTTTGCTGGACTCGTTCCCCGCGCTGCATGGTCCGCAGCGTAGCTCTGAGGGCATCCCAGGCTCACCGCCCGACCTCCGCGGCCTGCCGCCGGGCTGCGCTTTCCATCCCCGCTGCGGCTGGGCCTTCGAACGCTGCCGCCAGCTCGTGCCGCCTCTGACCGGCCAGCCGCTGGAGGAGGATTCTCTCGACCACCAGGTGGCGTGTCACCTCTACGGTGATGCCGGGCCGCACCCCGCCACGCTCGAAGTCCGGCCCAGCCACAGCGATAACGCAGGACACAGGGATGGTTGACAGCACAATCGTGACTTCCGAAGATCCTGCCCTTGAGGCAGTGCGGCTGACTAAGCACTTCCGGGTCCGTGGCCAGGGCTGGCGGATTGGCAGATCGCCGCGGTTGCGCGCGGTGGACGAGGTGTCACTTGCCCTCTATCCAGGTACTGTCACCGCCCTGGTGGGCGAGTCAGGCTCAGGGAAGTCAACCGTCGCCCGCCTGCTCGCCCGCCTGTACCGTCCGACAAGCGGGACAATCCGGCTGCATGGTGAGTCGGTCGCCCGCTCGAGGCGCCGCAGCGGCAAGCGCTATGCGCGCAGCGTCCAGCTCATCCTGCAGGACCCGTTCTCGTCGCTGAATCCGGTACACACAGTCCGGTACCACCTCAGTCGGCCCCTGCGCATCCACGGCTTCGCCCGCAACCGCGAGCAAGCCGACCAGGAAGTAGCAGAGCTGCTGGCCGAGGTCAGGCTGGTGCCACAGGACCAGTTCGCGGAAAAGTTCCCGCACGAGTTGTCGGGCGGCCAGCGCCAGCGTGCGGCGATAGCGCGCTGCCTGGCTGCCCAGCCGTCCGTGCTACTGGCTGATGAGCCCGTGTCAATGCTGGATGTATCAATCCGGCTCGGCGTGCTCAACCTACTCAAGTCTCTGGCGGCCAACCGAAACCTTGCGGTCCTGTACATCACCCACGACATCGCCTCAGCCCGGTACTTCGCGTCAACAACGCTGGTCATGTACGCCGGAATGCTGGTCGAAGGCGGGCCCTCAGAAGACGTCACGCAAGAGCCTGCGCACCCTTACGCCCGCCTGCTCCTTGCCTCCGCGCCCGACCCTGACCGGTTCGGCCAGGCCCCGCCTATCCCCGACCGCGGCGAACCCCCCAACCTGATCGCACCGCCCACAGGCTGCCGCTTCCACCCACGATGCTCTCAGGCGATGTCCATCTGCAGCCAGCAGGACCCGCCTCGAGCCGAACTCAGCGACACCCACTGGGTTCGTTGCTGGCTGTATTCGCCGAACGAGGGCACCGGCGCCCAGTAGGGCTGGACCGGCATCGAGCCCGCCGAAAGTACGGCTAAACCGCTCGATCCACCGACCGGAGGATGAGTGCGCCAGATGCTAAATGCAAATTGCAGATGCGCGGGCAGATGTGATTAGATCAATACCAGCCGATACCGTTCCTGGGGTCTTTTGCCCTGGCCAGCATTCCGGTACCTTGCTCAGGCGGCGAAAACAACAACTAAACGCAGGCCCTTCGGCGGGCCTGAACGGCAGGTGACCCGGTGGATGTGGACACTCAGGAGTTCATGGCACTTCGCGGCGAGTTAAACGGATTGTCGGTCCGAGTGGCCGAACTCGCCCACCGTCAGGTTGATCTTGACGTTGACCAGGCGGCAGCCTGGTACCGCCTCCGGCATCTGGACGAGGGCATCAGAGCCGGCCTCGACCTGCTCGAGGCAAAGCTCGACGCGAAGTTCCCGGCAAATCCGATCAGGCCCCCGCTGGAAGTGATTGACGGCGGCCGCCGCCCGTCCGGCCGCCACCGCCGCCCCCGGCTGGCAGTCTTGCCCGGCAGCGGCCCCTGACCCGCACCGCGCTGCTCTGCTGAGTCACCGTCTGCCGCAGGAACGCGTCACGGCCGACGGGCGACACCGCCGAACCACCAGTGGGAGCCATCGCTGTCGGCCAACTCATGGGCCTCGGCGCCCCACAGGCCAATGTGCGTGACAGCAGGCTCGGCGCCCGGGTAGGGCGGTAGGAGTTCCAGTCCGGAGAAGAACCGCCCGATCTGCTCGCGCGACCGCGGGTAAACACCATCGGCTTGCTGGTACACCCGCACGCCCTCCTCGACCAGGCGCGGCGACAGGCCCTCGTACGTGACGTGGGACAGCGCAAGGTAGCTGCCGGGCGCCAGGGCGCCGACGTACCGGGCCGCGAGGGCCCACGGGTCAGCGTCGTCCGCCACGAAATGCAGTACTGCGGTCATGAGCAGGCCCACGGGCTGGTCGAAGTCGATCAGGGCTTGCAGCGCGGGGGCCTTCAGGATCGAGTCGGGCTCGCAGAGGTCGGCAGTAATGACGGCGGTGGTTCCGTTGCCTGACAGGAACTCGCTGGCGTAGGCACGCACCATAGGGTCCTTGTCGACGTACACCACGCGGGCGCCTGGTACGGCCTCCTGCACCACGCCATGGGTGTTGCCCTGTGTCGGCAGGCCGGAGCCGATGTCGATGAACTGCCGTATCTGCTGACCTGCGGCCATCCAGCGGGCTGCACGCTGGTGGAAGCCGCGATTGACCCACGCCGCGTCCGCGAGGTCGGGGGACTGGGCGCGGATGCGCTCGGCCGCTTCGCGGTCGACCTGGAAGTTGTAGGTGCCGCCCAGCACGTAATCGTAAATCCGGGCCGGGCTTGGCCTCGTGGGGTCCACTCCGGGAGGGACCAGCGGACTCTCCGACATGGCACTTATCCTAGACAAGATCCATAACGCAGGGGCTGGCGGGCGAGCCGCGGCTGACGGCCGTCAGGTCTAAGCGTCAGGGCCCGGGTCGTAGTAGTGCGCGTACTGCCACCTGCCGCCCGCGATCAGCGCCTCGTCGGTGAGCGCGCCGAATCGGCCAGGCGAGAGCGCGCTGATGTCGAGGCTGCCCGGCGTGGCACAGATCCAGCCGGCCAGCGCCTCGCCGATCCCCAGCGAGGAGGAGAAGCCAGAGCCGTTGCAGCCGCTCGCGACCCACAACCCCGGCACGTCAGGCAGCGGCCCGGCGATGAACCGCCCGTCCGGGCTCATCGTGAACAGCCCGCCGCGGTGCTCGGCTACGGCCGCGTCCGCTGCGAGCGGCACTTCCGCCGCCACCGGCGCGGCCAGCTTGTGCAGGATGCCAAGGTCAAGATCAACGTCTTCAGTGCGGAACGAGGGGTGTTCCGCACGCGGGTCGACCGCCAGCGGCGCCGACTCGAACCCGCCGACCATCAGCCCGCCGCGGGCCGGCCGCAGGTAAACGGCCGCATCGACAACCCGGACGATCGGGTCGGCCGGGTCCACGTCCGCGGACGCCTCGGTGATCAGCAACTGGTGGCGCACCGGCGCGACCGCCACCCGGCCGCCTGCCAGTTCCGCCACCTGACGGGCCCACGCGCCCGCCGCGTCCACCACGACCGGCGTCGTGATCGTCTGGCGCGTGGTTTCAACGCCGGTCGCGCGACCGCCCGACAGCGTAATACCGACCGCCGCCTCGTGCTCCAGCAGCCGCACGCCGTGCAGTTCGCACGCGGCCACGTACGCGCGCACCAGGTCGGCAGGCTCCTCGATGTAGATGTCCTCCGGGCACCAGAGGGCAAGCTCAGTGCCGTCGCCGTGGTAGTAGGACAGCGCCGGCAGAGCGGCCTCGCGCACGTCGACGCCCCATGACCGGGACTGGCGCTGCTCCTGCCGCAGGTACTGCTTGTGCGCCCCGGTCCGCGCGATCAGGTAGCTGCCCGAACTCGCCACGGCCAGCGGCACGCCCGCCCAGTCCTCGAAGCCCCGAGCCCGCTCGATGCTCCGCCGCGCCAGGAACGTGCGCAACTCGTCGGCTTGCACAGACTTGAACAGTCCGGCCGCGCGTCCGGACGCCTGCGAGCCGGCGGTGTCTCGCTCGACAAGCGTCACCGACCGGCCCGCGAGCGCGGCGTGCAGCGCGGTGCTCAGGCCGAGGGCGCCAGCCCCGATGACCACGACGTCCGCGTCCATGGTTTTCAGTGTGCCGCAGCCGCAAGCCGCGCCGGACGATGCGCTCTAAGCCTCGTGCGGTGCTAGCGCCTGCACGCCGGCGATGTACAGGTCGATGCCCATCTGGTAGTGGAACTCGGGGTTGTCGCAGTTGGTCAGCGGGCCCGCCGCCTCGATCACGCGCGGGAAGCGGTCGGGCGGCAGCAGGGCCAGGCGGACCCGGTGCTGCCGCATGTGCTCGGCCTTCTCCTCGGGCGCCAGCCCCGGCACGTTGCCGGGCTCGCTTATCACCAGCATGATGCCGGTGAACAGCCCGCTGCGGGCGATCACCGCCGCGTGCTCGGGGTCGAAGCCGCCGCGCTTGAGGATGTCCAGCACGTTCTCCGTCGCGACCTGAGCGGCCTCGCTCATCCGCTTCTCCCCGGACAGCAGCAACGACGAGGCGCTCGGGTGGATGCGCAGCACGTGGACGAGCGACTCCATGATGCTGCGCAGCTGCGCTGCCCAGTCCACCTCGGGGTCGACGTCTACGTCGATCTCTTCCCAGATCCGGTCGGCCAGCCCGGTCAGCAGCTCGTCCTTGCTGCGAAAGTGCCAGTACAGCGCCATAGGCGTCACGCCCAGGTCGGTGGCCAGGCGCCGGATCGTCACGGCGTCCAGGCCTTCGGCATCGGCCAGGGCAAGGCCTCGCTCGACGACGGCGGCCTTGCTCAGCCGCGGTCGCTGCGACTCGTCTGTCTGCGCTGCGTCCATATCAGTTGACAACTATACGTCGTACAAGTCAGACTGGCCTAGTCCTGTACACCGTATAAGTGCAACGTACATGTCGTCCGTACAAGGACGTGTACATGCAACGCTCGGGAGGGCAGTATCCATGCAGAGACGCTGGTGGATCTTGGTGGCGGTCAGCCTGGCCACCTTCATGACCTACCTCGATAACAACGTGACTAATGTCGCTATCCCGACAATCCAGCGCAACCTGCACCTGTCGATCGCGGGCCTGGAGTGGGTGGTCAGCAGCTACATCCTGGTGTTCGCCAGCCTGATGCTGTTCGGCGGGCGGATGGCCGACCTGTACGGCCGCCGGCGCCTGTTCCTGATCGGCCTGTCGGTCTTCACGCTCGCCTCGCTCGCGGCCGGGCTGTCAGGGAACGGCACCGAACTGATCGCCGCCCGGCTGGTGCAGGGACTCGGGGCGGCGCTACTCGTCCCGACGACCCTTGCGATCATCATGGCCACCTTCACCGACTCGCGGGAACGCACTAGCGCCATCGGCACCTGGACGGCCATCGGCGCGCTGGCGATCGCAGTCGGGCCGCTGATCGGCGGCTATATCAGCCAGCATTTCCACTGGGGCTGGATCTTCTTCATCAACGTGCCGATCGGCATCGTCACCGCCGCGATCGGCATTCGGACCATCGTCGAGTCGCGGGACGAGACCGCTACGCGGCGGCTCGACATTCCCGGCCTCGTCAGCTCAGCGGTCGCCCTGTTCGCGCTCACCTACGGGCTGATCGAGGGCCACGACAAGGGCTGGACGTCGGGCGTGATCACGGCGGCGTTCGGGGTCGCGGCGGTGGGTGCGGCCGCGTTCCTCTTGATCGAGTCGAGGACCGAGAACCCGATGGTGGCCACGCGCCTGTTCCGCTCCCGCGTCTTCGGCGGCGGCACCACGGTGATGATGCTGTGGGCGTTCGGAATCCTCGGCATCTACTTCTTCACCTCGATCTACCTGCAGACGATCCTGGGCTTCTCGCCGACTAAGGCGGGCCTGGCGTTCGTGCCGCTGGCGATCTGCGTGGCCGCCTCCGCCTCGTTCGCCCCCCGGGTGGTGCCGCTCATCGGCACGCACCGGACCGTCGGGCTGGGAATGGCGGTCATGGCCGTCGGGCTCTACCTGTTCGCCCGGCTCGGCGGCGGCGCCACCTTCGCCGGACTGATGCCCGGCTTCGTGGTCTTCGGCTCCGGCGCCGGCCTGATGAACGTGCCGGTCACCAACGCGGTCCTGCACTCGATGCCGCCCGAGCGTTCTGGGGTAGCGTCCGCGCTGATGAACGCGTCGCGCGAACTGGCCGGGCTGCTCGGCATCACGGTGATCGGCGCGGTGCTGCGCTCGCGTGAGAGTACCGCGCTGCACCACGGCGCGAGCGCGAGCGCCGCATTCCTGGATGGCTACCACGAGGGGCTGCTCGTCACGGTCGCCCTGCTGGCAGCAGGCGCGGTCATCGGCTACGTAGCCCTGCGCACCTTCCAGCAGGAACACCCAGCCCGCAGCCGGGTCGCGTCGAGCCGATCCAGGTCGGACATGGCGGCCAGCGCGCCCGAACACTAGCCTCAATATCGCAGAGCAGCACAATCACGGAGGCACGCCCGTGAAACTCGGCGCCGATGTCGGCATGCGGGATAACCGCGACTCGTTTACCGGGCACGCGCGGCGGCTCGAAGACGCCGGCGTCGAGTACTTGTGGATTGGCGAGGCCTACACTGCCGACGCGGTGTCGGCCCTGGGCTTCCTCGCCGCGGTGACGCGATGGGCGCAGATCGGGTCGTCGATCCTCCCGCTGTACACCAGGACGCCGTCGGTGCTCGCCATGACCGCGGTCGGGCTGGACCGGCTGTCCGGCGGCCGGTTCATTCTCGGCATCGGCGCGTCCGGCCCGCAGGTAATCGAGGGATTCCACGGCGTGCCGTACGACGCCCCGCTGGCGCGGACGGCGGAGGTCATCGAGATCTGCCAGTCGGTCTGGCGGCGCGACCGGCTCGAGCACCACGGCGCCCAGTACCAGATCCCGCTGCCCGCCGGGCAGGGCACCGGCCTGGGCAAGCCGCTCAAGCTGATCGACCACCCGATCCGCGACCGGATCCCCGTCTACGTCGCCGCGCTCGGACCGAGGAACGTAGAGCTGACCGCCGCGATCGCCGACGGCTGGCTGCCGCTGCACTACTGGCCCGAGCGCGCGGCGAGCGTGTGGGCCGAGCCCCTGGCCGCTGGCCAGGCCCGGCGCGATGGCAGTCTCGCCCCGCTCGAGGTAGTCGCCGGGGGATCGCTGGCCATCGGCGATGACGTCGAGCACCTGCGCGAGGCCGCGCGGCCCGTGCTCGCGCTGTACTTCGGCGGCATGGGGGCCCGCGGCCGGAACTTCTACAACGACGTGCTCAGGCGCTACGGGTTCGAGCGCGAGGCGCAGCAGATCCAGGACGCCTACCTGGCCGGCCACAAGGAAGAAGCAGCCGCCCTGGTTCCCGGCGAGCTGGTCACGGGCATGTCCCTGATCGGCTCGGCGGGGTTTGTCCGCGACCAGATCGCCGCCTACCGGGAATCGGGCGTGACTATCCTCAATGTGCAGCCGGTCGGCCCGAACGGCATCGGCGACGTCGAGACGGTGGCCGACTGGCTCAGCTAGCCGGCGGAGGTGCTTGGCATGGCCGGAGGGGCAGATTACGACGAGTTCGGCCTGCTGGCGGATAACGCGGCCGAGGCTGGCCTGTCCTTTGGCGCGCCGCCGCCGGTCGTCCGCCGGACGTTTACGGTCGAGTCCGGCCGCGAGGTCAGCGCGATCGTCTGGCGCGGCACGCTGCCCGAACTCATGCTCCTGCACGGCGGCGGCCAGAATGCCCACACCTGGGACACCGTGGCACTGGTGCTCGGCCGCCCGCTGATCGCGGTCGACCTGCCCGGCCACGGGCACTCCGGCCGGCGCCCCGACCGCAACTACGGCCCGTGGCGCAACGCCGAGGCGGTGGCCGCGGTGCTTGACCAGCTGCACGGCCGCTGGCCTGGCCGCGGCCTGGTCGTCGTGGGCATGTCCCTCGGCGGCGTTACCGCGATCCGGCTCGCGGCAACGCGACCCGACCTTGTCCGCAGGCTCGTTGTCGTCGACGTGACGCCGCAGGTGCACGAACCGGCCAGGCAGCTCAGCGCGGCTGACCGGGGCGCGGTGGCGCTACTGTCAGGACCGGCCGTGTACGACTCGTTCGAGGCGATGGCGGACGCGGCGGCAGCGGCCAGCCCGCGTCGGCCCCGATCCGCGGTCGAACGTGGCGTGCGCCATAACTCGGTCCAGCTGCCTGACGGCCGGTGGACCTGGCGCCACGACTTGTTCGACCGCCCGCAGGGGGTCATCGACTTCACGCCGCTGTGGGACGACGCGGCCGCGATCGGCGTGCCCGTCATGCTGGTGCGCGGGGCAGACTCGGGGTTCGTCCGCGACGCCGACGCCGACCGGTTCCGCCAGGCCCAGCCAGGCTTGCGGGTGGAGGTCGTCCCCGAGGCGGGCCACGCGGTGCAGAGCGACCAGCCGCTCGCGCTCGCGCGGCTTATCGAGGACTTCGCATTCGCCTAATGCCAGTTCACGCCCGTATTCGCGAACTCGTTGCGCCCAGGTACCGCTCTGTCCCACAATGACCGTGCCTGTATCTCGGAACTCGGACGGCCCGTGGCCCGTTGGCCCCGACGCAGGTTGCCATTCCTGGGAGTACGGCAGTGAAGCGGTTTGGTAGTGGCCTGTTCCGGCGGAGCGACGCGCCCGAGGGCGAGCCCGGCCGGACGCGGCCTCAAGAAATATCTTTGCATGAGCACAACCTCGCCGACTGGGAGCGAGTCTTCGGGCCGGATCACCCGGACACGCTGAACGGCCGGGACCGGCTGGCGCGCGCCTACCTCGCTACCGGCCGGCACAGCGAGGCCATCGCCTTGCTGGAGCGGAATCTCGCCGGCCGGCTGCGGGTGGATGGTCCCGACCATCTCAGCACGCTGACGGCGCAGTACAGCCTCGGTGCCGCCTACCAAAGCGCGGGCCGCCTTGACGACGCCATCCGGGTGCTCGAACCCAACCTGGCTGGCTGGATCCGGGTCAAGGGTTCCGATCACCGCGGCACCCTGCTCGCGCGCAGCAACCTGGGGTGCGCCTACCGGGACGCCGATCGCCTTCCTGAAGCCGTCCCGCTCTTCGAGCAGAACCTGGCCGACGCGGCCAGGATCCTGCCCGACGGCGACGCGCTGGCCAACCTCATCCGCCAACAGGCGCCACCGACCTACGGCGTAGGCGAGGCCAATCCTGCGGTCAGGTCTTAGCCGCGGCCAGGCGCTCGCGCTCGGCCTGCGTGAACTGGACCGGCTTGCGGCTGGACTGGTCCCACCTGACGGTCACGACGCGGGCCTTCGCCGCCACCTCCTTCGCGGCGGTCAGGATCGTCTCCCTGGTGGTCAGGCTCGTTGTGCCGAGCCCCTCCACCTCTATCCGCACCGTGACCAGGCGGTCTTCGTACTGGATCTCGGCCAGGAAGTCGGCTTCGATCCGGACGACGACGTAGATCGGGTCGGCACCGACCACCGCTGTGTAGAAGGCGTCCCTGGCCTCCTCGAGGTAGGTCATGAACACCGCGTTGTTGACATGGCCCAGGGCGTCGGTGTCGCGCCACCGCACCGCGACCTCATGCTCGAAGACCGCGCTCACCCGGTAACCTCCCGCCGCTCATGACACTGACGGGCAGCGTAGCGGCAGCGGTGCAACCCGGAAACGAGCCGCTGGATCTATCTCAGTAGGTGGCCATATTCGCGGCCAGATCTGGAGGGCGCAGGCCGGATGACATCCGCCGATGACGAGTTCACGCAGTTCGCCCACGCCGCATCCTCCCGGCTGATGGCGACTGCCTTCCTGCTGTGCGGTGACTGGCACACTGCCGAGGACCTGACGCAGACGACCCTGGCGAAGGTCTTTGCCGCCTGGTGGCGTATTCGCAACCGGGACGCCGTGCATGCCTATGCGCAACGCACGCTGCTGAACACCTACCTGGCTCATTACCGCAGGCAGCAGCGGCGCGAAGTGCTCACCGCGGACGTCGCCGAGCTGCCCGATCAGGTCATTGAGCCGCGGACACCGGAGCTGAGGCTCGCCCTGATCGACGCCCTGGCCACGCTCCCGCCAAGGGCGCGCGCCGTGGTCGTGCTGCGCTACTGGGAGGACATGAGCATCGACCAGGTCGCCGCGCTGCTTGGGTGCTCGACCGGCAACGTGAAGAGCCAGAGCGCCCGCGCCCTGGACAAGCTACGACTGCTGCTAGACGGCAGTCCGATGGATACAAGCTCATCCGCGCCGGCGGCGCCGGGTGAGTCCAGCACCCGAGAGGTGAGGAATGGACGGAGCATCGCTCCGCGCGCAATTTGAGCGCGCTGTCTCGGACCGGCCGCCGACGCCGCAGCTGGTGGCCAACGCACGGCAGATCGGCCTGCGCCTGCGCAAGCGGCGCAGGATCGAGGCCGCGGCCGCGTCCTTCACGGCGGCCGCGCTGATCGCGGCCATCCCCGCGGCCGCCGGAGCCCTCGGGCCGGCGCTAGACGGTCAGCCACTCGCCGGCGATCGCCCGGCTCCGACCGCCTTCGTCTGGACGAGCGCTAACACGGTCACGCCCATCCGCCTGAGCACGGACACGACGCTCCGCCCGCTGAGATTCCCTGGCGTGATAGCGGGCCTGCAAGCCATCCCGGACGGCAGCGCTGTCTACGTCTTCAGCGCCACGCGGCCCGGCCAGCGCGCCGCCGGCATCAGTTATGTCACCCGGGTCAGCGCCAGGACCGGCCGGATGGGCACGCCAGTCCGGCTGACTGGCCCGCTGTCGGCCTGGCCCGGTTGGGAAGGGAGTCCGGCGATGACGGCTCAGATCGCGCCGGGCGGCAGGCTCGCCTATGCGACCGGGATACCCGGCGGGCTGGATGCCATCAACCTGGCCACCGGGGTCGAGCGCGAAGTCGCCGTCTCCGGGCCGTTCGCGATCGCGCCGGACGGCCGGAAGGCGTACGTCGCCGACGCGGGATTGATCCCGGTGGATCTGGATCTGGCCACCCCCGAGGAGCTCCCGCCGGTCAGGCTGCACGTGCCAGGGGAGACGCAGGCCATCGCGATCACTCCTAACGGCCGGACCGTCTACGTCACGAACGTCGCGATCAACGGCGGCACGGGTAGTTCTGAGCACATCACGGTCTGGGTGACGCCGGTCAGTGTCGCCACCGACACCGCCGGCCCGGCATTCGTAGGGCGGGCAGCGTTCTCCACGTCCGTTGGCGCGAATATCTCCATCGCGCCAGACGGGAAGACCGGCTACCTGTGGGGAGCGCTCGACGTGATTCCGATCGATCTTGCTACCAACCGGACGGAGCAGCCCATCCGGCCTGATGCCGGCGTCGAGGCGGTGGTCACGAACTTCGTGATCTCGCCGGACAGCCGGACGGCGTACGCGCAGGCGATGGGCCAGCACTGGCTGCAGCCGGTCGACCTCGTCTCCGATACCGCGCTGAAGCCGGTCGAGCTGCCGTCCGGTTTCGCCGGGACCGCGACCGTCGCCTTCGCACCGGACGGAACGGTCGCCTACGTCGGCGGCACCGCGAGACATGACGGGCGCACCGTCGGCGCGGTCATTCCCATTCAGGCTGCCAGCCAGCAGGTCGGAACGCCAATACCAGTCCAGGGCTCGCCCGAGCAGGTGGTGATCGTCCCCTAACGCCGGCCGGGATCCCGGCCAGGACGCCTCTGGCTTCCCCCGCGCAGGCAGGCAGCGAAATGTCCCGTTAAGGTGGTAGCTGCAGCTTGCAACGAAGCGAGCCGGGCCCTGGATGGCCCTGGTAAGGAGACCTGATGAGCGACAGCGCAGTGGCGATCACCGGCGGGCGGGTAGTCCCGATCAGCGGGGAGCCCGTAGAGAACGGTACGGTCCTGGTGGCCGACGGCAAGATCACCGCCGTGGGCGCAGACGTGCAGGTGCCGGACGGCGTTCAGGTGATCGATGCGGCGGGCTCCTGGGTCCTGCCGGGCTTCATCGAGGCGCACGGCCACGTCGGCGTACACGAGGAGGCCGAGGGCTGGGCCGGCTCGGACACCAACGAGATGACCGACCCGGTGACCGCGAACGTCCGGGCGCTCGACGCGATCAACCCGGCCGACCTTGGCTTCAGGGACGCGGTCGGCGGGGGAGTGCTCGCGGTTAACGTGAACCCTGGCTCCGGCAACCCGATCGGCGGCCAGACGTGCGCGCTTAAGTGCTGGGGCCGGACCGTGGACGAGATGCTGCTGCGCGCCCCGGCCGGGCTCAAGTCGGCGCTCGGCGAGAACCCGAAGCGAGTGTACGGCGAGCAGAAGAAGACCCCGAGCACGCGGCTCGGCGTCGCCGCCGTGATCCGCGGCGCGTTCGTGGAGGCCGCCAACTACCAGGCCAAGATCGATGCCGAGGCGCGCAAGCCCGAGGTCGAGCGCAAGCCGGTTGACCGCGACCTCAAGCTCGAGGCACTGGCCAAGGTGCTGCGCCGCGAGATCCCGTGGCGCCAGCACTGCCACCGGGCTGACGACATCGCGACCGCGATCCGGATCTCCGAGGAGTTCGGGTACGACCTGGTCATCGACCATGGCACCGAGGCTCACCTGGTCGCCGACCTGCTGGCCGCGCGGAACATCCCGGTCATCATCGGCCCGCTGTTTACGTCCAGGTCGAAGGTTGAGCTGCGGAATCGCTCGCTGGCCAACCCGGGCAAGCTGGCCGCGGCGGGCGTGACGATCGCGATCACGACTGACCACCCGGTGGTGCCGATCAACTTCCTGGTTCACCAGGCCTCGCTGTCGGTCAAGTACGGGCTGGACCGTGAGACCGCGCTGCAGGCGCTGACCATCAACCCGGCCCGGATCATCGGCGTGGACGACCGGCTGGGCTCGCTGGAGCCGGGCAAGGACGCGGACATCGTGATCTGGTCCGGGGACCCGCTGGATGTGCTGAGCCGGGTGCAGCGCGCGTTCCAGGACGGCCGGGAGATCTACACCGCGGTCGATGGCGCCGAGCCCGTATACGCCGAACGGACCTAGTCGGTGGGACCCCGCTCGCGTCCATGATCGATGTCAGGTAGGTACTGCTACACCTGCCCTCCAGCAGTACCTACCTGACATTCATAGCCTCGGGGCGCCGCGGCCGAGCGCTGTCAGCGGTCAGCTGAGCTCGGGACGGGCATCCGGCCGTGGGCTCCAGCGGAGCTTGCACTCGTCCTCGGTCTCGCCGACTTGGACGAATCCCAGACGGTCGTACAGTTTGCGGGCACCCGGGTTGTCCTTTTCGACGCCCAGTTCCAGGGGCATGCCGGCCGCAGTGGCCTGAGCCTTGAGATCCTCGATGATCGATGTGCCGATGCCGTGGCGCTGAACATCAGGACGAAGCTGAATCCCCGACAATTCGATGTAGTCGGCCGTGCGAGTGATCCGAAGTCTGCCGGCGCGCTCGTTACCGACCTCGATCACGCTGGTCGTGTTGTCGAGTGTCTCGCCGCGGACTTGCTCCAAGGTCCACTCGGCATAGCGCCTGCGCCAGTCCCGTTCATCGAAGTCGTCCGGCAGGCGGCCCTGAGCTCGCGTGGCCTCGACGACCACGTCGGTGAGAAACGCGACGTCTTCGTCGGTGGCAGGTCGTATGCGGTAACCGAGCACGGGCTCATGCTGTCACTTCCGGTCGCGGCGGTCTTGTCAATATCGTGTGAGGCGGGCCGACCGAGTCAACTACGCAGCGTGCTGCCAGAATGACCGGGTGTTGGGCGAAGTCGCGTTCGTGCTCGCGATGGTCGCGGTCATCATCGCAGCGCGGCTTGTCGCGGGCCGCCTGAGGGTGCCCGACACCATCGTGCTGACGATCTGCGGCCTGATCTACGCCGGGCTGCAGGGCCCGACCCTCCATCTTGAGCCGCATCTGGTCCTGCTGCTGGTCATCCCGCCGCTGCTGTACGGGGCGGCGCGCCGGTCCAGCCTGCTGGCGATCCGGGCGAACTGGCGGCCGATTGCCAGCCTCTCGGTCGTGCTCGTGCTGATCACCGCGTTCGCGGTCGGCGCGCTGGTTTCGCTGATCGTGCCCGGCCTGTCGCTCGCGGCCGCGGTCGTGCTCGGCGCCGCAGTTGCACCGCCCGACCCGGTCGCCGCGCTCTCGATCGGCAGCCGCGCCGGCATGCCGCCGCGGCTGGTCACGCTCATCGGCGGCGAGGGACTTCTGAATGACGCGACCGCGCTCGCCACCTGGCAGGTGGCGGTCGCCGCGGCGGTCGGCGGCGGGTTCTCGCTCGCCTACGCGGCCGGCAAGTTCGTGCTGGCTGCAGCGGGCGGCCTGGTGATCGGCGCCGCGATCGGCTACGTGCTCCGCCTTGGCCGCCACCTGCTGCGCGATCCGCTGGTGGCCAACACGGTGTCACTGGCGACCCCGTTCCTTGCCTACCTCGCCGGCGAGGAGGCGCGCGTTTCCGGCGTCCTAGCCGTCGTGATCGCGGGGCTGATGGCCGGGCATGACCCGCCGAGCGGCGAGTCGGGCGCGGCCAGGCTGCAGACCGCCGCGGTCTGGCGACTCGTGGAGTTCCTGCTGGAAGGCTTCGTATTCCTGCTCATCGGCCAGCAGCTCCCGACGGTGCTCCGAGGCCTCACCCAAGAACCGGCCGGGACGACCGCCGCCGCGATCGTCGCCACGCTCGGCGGCGTGCTGGTGGTCCGGCCGCTGTGGCTGTTCCTGACCCAGATCGTGCCTGGCTGGTTCGGGTGGCAGTTCGGCGACAGCGCGCCGACCCTGAACGGCCGCGAGGTGACGGCTCTGACGTGGGCCGGGACGCGGGGCGTCATCACGCTGGCGACCGTGTTCGCGATACCGACGGCACTGGCCAACGGCCGCCCGTTCCCCGATCGCGACCTGATGCTGCTGTGCGCCTACGTCGTCGTACTGGTGACCTTGCTGGGGCAGGGTCTGACGTTCGCGCCGCTGCTGCGCCTGCTCCGACTGCGCGCTAACGAGGCCCAGGCGGTTCAGGTCAGGAACGAGGCGCGGCTCGCCGCGCTGGCATCGGCATCGGCGACGCTAGACGACATGCAGGCAGAAAACGAGCTGCCCGACTCGGTCGCGGCCGCGCTGCGGGACCAGCTCCGGCAGCGCACGGACCGGCTGAAGGCCAGGATCAGCCTGCTGGAGGACGCCGACGGCGAAGTCAGCTGGAGCCCGGCCCTCGACGCTGCGGTCCAAGGACAGCACGCGATGATCGCGGCCCAGCGAGAAGAGCTGATCCGCTGGCGCGACAGCGGCCGCCTGCCCGACCAGAGCCTGCGCAAGCTCCAGCATGAGCTCGATCTCCAGGAGCGCACGCTGCCCGGTCAACCTTAGCCCGCCGCGCAATTCCTTCCCGCAGCGGCTGCCGGCCAGCAGAGAGTCAGTGGCGCGGCGCGGCGGACCGCCGCCGGCGCCATGTAGTTTGGCCGCTATGGGTGCGGACGCAGACGCGGCGGCCCTCGGCCAGCGGATGCTGCGCAACATGGCCGGGGCACTGGAGCTGTACACGGTGTACCTCGGCGAGCGGCTCGGGCTGTACTCGGCGCTGGCGGACAGCGGGCCGGCCACGTCGGCGGAGCTGGCGGCGCGAACCGGCACGACCGAGCGGTACGTGCGAGAGTGGCTCGAGCAGCAGGCGGCCAGCGGACTTGTGGCGGTGGACGACCCGGCCGCCGCGCCGCGCGAGCGGCGGTTCTCGCTGCCGGCCGGGCACGCGGCGGTGATGGCCGATCGCAACGACGTGAGGTACCGGGCGTTCAACGGTACCGAGATCGCACGGGCGGCGCGGTCGCTGCCCGACCTGGTTGATGCGTTCCGCAGCGGATCCGCGCCGCCGCCGCAGCCATGGGCGCCGGAGGGCCGGCCGGACTATAACCGGGCCACGTTCCTGCACCTGCTTGGCCGGTCGTGGTTGCCCTCGATCAGTGCTGTCGATGAGCGGCTGCGCGCCTCGCCGGCCGCGACGGTGGCGGATCTGGCGTGCGGCGCGGGGTGGTCGAGCATCGCGATCGCGCTCGCCTACCCGCTGGCGCACGTCGACGGCTTCGACCTGGACGAGGACGTGATCGCGGCGGCGCGGCGCAACGCCGCGGAGGCTGGCGTCGCCGGCCGGGTGACGTTCTTTGCGGCCTCAGCTGACGGGATGTCCGGCCGGTACGACGTGGTGACGATCATCGAAGGCCTGCACGACATGGCCAGGCCGGTTGCCGTGCTGCGGGCGGCGCGGCGGGTGCTCGCCTCGCCCGGCTGGGTCGTCGTCGCAGACGAGCTGGTGGAGGACGAGTTCACCGCGCCCGCCTCACTGCTCGAGCAGTACAACTACGGCTGGAGCGTGGTCGGGTGCCTGCCGGCGGTTATGGGCGATCCGCACACGGCCGCGACCGGCGCGGTCATGCGGCCCTCGACGCTGCGCCGGTACGCTTCCGAGGCTGGCTTCGATGACGTGGAAGTACTCCCGGTCACCGCCGACACGCTCCGCTTCTACCTGCTGAATCGTTGAGTCAGCCAGCCGCGGGATGCTAGGGCGCAACCGCTGTGGGCGGCCACCGCGGCCAGCGCCCGACCGCTCAGGCTGCCTGCTCCTGCGCGGTCGGAGCGTGCCGCCGCCGGTAGCGGCCGTCGGGGATCGTCGTGACCGCGTCGCGGTCTCGGATCAGGGCCGCGGGCACGATGCCGACCAGCGCGACCGCGGCCGCGACGAGGAACGCCGCCCGGTAAGCGTTCAGGTCGGCAACCGGCCGTCCTGCGACCACGTGCACCGGCCCGATCGCGACGATCACGGTGGTCAGGACCGCGACGCCGACGGCGCCGGACAGCTGCCTGGCCGTGTTGAACAGCGTCGAGGCCGCGCTCGTGAAGGCCGGATCAATTGTCGCGAACCCCGCCGCCTGGGTCGGCACGAATATCTGCCCCATCGACACGCCAAGCGCGAACATGATGAGCCTGGCCCACCACAGGCTGGTGTGGTCGCCGAGCACCGCGAGCAGCGCCATCGAAACCGACGCGCCCGCCAGCCCGAGCGAGATGTGGCGCCGCGGGCCCAGCGCCGGGTAGAGCAGCCGGCTGGCTAGCTGGGCCCCGACCATGACCCCGAACGCCTCGGGGAAGATGCTGAGCCCGGCCACCAGCGCGTCCTGACCGCGGCCGTCCTGCAGGTACAGGGACGTAACGAACAGGGTGCCGATGAAGCCGATGCCCGCGAGCGTGAGCGCGCCCGTGGCCGACCGGAAGAGACGGTCACGCAGCAGGCCGAGCGCCACCAGCGGGCGCGGGTGCCTCAGCTCGACCACGATCATCGCGATCAGCAGCAGGCCGCCCGCGATCACCGTGCCGATGACCTCCGGCCGCTCCCAGCCGATGTTGGGCCCCTCCGACACCCCGTACATCAGCGAGCCGAGCCCGGCTCCGGACAGCAGGAAGCCCGTCAGGTCGAAGCGGCCCGGCCGGTCCTGCCCCGGCTGCCTGACGAAGATCAGCCCGAAAATGATCGCGGCCGCCCCGATCGGAACGTTCACGTAGAAGACCCACCGCCACGACAGTTCGGTGACCAGCACGCCGCCCAGGACCGGACCCGCCGCGGGCGCGAGCGTCGTCGGCACGGTGAGGATCGAGGCGGCCCGGATCCGCTCCTGGAGCGGGAACACCCGGAACAGCATGGCCAGGCCGACCGGCGCGAGCATGCCGCCGCCCGCGCCCTGCAGCACGCGGAACGCGACCAGCTCGGGCAGGCTCGTGGCCAGGCCGCAGAGCGCGGACGACACCGTGAAGGCCGCGGTCGCGATGAGCAGGACCCGCTTGCCGCCGAACCGGTCCCCGAGCCAGCCCGACGCCGGGATGAAGGTGCCGAGGCTCACCAGGTACGCGATGGAGATGCTGGCCACTGCGGTCGGCGGCGCGGCGAGCGCGCGCCCGATGGCAGGCAGCGCGACGTTCACGATCGTGGCGTCCATGATCGACATGAACATCGCGGCGACGTATACCGTGCCGACCGCCACTTTCTGGTTCATTCTCACTGCTGGCATGCTACGGCACCACCGGCTCAGCGATCTTGGACCACGGCGGGAATGCCGCCGGCCCTTCCCGCATTGACATGATCATGAGTGGGAACGAAGAGTCACTGCCGCTGGCCGTGCTCGACTTCGTCGGGATCGAGTTCGGCGAGGATGCGGCCGCCTCCATCGCCGGTGCCGTCCAGATCGCGCGGGCGGTCGAGGCGGCCGGTTACCGGCGGTACTGGGTGTCCGAGCACCACAACATGCGCAGCCTGGCCTGCAGCTCCCCGGAGCTGCTGACCGCGCACGTCGGGGCGCTCACCTCCCGGATCCGGGTGGGCGCCGCCGGGATCATGCTGCCGAACCATGCGGCGCTGAAGGTCGCCGAGACGTTCAGGACACTGCTGGCCATGTACCCAGGCCGGATCGACCTGGCGCTCGGCCGCGCGCCCGGCACCGATCCGCTGACCGCGCACGTGCTGCGCCGAGGCATGGTGACCGACCCGGCGGCCGAGTTCCCGGCTCAGGTTGGCGAGCTGCTCGCGTTTCTCGGCGACGGCTTTCCCGCCGGGCACCCGTACGAGCCGCTGGTGGCGGCGCCGCTCGTCGACGAGCGGCCCCAGCTGTTCGTGCTCGGCTCGAGCTTCTACGGCCCGCGGTTCGCCGCGGTCAACGGGATGAGCGCGGTCTTTGCCCATCACATGAGTCCCGACATTGCCGTCGACGCGCTGGTGGACTACCGGCGCCGGTTCGAGCCGCGCGCCGAGGGCGCGCAGCCGTACTCGGCGATGTCGGTGCTGGCCTTCGCCAGCGAGGACCCGGAGGCCGTGATCGACTTCGAGGCAGCCTGGACGCTCACCCGCCAGAACATCAGGCGCGGCATCCGCGAGCCGCTGCGGCCCGAGCAGGCGCGCGAGCTAGCGCAGTCCGCCGAGTTCCGGTCCGGGCGGGAGGACGACGGGCGAATGGTGACAGGCGAGCCGAAGGTCGTCGCCGAGCGGCTGCTGGAGATGAAGCAGGCCGCGCAGGCTGACGAGATCGTCGTGGTGACACCGAGCCTGGACCGGGAGCGCCGCCGCGAAAGCTACGCCGCCCTGGCCGAGGCCTGGCGCCGGGCTGCCTGACCGACCGCCGGGCCCGGTTACCTGAGCGAGGCGCTCCGGCGACTCACCACAGGCCGGGGATCAGGCGCTTGGTGTGGCCCCGGTACACCTGGTAGGGCTCGCCCAGCACTCGGGTCAGCTCCGCCTCCTCGATCTGGATCCGCCGCAGCATCGCTGCCCCCGGCAGCAGGATGCAGACCGCGAGCGCGAGCCAGTTGCCAGACGCGATGCCGACGCCGGTCACCATCAGCAGCAGGCCGGTGTAAGACGGATGGCGGATCTGCCGGTACGGGCCGCTGGAGACCACCGCCTGACCGGGATCGACCTCGACCGTGGTGCGGAAGCTCCGGCCAAGCGTCACTACGGCCCAGATCCGGACGAGCAGGCCGATCCAGACGATGATCGCTCCGGCGATCAGCGTCCAGCCGCCGGGGCCGCCGGGGATCCGCAGCGGCGAATGAGTGCCGGTCAGCGGGCGCAGCACGTCCGCGACCACGATGGCCGCGATGATCAGCAGGAAGTTCAGCAGCCGCGTGCCGCGGTCTCCGGCCGTGCTGCCCTGATTTCGCACCCGGTCGCGGACCAGCAGGGCAACCTCGAATATCAACCAGCAGAGGTAGGTCACCGCGAGCGCAATCGCCATGTGTCCCCTTCCACCCGGTGCGACTGGCTAGATCCGAAGCAAATATATCGGAAAGTGTAATAGTGGCGAGCCCGACCGGTCCGAGAGCGAGAGCTGAGCCCGACGCCGTAGCCGCGTTACCAGATCAGCGGGACGAGCCGTTTGTGGGCTGGCGGCATAGCGCCGGTAGCGGTCGCCCAGGACCGCCAGCGCTCGACTGCGGCCCCGCCGACCAGGCCGAGGCGAGCCCGCGCTGGTGTCGTCTCGCCCATCCGGACGAGCTCGTCCGCCAGGTCGGATACTTCGTCGCCGTACCGCTCCCGCCAGTCACGAGGGTAGAGGGCAAGGATCCGCTTCACGTCAGCGCCGCCGCGATGCGCCGCAGTCCGACCTCGGCAATCCTTGCCGCTTCCGACAGCCGGACGCGCAGGTGCTCCCGGCCGCTCGCCGTGATCCGGTACGGATGGCGGCGGTCGTCGGCGGGCAGGGCCTCCACCAGGCCGGCCTTCTCCAGCATGGCCAGCGCACCGTAGAGCGTGCCCGCGCCGAGCTTGACGCCGCCGAAGTCCTCGATGTCCTTGATCAGGGCGTACCCGTGCTTAGGTCCCTCGGCCAGGCTAGTCAGGATCAGGATGCCTCGATCTGACGACCCGCGAATCGCGTCCCTGGTCATGAGGCACCTCCCGGCGCCAACAATAGTTCGGAGAATGTAATAGCGCCACAAGCGGCGGCCGGGCCGTCAGCCGGACGCCTGCCTCGCCGCCGCGTCGACCGTCTGGTCGAGCAAGACGGCGATCGTCATCGGCCCGACGCCGCCGGGAACCGGCGTCAGCAGGCTCGCGACCTCAGCCGCTTCGGAGAAGGCCACGTCGCCGACGTTGCCCGGGTTGTAGCCGGCGTCCACGACCACCGCGCCCGGCTTGATCCAGTCACCACGGACGAACTCGGGCTTACCGACCGCGGCCACCACGATGTCACCGGTCCGCGCGATCCCTGGCAGGTCACGGGTACGCGAGTGGCAGTAAGTGACGGTGGCATTGCGGCCGAGCAGCAGCATGCCCACCGGCTTTCCGAGTATCGGGCTCCGGCCGATCACCACGGCGTGCCTCCCGCTGGGGTCGACGTTATAGGCGTCCAGGAGCCGCATGATGGCGCCGGGTGTGGCGGAGGCGAAGCCGGGCTCCGCGAAGGCCATGGCCGCGAACGAGTGCATCGTGACGCCGTCGACATCCTTGTGCGGGGCGATGGCCTCGAACGCGGCCCGCTCGTCGATATGAGAAGGAACGGGGTGCTGAAGGAGGATTCCGTGCACGTCCGCGTCGGCCGACAGTGCGCTGATCTCGTCGACGAGCTGCTGCGTCGTCGTCTGCTCGGGCATCTCAACGTGGCGCGACGCGATGCCCGCGGTGCGCGAGCGGTTCTGTTTCATCCGCACGTAAGTGACAGAGGCCGGGTCCTCGCCCACGATCACTGTCGCCAGGCACGGGACGATCCCGGCCGCGCTCAGCTCGGCCGCGCGCTTCGCGGCGCCAGCCACGATCTCGCGGCTAAGTTCCGTGCCATTCATGAGCTCAGCGGGCATGCGGCGTCCTCTGCTAGCGGCCGGCGCGGTGACCTACCGCGCCCGCGCTCTACATTAAGAGCCTGGCCGCCGCCGGCCGCGTCGGCCCGCCGGCCTTGCCGGACGATGGTGGCGCTCATCGCACGTCATCGCGCGTTTCGACCAGGTACCGGACCTGCTCTCGCGTCAGCCAGGTCGCCGTCATCTTCCAGCATCCGGGCGAGCACCCGCCGGCCAGGCTGTGAAACCGCCTGGACGATCACGGCTCTAGCTGTCTTGCTCGACTGCGAGGTAATACATGAGCGCAGCTAGCGACGGACCGTCCTTGATTTCCCCTGCGGCAGCAAGCTTTGGTATCTCCGCGGCTCGTATCCATTCCACTCGGGAAGACTCGCTTTGGTCAGCCGGGGGGCCGACGTGCTCGGCACCATTCGCCACGAAGGCAGTGAATTGCATATCGCTGATGCCGCTCAGCGCGTTGTATCTAATCATCGGCCGTACCAGCGCCGGCCGGTAGCCCGTTTCTTCTTCGATCTCGCGTGCTATGGCGGCAGCCGGCTCCTCTCCAGGCTCAGCCCATCCAGCGGGTACTTCCCAGCCCCACGAGTTCGGGATAAACCGATGCCGCCAGAGCAGCAGTACCCTACCAGCCTCATCAGCCACCACTGCTGTTACTGAAGCACGCGGGAAGTGGAGCACATGATGCTCGAACCGCCGCCCGTCCTGGATCTCTACGTCATCTAGAGACACTCGCACCCATTCGCTGGCGTACACGTCCCGATGCCCATGCACGGTCCACCGCACCGTTCAGCCCTCCGTTACTCTTCCGTGCAGCTCAGCTAGCTTGTCGCCTAGTTCCGCATAACAGCGTGACCATGGGCGCAGTGCTCTATGTATCAAAGCCGCCCGATTAATAACTGGCACTACGATGCCGCTACCCTGCATATTGATTGCGCTCGCCGCCAACTCGACGGCCTGCTCTGGCTCATGCTCCGCTACCATGCATTCGGCAAGATCGAGAGTTAGCAATGCGCGTCCCTTAACGTCGCTGGCGGTACGTCCCGCCAGCGCCTCCTCTATGAATGCTTTTGCCGCAGGTATGTCACCCGCCATCAGCATGGCTGTACCCGCCATCCCAGCCAGTCGTGGCCCGTCGAAGAAATCCGTGCCTGATGGTGGCCCGGCAGCTTGCAGAAGCGCTCGCGCATTGTCTACTGCAGGTGCAACACTCGATCCGCGTTCGCCGAGGCCGCCTCGCCGACACGCAACCGCAGCATTCGCGCGAGCAGACAACGCCACCAGCCAAGCTTGCCTCCGGAAGGTACAAGACGAGCCAGCAATCCTCGCCCGGCTAAGCAACTCGGCAGCCAGATCATACTCGCCGCGAAAATGACATCCGATACTCCGCACCGCAAGGACCCACGCCGCAAGGTCGGGATCGCATATTTCGTCCGCGGCAATACTCGCGACGCTGAACCATGCGGCAGACCGATCAGGACGAGCAGTGTCGTCGGCAAGTTGACCCGCCACGCCGCACGCGATGCAGGCCAGCCTGACGCATCGTTCCCGGACACTCAAGGGCTGAGAATGCACAAGCGCAGTGCCGATGACGCTAAGGATCGCTTGCACATCTACAACTAGATTATCGGGCGACGTGAACGGATAGCGAGCCGCAAGGCCGACGACAGACTCCTCCAGAATGTCGACCGTCGTTGCGCTCAGCGAGGAGCGAGTGAGCGCCTCGGCCACTTCCCAGGGCTCAAGGCTCTTGTTGAGAACGGCAGAGGATGCGCCGACTTTCCCTGTCAGCCCGGAGGGAGCATGCGCGGGCGCGCGACGAGCACGCACGGCCGCCTCTTCGAGCACCCCCTGCGCCTCGAGGTTCCGGTCGAGGGCCGCGGCCAGATTCACGGATGGGCGCGCCTTGCCATTGCGGAGATTGGAAATGTGCCCAGGATTGCAGTAGACCGCGCGTGCCAGCCCGCGCACACCTATGCCGCGCTGCGCCATCAGGCGCGTTAACTCCCTGCCGAACTCGCTCATGCCTCGTGCCACTCGCATGTCGGAGGCGGTGGGCCGCTGTTGCCCGTATGGCCTTTCTGACCATACAGCCAACATCTACAAAGCTACGCCGGCTACGAGGTTGACTGTCGATACGCATCGCCCGGCGGCCTGAACAGGAGGCGGTAAAATGGGCAGTCCAGAGCTGAGGTGCGGGTCGGTTACATATGGTGCCCACTCTGACAATCCCGTCACAACTGGGGAGTGGCTGCAGCGGCGCAATGATTCTGCCGCCGCACCCGACTGGGACCTACTGACCCGGGCTGTGGCTGACCGTTACCGCCTCCGTGTCGACGAAGCGAATCCTCGCGGCAAACCGCGCTACATTGCTGTGGCCCGCAGCCTGGACGTACGGCCCTATGCCGTGGTGACCAGCGACCCAGCCGAGCTGCTGACCGCCCTTGGATGTGCTCCGTCGGAGCCGCCGGTGACGGCCCGGAAAACGAGGCCGTGAGCCGGCGGCCCTGGCAAGCACCAGGCCGGGCCGCGGGTGGTCCGTCCGCAGCGTAGTTTTCCGACATCCTGTAAGTTCTCCGCATTTTCGCGGTCGCTTTGACCTGGTATGCACCGGACAACTTGCAGGGTGTCGACAGCCGGCGGGCAGTGCAGGCATCCCGAGACCGGCCGGCGGCCGGGCCCACCGCACCCGACCGCGTCAAGAGTGCAACAGCCTGCGGGACGACACCCAGGTTCCGCAGCCATGCAGATGGGCGGGAATTTGTCGGAGTTGCGCCTCGGGTCGGCGACCGTCCTGGCGACGATGTCCGGTTATGCGTATGATCGCGCCGTGACCGATCCGCTGGAAGGCGTCCTGCGCGACGCCTGGCACCTTTATCGCGCCAGCGCCGGCCGCATGCTGCTCATCGCCGGCGCCATCTACGGGCCGACCGCGGGCCTGATCGCGCTGATCACCGTCAACCGCGGCTCGGCAGCGTGGTGCGACGCGGTTGTCGGGGCCGCGACGTTCGTGCTGATCGCCGTCGTCGCGGCGCGCCCTCCGGGGTCCAGCGGAAGCGATGCCCCGACCCCGATCAGGCTGGCGACTGCCGTCGTCCGGGCCGCGCCGGCGGCGGCCGTCTTGGCCGCGGTCTGGCTCGTGATCCTCGCATCCATTCCGATCCTGAAGTTCTGGGACTTCCTCGTCGCCATCCCGGCCCTGTACCTGATGTTCATGTGGCTGCTCGCGGTGCCGGTTGTCATCATCGAGGACCTGCCTGTGCCGGCGGGTGTCCGGCGCAGCTGGCGCCTTATCCACGGCCACGGGTCGGAGGTTCTGTGGGCGCTGGCGAAGGCCTATGGCATCTCGATTCTGGTCATGCTCATCCCGATCAACGTGATCAGCAGGCCCGCGATGCCGGTCGTGCTGCATCGGATGATTCCGGCAATCGTCGGCGGCGTCGGCTATGGCCCGTTCGTCGCCATCGCCCTCACGCTGATGTACTACCGGCTAGCGGCGGCCCGCAGCGCCGCGGAACTGGACGCGCGGTCAGAACCGAGTGCAGGTCCAGAAGCAGCGCCGGCCGGATAGCGCCGCGATCGGCCTAGAAGCGACGATGGCCGCCGGCCTTACGGCTGAAGATGACCCGGTCGAACTCGACGCCCTGCTCGTTGATGGCCCTGAGCGTCATCGTCGTCGTCCCGTCTGGCGCGGCAGGCACGACGTCCAGGGCGATGAAGGCGTAGTCCCGGTACCGGGCCTGCGACCAGTTGATGGTCTCGTACTTGTCGGTGAAATCGAGCTGGCTGACGTATGGCCCGACCCCGGTCTTGGCGTCAGCGGTAACCTCGGTGCCGTTCCCCGGCGCTCCCGTGTTCACGCCGGCGATGAAGTTCCGGTCGGATTCGACCGCACCTGACCATGCGTAACGGGGCCGGCCCGCCGACCCGACGGTGACGTACGTCGTCCCGTCTGTCTCTGGGTGCACGACGGCTGCATCCCTCGGCGACAGAGAGACCGCCTCCGT